>CAMBVX010000036.1 GCA_945871085.1 Opitutus sp. GAS368 | reverse complement strand
TGCGACCCGAGATCAAACAATCCTTCGCGCACTTCCTCCACACGATGAAGCTCCCGCTGCAACGCCGTGGCGTGATCGCGACCGCCGCCGGCGCGCTCCCCGGCGTGACGTTTGCACCCGCGTTCGAGCAGCTGATCGACGATTTTATGCAACGGCACCTCGCGCCGACGCTCGCGACTGCGACCTCGTGAAGCGGACCGCTCTCATCGTGGCGCTCGTCCTCGCAGCTCTGCCGTCACTGCCCGGTGGGCCGGGCTGGCAAGACGAGCCGCCGCTCCCGCGCGCCATCGCGGGACATGCCGCCGCGATCCAGGCCGGCGCGATGATCGTCGCCGGTGGCAGTTATTGGTCCGGAAATGAAAAACACATCGACGATGCGGTGCAGCGGAGCGATCCGACCCAGCCGGGCGGCTGGAAAAATCTGGCGCAGCTCCCGGGCGGATTTGCGCACGGCGGTTGGGCAAGCGACGGCGAGTCGCTGTGGCTCGCCGGCGGGCTCGAGCGCAGCGGCCCGTCGCGCGCGGTGCGGCGAATCGATCTCACCACGGGTCGCGTGCAAACCGTCTCCACGCTCCCCGAGCCGCGCGCGTATTGCGGGGCCGCCGTGCTCGACGGTGCGCTGTGGGTCGTGGGCGGCGCCCCGGACGAAACGGATTTGTCCGGGGCCCGCGCAACAGTGTGGCGAATCGACCTCGCCACGCAGACCCTGCGGGTGCTGCGCAACCCAGGTCCCGCGATGATCAATCCGCTCGTACTCAGTCTGGGCGGCGAACTGCACGTCCTGCCCGGCGGCGGGTGGTCGGCCACGACCAAGCGCCTCGAACCACCGGAGGACGTATGGATATTCTCCCCACGCACCGAGCGCTGGCGAACCTCGCGGCTTGGACTGGCCACCCGCCTGCCCCGCGGATTGTCGGGAGCCCCCCTCGAGACCCATCGCGCACTGCTCGCCGGTGGATTTTCCAACCATGAGACGGCCGGCGCGATCGACGCACGCGCATGGATCTACGACGCGCGCGACCGCTCGCTGACGCCCCAGCCAACCCTGCCCGCGCCGCGGATTGCTGGGGCGATGATTCCCGACGGACACGGCGGCGCGTTGCTGCTCGGCGGAGAGGACAAGCCACGCGGGCGCGCGGCAACGGTGTGGCGCTGGCCCGGTGAAAACAGAGGCGTCACACCATGACGCACCCGCCGCGCTGGACCGAGGCTCGTTGGCGCGTCGTGGCGTTTCTCGCCTGCGCTGCCGCGCTCAACTACGCCGACCGCTCCGCGCTGTCCTCGGTGCTGCCGGCGCTGCGCACAGAATTTGCGCTCACCGATGTGCAACTCGGTTTGCTCGGCTCGCTTTTTCTCTGGGGCTACGCGCTCGGTTCGCCGCTCGCGGGCGTGTTGGCCGACCGCTGGTCGCGGCGTGCGCTCGTCGTGTGGAGTTTGGCCATCTGGAGCGCCGTGACCGCGCTCATGGGTGCCGCGAACGGCTTTCTTGCCCTCGTTCTCCTGCGGCTCGGCCTCGGCCTTGCGGAATGCCTCTACTTGCCGGCCGCCACGGCGCTGCTCGCCGATCACCACGGCCCGGAGACGCGGGGCCGCGCGATGAGCATCCACTCACTCGGACTGAATTTCGGCGTGGTCGTCGGGGGAGCGTGCGCCGGCTACCTGGCCGAACACTTTGGCTGGCGCGCCGGCGTCTGGGTGCTCGGCCTCGCCGGCATCGCACTCGCGTTGTCGGCGAAATATTTTGTGACTGATGGCCCGGCGGCCATCGCTTCCGCGGCAGCCGCTGCGCCGCGCGCTTCCTTTGCCGAAGCCGCACGCTACCTCCTCGGCGTGCCGTCGTATCATGTGCTGCTGGCCAAGGCCATGTTGGCCGGCGTCGGCATTTGGGTTTTCTTTAACTGGCTGCCGCTCTATTTCCGCGAAGCCTTTGACCTATCGCTCGGTGCCGCCGGATTCGCCGGCACGTTTATGCTGCAAATTTCCACGATGCTGGGCCTGGGGCTCGGTGGCTGGATCTCGGACCGGGTGGCCGCGCGCGGCGTCAAACACCGGATGCTGGTGCAAGGTTTTAGCTATCTCGCGGCGGCACCGTTTCTCCTGCTGTTTTTGATCGGCCCAAGCTTCGCGACCGTCACCCTCGCCGTCTCGGCTTTTTCGCTGTTTCGCGGACTCGGTCAGGCCAACGAAAACCCGACGCTCTGCGAGATCATCCCCGTGCAATTTCGGTCCACGGCCATCGGAATCATGAACACGTGTGCGACCGCCGCGGGCGGCGTGGGCGTGTTGCTTGCGGGCGTGCTCAAAAGCACCTTCGGCCTCAACGCAATTTTCGCCGGCATCTCGCTGCTCTTCGTGATCGCCGGCGGCGTATTGGTTTATGCCTACCGCCACTGGATCACGCGCGATATCGAACGCGCCAACTCCACGGCACACGGACAAGCAGAGGAGTAAGACCAACGTCTCGTAATATTTGGCCGATAGTCGAAACACCACTCGCTCACGCTCGCAGCTACCGGCAGTCAAAAACTCAAATGACGTTGGTATAAGCGACCGAAGAAGCCACCGGCCCATCGCGGTGTGCCGCTCCGGCAATTCTACTCTGCTCTAGAACGTCCCCTTCACGCCCATCGTCCAGAGTGCGCCATAGAAATTGTAGGTGCGGGCGCGCGTGTAAGCCGGCGCGTTGGGCGAGTAGGTGATGAGCGGGCGCGGCTCGTTGGCGAGATTGCGGACGGACGCGTAGAGGGCAAATTTACGGTGGAAGCGATACTCGACGTTGGCGTCCTGCACCATCCGGGTGTCCTGCGCGTCGTAGGTGCCGGCCGGAACCGTGGGACTCACCGTCGCGAGCGAGGCGCGTTGGCGGCCGATGCGTGAGACGTTGTAGCGCAGGAGAAATTTCGCGGAGGCGTAACTCGCACCCCAATTCAGGATACGCGGGGAGTAGCCGGAGAACTCATCCGCGCCGGAGCCGCCGATGCGGAGGTGAGTGCCGTTGACCCACACTTGCAGGCCGCGCGACCACTTGGGCAGCGCAGCGAAGGGCTTGAGCGACTGGCGCCAGCTCCACTCGATGCCGTCGGTGCGGACGGAGTTGGCGGAGTTGCTCCGGGTGATCACATCGTAATCGAGGTAGTCGTCGGAGAGACCCATCTCGGCGAGGAGCGGGAGAGTGGCGTCGGTGCGCGTGGAAACGAAAAATCCGGTGATGTTTTTGCGGAAGAGGCTCGCGGAGAGCGTGGCGCCTTTCACGGAGTAGGACTCGAAGCTGAGATCGTAGTTGTCGGCGGTCCAGGGCTGGAGCGCGGCGTTGGTGGTGGTGATCACGCGCGTGGCCTCGTCCGCAGCGGGATCGGTGATGGAACGTGAGGGAATGATGAAGTTGAGGTTGGGACGGCCGATGGTCGCGGCGTAGGCGGCGCGGGCGACGAAGTTTTCGGTGAACGAGTAGCTGGCGTTCATACTCGGGTAGAGATCGCCGTAATGTTTTTTCGCAAAGGCGGCGCGCTCACGGTATTGCAGACGGGCGATGGCGAGCGCGTCGGTGGAGACGCGGATCGGCTGACCAGCGGCGTTGCGGATCAGGTTGCCCTGCGCGTCCTGCTGGTAGGTGGCGCGGATGTCGTTGAGGCCGCCGGTGCCCTCGGCGTCGGTGCGTTCGTAGCGCGCGCCGGCGACGAGCCAGAGGCGGTTGTCGAAAAATTTCAGGTCGGTGCGGAGGAAGCCGGCCGAGACGGTCTCTGCGAGTTTCTGCGAGCCGTTCACGCGCGAAATGTGGTAGGCGGCTTCGTTGAGCACGAAGTAGGACGGCTGCGCCTTGTAGAGATCGTAGACCTTGCGTGGGTCGATCCACTGGAAGCTTTCGCCATTGGCGAAGGAGCGCTGCGCGGAGTAGGAATAATTGATGAGATCGTAACTGCCGGCGAGGCGCTCGGGGGAGCCGGCCGCAAAGGTGGGGCGAAAATTCCACGTGCTGGTCTCGACGCGGAGGTCGCGTTCGTTGCGCGAGACATCGACGCCGGCCATGAGGCGCGCGGTGAACGGCAGGCCGAGGTCGCGGCTCGCGTGGAGCTTCAGCGTGGTGAGCGCGTTCGTCATCAGTGGCTCCTGGGGCGAAGTCGCGGTGTTGAGCGAGTAGAGGCGGCCGTCGTTGATCGCGACGGGCTGGCCGGTGCGGCTCGTGCCGCGCACGACCGGGGGCGTGCCAAAGCGTTCGCCGCCGTAGCCATCGGCGCGGAGGATGAGGTTCGGAATCGTGGCGCTGGTGGTGCCGAAATACTCGTGACCATCCCCGGCGCTGAGCGTGCGGCGGCGCGACTGGGAGCGGGCAAGCGTGGTCGCTATTTTCCAACCGCGATCCTCGAACCGGTGGCCGAGCGAGAGCGCGCCGGTATCCTTGAGTTGCTCGCGATAGGTCGTGCCGAGCGTGACGGTGCCGACGCCGGTCGCGGCGCCCTGCGTGAAGTGCTCGCCGCCAGTCGCGCCGGCGCCGTAGGCCTGCGTGGCCGTGTAGATGCGCGAGGAGACGTTGTCGTTCGTGAACGAGGCGCTGGCAAAAAACGTGTGCGCCGGGAGCGGGCGCCAATCGGCGCGCAGTGAGAGAACGGTGCGCTCGCGTGCGGCGATCTGCGCGGCGACCTGGCTCTGGGTCTGGACGAGCGCGACGCGATTCCACGTCGGCGCGAGATTGTCTTTGTCCTCCCAGCGGACGTTGTGGCCGACGCTGAGCGAGAGCGCGAGGGTGCGGTTGACGGGCCGGATGTAGTTGAGTTCGAAACCTGGCTTGAGGTGCGGGCCCCCGGTGGATTTATCGGCGCTGCCGCCGCGGAAGAGTTCGCGGCCGAGCTTGGCGAGCGGCTCCTGGGTCGTGAGCAGGCCGAAGACGCTGTAGGTGAACTGGGGATCGCGGCGCGCGAAACCGCTCTTGCCCACGACGTTGATCATGCCACCGACCGCGTTGGCCGGCATGTCGGGCGTGGGGACTTTCGTGATCTCAATGCGATCCATGTTGGCGACGTTGGACGCGGTGAAGCTCGCGCCGCGGCCGGCGGGGCCATCACTGGAGAGTTCGACGCCGTCGACCATGAGCAGCGTGCCACTGCTCGGCATGCCACGCAGGGTGACCTCGCTGGGAATCGCGGGGGACATGGCGACTTGAATACCGGGCACGAACTTCAAAAACTCGCCCGGGTTGCCGTCGCCAAGGTCGCCGAACTCCTCGAAGGCGACCACGTTTTTGAGGTTCGGCGCGGTGCGCTGCTCTTGGAGCGCGGCGGCCTGCGCGCTCAACTCGCGCTCGGCGACGGTGAACGCGTCGAGTGTCACGACCTCGGCGCGCTGGTGCGCGGTGGAGGTGGCCGGCGCATCGCTCGCACCGAGGTCGAAATCATGGCGCGCGGTCTGGCCGGCGGCGACGCTCACGCGGGCGGTCTGCGACGCGAAGCCGGCGACCGAGGCGCGCAACGCGGCAGCGCCCGCCGGCACGCCGATGACGCGGAAATCGCCAGCCTCGTTGGTCAACGTTTCCAGCGCGGTGCCCTCGACGGTAATCCGCACCTGTTTGAGGAAAAGGCCGGCGGCGGAGTTCGCGACGCGACCCTCGATAACACCGGTGGCGACGGATTGGGCGGAGGCGGGACAGACGACCGCGGCGCTGGCGAACAACGAAAGAACGAGACGCGAAAGCAGACGGCGGGTGATCATAGTCGGCAAAGTTCGAGGCAGGAGTCCGCTGGCGGGCGAATGAGTGTGCGCATCGTTGGGAGAACTAGGGGGAATCGCCGGCTAGCAGGCCTGCGAAAAATCAGAATGAGCGGGCGACCTTAAACTTGATCAGTCGCTCGGAGCCGGCCCAGAAAATGTTCCGGTTCGCGCTGCGCTTGAGATACCATTCATCGGCGAGATTCGACCCGTTGAGACTGAAGCGGTAGCTCTTCCACGTGAATTGGGCAAAAGCATCGAAGGTTCCGAAGGAGGAAAAGAAGATCTGATTCGCCGGCTCTGCGGCCGAACGGCCCTGCCAGCTCCAGCCGCCGCCGACGGTGAAACCTTTGAGCGCGCCCGCAGTGAACTTGTAGCGCGACCATACGGAGGCGGTTTTTTCCGGCGTGTTACGCGGGAGGAGTTTCGTGGGGAGCGTGATGTTGATCGTCGAGGCCGCGAGGGTGAGATCCCAGCCGGGGACGAGATTCAAGACGACATCGGCTTCGACGCCCTTGGTGGTCTGGCGGTCTTGCTGCACGCGATAACCCGCACTGGCACGGGCCGGGTCGGGATCGAGGCCGACGATTTGCTGCAACTGGAGGTCGAAATAGGAGAGCGTGCTGGTAATCCGGCCCTCGCGGAGGGCGCTCTTGAGGCCGACTTCTTTCACAATACCGGTGGAAGGAACAAAAGTGGCACCGTCGGGATTGGCGCCAAAGTTGGCGTTATACGTCTCGGAATAGTTGTAGAAAAACGAGAGAGACTTACCGGGTTTCGCGACGGCGCCGAACTTGTAGGTCCAGTTGTCACCCCCGTTGCGGGTCCCGCTCACACCCGTGAGGCGGTTGTCGGTGTGCGACGCGTATTTGTCGTAGCGCGCGCCGGCGACGAGCTGAAATTTATCCCCGAGAAATTTTGCGTGATCTTGGAAGGAGGCGCTGGAGTTGGTGCCGACGCTATTCGCCTTCGCGGTCGTGCGCGGATTGACGAGCCCCGTGAACGTGTAAACGGGATTATAAATGTCGAGGGCGGGCGGGTTGTCGCCGGTAATCGTCGCAGTGTCGTTGTCCGATTTGAAATACTGGCCGATCACGAGGAACTTATGATCCGAGGCGGCGACGCGGAGATTATAAACGGAGTCGAGCGCGAGGGTGTAGTCAGTGTCGTCGTTGGAGATGAAACGCGCGGTGCGGCCCATGAGCCGGTTGTTGGCCTGGATGCCGGAGGGCAGGACATCGGTCACCTCGTGGCGCCAGTGGTTCGAGTAGCCGGCGAAACGGATGGACCAGTCGGGCGTGAGCGCCGACTCGATTGCGGCGAGGCCCGCCTTCTTATTGTTATCCGCGCGCGCCTGCGGATCGGAGAACGTAAAGTCGCGCGGCAGCAGGCCGAACGTCGTCGCACCGTTGACCACAAAGGGCTGGAGTTGCGCGTTGTCGCCGAAATGTTTGAAGCCCTGCTCGCGCATAAATTCGCCGAGCACTTTTACCTGCGTGGTGGAGTTCACGCGCCACGTGACCATCGGGTCGAGGTTCCAGCGCTTGAACCACGAGTGACGCGTCTCGACGCCGTTGGTCAGATCTTCGTCGCGATAGACCGCAATCAGCCGATACGCGAATTGGTCGTTGAGCGGTGCGGTGTAGTCGAACTCTCCCTTGCGCTGCGCGTGGTTGCCGAGAGTGACGGCACCGCTGCCGCCGGCTTTCCAGAGCGGACTCTTGCGCACGCGATTGAGCACGCCGCCTGCGGCGTGGGAGCCGTAGACGAGCGCGGAGGGGCCCTTCAGCACCTCGAGCCGCTCGAAGAGAAACGGCTCCGCGCCGGCTTGGCTCTGCGTCTGCGTATCGGCGAAGCCATCGGTGTATTGGCCGCGCACCGTGTAGCCGCGGATCATCACGCTGTCGCCGACGTTGGATTCGATCGAGACGCCGCTGACATATTTGAGCACGTCGTAGATTTCACCGGCGGCAGCGTCCCGGAGGAACTCTTGGTTGATCACGGTGACAGCCTGCGGCGTGTCGATGAGCGCAGTGTTAGTGCGCGTGACGCCGATGGCGTTCGTCGTCGCGTAGCCGAGGTCTTTGTCGCCCGCGACGGTGAATTCCCGCAACTGCACAATCTCGCCGGCCGTTGCGGCGGTCGTGGCGGGCGGAGCGGATTGGGTGAACGCGGGCGCAAGGAGAGTGAGGAACGCAAGCAAGGCGGTGGATCGATAGGTATTCATGGCTGGGGGCGGGGAAATTCCGGAGCGAACCCGAACGCGATCGGAGCGTGGCAGGCGACGGTCATTTTAGGTATACCAAACTTTCCATGGGCGGCAGTTGTCAACCCGTTTTTTGGATTTGAGTCAGTGCGACGCGGTGCCAATCCAGACGCATTGGGCCCACCGGAGGCTTGGCATACCAAAGTTTGAATTCCGGGCTGATTTCGCGGCTTCCCACACCGTCACCAGCGTGCTTAGTTCGCCGTCATGCCGAAACGTCGCCGGGTTTTTGAACCGAAGATCGACCGCACGCCGCCCAACTTGCAGAAGCTCGTGCGGCTGATTTTTTCCGAGGCGTTTTTGCCCGGGGACCGTTTGGTGGAACGCGACCTCGCGGCCAAATTGGAACTGAGCCGCATCCCCGTGCGCGAGGATCTGCAAAAACTCGTTTCCAAGGGAATTCTCTTGAAGGACCAAGTGAACCGCGGGCTGCGCCTCCGCGACTATGGTCCGGCCGAGGTCGCGCATTTGCACGAGTATCGCGAAGCCATCGAACTCGCAGCCGCCCGCGCGGCGTGTCACAATCGCACCGCAACCGATCTCGTGCAGCTCGACTTGATCTGCGACGAGATGGACCGCGAGGCGCCCAACGCTCCCTCGCCGCGGTGGCTGGAACTCGACTGGCAGTTTCACCAGACGATGGTCGAGGCGAGCGGGAATGAGAGATTCATCAACGATTTCGACCTGTTGATGATCGAGTGCAACTACGTGTTCTACCGGTTGCCCGAGACGCGGATTGCGGCGACGAGTCGCGACCATCCCCTGCTCGCGACGCTGGTGCACGGCATCGTCGATGCGCACCGGCGAATCGGAAAACTCCTCGAGAAACGCGACACCAACGGAATCGTCGAGGCGATGCGCCTCCACCTCGCCGGCCTCAGCAATCGCGTGCACCGCGATCTGGTGAAGGACCAGTTGGGCAAGGCCCCAGTGCCGACCAAGTAAGGCGCGTTCGGCGTTACCAGAGACGCGCCGGGTAGAGCCCGGCACCGACGAGTGCTGCGAGGGCGGATTGCACGCGGGGCTTGTCATCGCGGAAGGTAATTCCAAACCACGCGCTCTCCGTCGGCAACACGCGCACGGTCGTCTCGCTGCGCGCAATCATCGTCGAGACGGCCCCGGGCAGATAGAACTCCGACTTCGGCTCACCGCCGCGCGCGGTAAGAAACTCGCGGAACTGGAGATCGAGTCCGCCGAAGAGCGCAGGCGTGAAGCCCCAGCAATTCATCGAAACAAGGGTATCGCCGGAAAATTTCTTGCCGGGCTCCACCCCGACATCGACGGCCGTGATCCCGTGGGTTTCCGTGATGCTCGCGAGGTGGCCGGCCGCGTCGGTGGTGCAGACCCCACGGGACACAGCACCGTGTTCCGAGAGGGTATTCGCGAGACGGAAACCGACGATGGCGAATTCTGTGGCGGGAGCAGAGGTGAAGAGCGGCAGGGGCGACGGGGCTTTGTGACCCGACATGGGATCGTAGCCGCGCACGATGCTCGCCGGGGGCGGAGCATTCAGAAACGCCGCGAGGCGGTTGAACGAGTCGGCACCGTAAAAATCATCGGCGTTGATCACCGCAAAGTTTTCTTTGACCGCCTCGCGCGCGCACCACACGGCGTGGCCGGTGCCCCAAGGTTTCTCGCGGCCGACCTGCGGCGTGAAGCCCGGCGGCAGGGCGTCGAGCGATTGAAAAACGTAATCAACCACGATTTTTCCCGCGTAACGGGCGCCGATCTGCGTGCGGAACAATTCTTCGAAATCGCGACGAATCACGAACACCACGCGGCCAAAACCGGCGCGGATCGCATCGAACACCGCGTAGTCAAGCACCGTCTCGCCGGACGGGCCAACGGGGTCGATCTGTTTCAAACCGCCGTACCGGGAGCCCATGCCGGCGGCGAGAACGAGGAGAGCGGGTGAGGACATCCGGAGGAGGAGAAGCGATTGCGCGGCGTGGTCAACGCCTCAACTGGACCACAGTTTTTTCTGCAAATCCGCGAATCGTCCGACGACCGTGCTTTGCAGCGGATGCTTCCAGCCGCTCACGCGTTGGCGCGCGCCGACCCACACTTCGCGGATCGCGCGGGGATTGGCGGCGAACACCACCGCGCCGAGCAAACCCTCGGGCGCGGCGCCGACGATGGACGGATCGTAGACGTTGACGGTGAAGAAATCCGCAGGTCGACCGACTTCGAGCGCGCCGCCGGGTGCTCCAAGGCTGCGGGCACCGGTGACGGTCGCGGCTTGGAAAAGCGCGGCAGCGAGGTCGACCGCAAACGCCCCGGGGCGTTTGCGGTCGCTGCGCAGTTGAAACTCCAGCAGCCGGACATCGTCGAGCAGGTTCGTCTGCTGCTGCCCGTCGGTGCCGAGCGCGAGCACTCCGCCGGCGGCGAGGAATTTCGCCGTGGAAAACGCCCCTTCGCCGGCGGTCATTTCCGAGGCAGGACAGGCACACACCGTCACACGCGCGGCGCCGAGGACACGAATATCATCGTCGCTCAGGTGGGCGCCGTGGATGGCGGTGAAGCGTTTGTCGAGGAGACCGTGCTCGGCGAGGAGCGCAGCGGGCGAGCGACCGTATTCGGCGACGCAAGCCGTGTGCTCTGCGGCGGTTTCGCCGAGTTGGAGATGGACGCGACAACGCTTCGCGTGCGCGTAGGCCGAAATCGCTTTGAGCGCATCGATCGGCACCGCGCCGAGACTGTGCGGCGCGACACCGACCCACACGTCGTCACCAGGGAAATTTTTCTCAACGTGGGCAAATAACAAATCCGTCGCTCGCGTGAAGGCCTCGACCGAGGCGCTCCGGACCCGGGGAGCGGCGGAACCGACCGGCTGGCCGAAACCCGCGCGCAGCGAAGCACCGTTGAGCAGGGCAATGCGGATACCAACGTCGTGCGCGGCGCGGAGGACGGCGTGCGCGATCCCGCCGGCTTCGGGGAGGGGCGTGCCATCGGGCTGATGATGGAGAAAGTGGCACTCGCCGACCGTCGTGATGCCGGCGAGGAGCATTTCCATGAAGGCCTCACGTGCGGCGTCGTAAACATCCTCGTCGCTGAGCTTCGCGAGCACTTTGTCGTGCAGCTCGCGCCAGTTGCCGAGGGCGTCGCGGTCGGCGTGCGGCTTCAAATCGAAGCGCCCCCGGAAAATACGGTGCCAGGCATGGGAGTGCGCGTTAACGAGGCCCGGGAGGGCGGCCTGGCCCGGGAGGCGTCTCGCCATTTCGAGATCGGCGGGCTCACGCGAGAAACGCGTAATGCGGCCCGCGGCGTCGACGAAAAATGCGAGGCCGCTCTCGAACTTATCTCCCGTATAAACGCAGTCGGGGAGCCAGCCGAGTTCGCGTGGGACCGCGGGGATTTTGGGGGCCGGGGCCGGAGCGGTCGGGCGCGCGAACGCGGGCGCGGGCGCACGATCACGGTTGGGATCACGGTTGGGATCGCGGCTGCGGTCACGAGCGGGGCCTTGGTTCGCCCCTGGGCCGGGGCCACGATTGGGACCGGAGGCGGGACCGCGGGCAGGGCCGGGCCCGCGATTCGGAGCAGGAGCACGATTAGAGTCCGGCACGGAGGGACTGCGGCGGTCGCGGGACTGATTGGGATTTTGCAAGTTCACTAGCACAAACGATGACGCGGCGCGGTCAATGCCGTCGGTGACGGCGGGCGGCTTTCCAGTCGCCCAGGCGTTTCCATCGGGCGGTTGGAAACCGCCGCTCCGTCAGGCAGCGGATGCGATGCGAGGCGGGTGCGAGCATTCCGGCTGACTCGCGACCACGCGCTCGTGAGTGCGGGCATCGATGTTGCGCCCGCAGATCGGCAACACCGCAGTGCGGGTCGTGCGGGGAGAAATTTTTTCCGCGAGCACGGCGGCGAAGGCCGTCGCCCCGGCACCTTCGGCGACGACGCCCGCACGTCGGGCGAGCACCGCGATGGCGGCAGCAATTTCGGCTTCGGTCACGGTCACGACGTCGTCGACGAGCGGGGCGGCGAGTGCGAAAGCGAGTGCGCCCACGCGCGAGACGGCGAGACCATCGGCGAGCGTGGGCGCGAGGACCGCGGGCGCGGGTCCGCCGTGCAGATACGCGGCGACAAAGCCAGCGGCGTGCGCGGGCTCAACGGCAATCACCCGCACCTCGGGCCGGAGCGATTTCACCACCGCAAGCGTGCCGGCCAGCAAACCGCCGCCGCCCACCGGGATGATGAGCGTGTCGAGGTGCGGCGTCTGCTCGAGAATTTCGAGGGCCATCGTCCCTTGGCCCGCGATGACGTTAAGGTCATCGAATGGGTGCACGAGCGTGGCGCCCTTGGCGGCCGCGATTTGCTGCGCGTAGTCGTGGGCCGACTCAAAGTTTTCGCCGTGCAAGACGACCTCGGCACCGAGGCCACGGCAACGGGTGATCTTCACGTCAGGCGCGGTGACGGGCATGACGACGGTCACGCGCACGCCGAGTTGCGCCCCGTGATAGGCGAGGCCGAGGGCGTGGTTGCCAGCGGAGGCCGCGACAACCCCAAGAGCGCGTTGCTCAGCGGTAAGACAGAGCAGGGCGTGGCGCGCACCGCGCTCTTTGAAGGAGCCGGTGCGCTGGAGGTCGTCACGTTTTAGCCAGAGGTCCAGGCCGACAATCTCCGACAGCGCCGGTGCGATGAGGCACGGCGTGAGGCGAAGCCCGGGCGCGATACGACGGCGGGCGGCTACGACATCAGCGAGGCTGAGGGCCGGGAGTTGGGCGGTATTCATGGGCGCAGTTGAATTTGGAAAAACAAAAAGCCCTGAGCGGTGATGCTCAGGGCTGCGAAGAGTGGTGACTGTTTTCGGTTGAGTTATGCAGTCACGCGCCGCCGCCCTGATTCGGGAAGAATCATAATAATGGCAGCGAGGGTGACGGAACGGAGACTCATGCGAGAATGCCGACGTGAGCAGCCCGTCCGGGATTTGTCGAGGCGCGACTCGAAAAGGACTCGAAGAGGACGGACGGGGTCCGAGCTTTCTGGTGCGCAGACCTGAGCTGGCAAGGCCATGCCACGCGACACGGGCGTTCCGGCCCGTGGCTTTGCGCCGGCGTCCAAAAACTGAGATTCTGCCGCGAAACCAAAAGAGTTCGCGGCGGCCCGCGTTGACCTCAATCCGCTCCACCACGAACCGTCAGTGGACCGCAATTTTCCCTACGTCAGGCACGCCGCGATCAACCGCCCGTGCACGTCCGTCGCCGCGATCGACCCGCTCGCCTCGCCGCCGGCGGCGACGTTCCCCGTCCCGATCAACACCGGCCACTCACGCGAATCCGCCGGACACGTGCCGTGCGAACCCTTCACGAGCGAGGGATCGAGCGAAATCATGTCCATGAGCATCCGGAAGCCGAGCGCCTTGCGCAGAAGTTTTCCCACCACCTTCAGCCTCGGCAGCGCGATCTGAGGATCGATGAACAACTCCACGGGGTCATAGCCGTATTTGCGGTGGATATCGACGCACCGCGCAAAATCCGGCGCCTTCGCCTCGTCGTCCCAATAATAATAAGTGAACCACGCGTCCTCCGCTGAAAACGCCACGAGGTCGCCCGAGCGCGCATGGTCGAGTCCCTCGGCGCGCTGACCGTCCGCATCGAGCACCCGAGCGACCCCATCGACGCCCTCGACCGCCGCGCGCACGGCCGCGAGGAGCGAGCGGTCGTTGACGTAGATGTGCGCGATCTGGTGATCCGCGATGGCGAAGACTTTGCTCGCGCCACAGTCGAGCAACTCGAGCCCGAGTTCTTCTTTGATGGTGAGCCACCCGCGTGCACGAAACACGCGGTTGAGCGCGATGGAGCGCTTCACCGCCGTGATGCCATATTCCGAGAGCACCACCGAGCGCACGCCCCGCTGCGCATAAAAATCGATCAATCCGCCCGCCACGCGGTCGATTTCGCGATAGTCCGCCGCCATTTTCGGATCGTCCGGGCCGAGGCGCTGGAGATTGTAGTCGAGGTGCGGCAGATAAACGAGCGAGAGGTCCGGCCGGTGCTTCTCCTCGACCCACTCGGCTGAGCGCGCGATCCACTCGCTCGACGCGATGCCCGCCCGCGGGCCCCAAAACGCGGGAAATGGAAACGGCCCGAGGTCTGCCTTGATCTCGTCGCGCAGCCCCATCGGGTGCGTGTAAACGTCGAAGACCTTGCGCCCGTCGGCCGGATACATCGGCCGCGGCGTGATCGACCAATCGGCGGTCGCATACATGTTATACCACCAAAACAATTTCGCGCAGGTGAACCCCGGCCGCCGCTCACGCAGCGTTTCCCAGAGTTTTTTCCCCTGCACGACGTGGTTGGACTGTTTCCAAAACTGATGCTCCGCGAGCGTGCGGTCATACCAGCCATTCGCCACGCAACCGTGTCCCGCCGGTGGGCGCCCCGTCAGATACGTGCTCTGCGCCGTGCAGGTCACGGCCGGCAGCACCGGCTTCACGCGGATGAGTCCGCCCTTCGCCGCCAAGGCCGAGAGCCGCGGCGTATCCGGCCCGAGGACGCGGGGTGTGAGCCCGACGACGTTGAGGATCGCGGTGCGCGACCTCGCACTCATCGCTTCGCCTCCAACGTGGGCGGGCACGTCCCTGTGCACGCATGGTTCGGCGAGGGGGAATGCGGGCACAGGGACGTGCCCGCCCACCCAAAGACAACTGGCGTCGCATCACCCATAGCGCTCACGCAATTCATCAAACGCCGCTTTCACCACCGCGCCGTCGATTTCGTGAATCTCCAGCCGAACGCCGGGCGCGCGGATCATCGGAATACTCAGGCGACCACCGAGGTGTTCGCGAAACTCCTCAAGCCCGTCGAGCATGTCCTGTCGGCCCGTCGCGCTACGAATCTCTTTCACCGGCGCGAACAACTCGAAGCCGAGTCCCTGAATCACGCCGAGAACTCGCTCCGCGATCGCCTCCGGCAGCAGTCCGATCCGCCGCGCATAAATGAGATCGATCGCCATACCCACCGCGACCGCCTCGCCATGACTCACACGAAACTGCGACAGCTGCTCCAACTTGTGCGCCGCCCAGTGACCGAAATCGAGCGGACGCG
Source organism: Opitutus sp. GAS368 (assembly GCA_945871085.1). GTDB lineage: Bacteria > Verrucomicrobiota > Verrucomicrobiia > Opitutales > Opitutaceae > GAS368. The sequence goes on along the minus strand of CAMBVX010000036.1, from coordinate 15,737 downwards.
CCGAGCCGCGTTCAAACGGATCTCCCGCTGTTGCGATGTGCTCCATGTGCTGCCGCGCGCTCTCGCGAATCACCGCCTCAAACGCTTCGGGCTCAAACTTAGCCAAAGCCGGCACGCGCGCTGCGATAAACTCAAAAAACGCCGCATCGCGGATGAGCGCGACCTTCACCGCCTCGATGAGCCCCACGCGACGCTCGCGCACCGGTAGCCCGTGCAGCAGCGAAAGATCGTTGATGATCGCATGCGGCACGCCGAACGCGCCGAGCCAGTTTTTCTTCCCGAAGAAATTCACGCCGTTTTTCACGCCCACGCCGCCATCACCCTGGCTGAGACTCGTCGTGGGCAGCCGCACAAGTGGAATCCCGCGATGCGCCGTCGCCGCCGCGAAGCCGACGAGGTCGAGCACCGCGCCCCCGCCGACGGCGACGACATACGAATGCCGACACAACCCCGCCGCCTCGATGGCCTTCCAGACGAGTTCCAGTTGGGAAAAGTCATTCTTGATCCGCTCGCCACCCGGAAGCGCCAACGGTGGCGCCGCGAGTTTGAGCGACTCACCCCGCGCGGCAAACCAGCGCGTGATTTTCTCTGCAAACCCCGGAAACGGTGTCTCCAACCCCGCATCCCACACGACGAGCGCCCGCACGTTTTCCCCGGGCTCCCGCGGCGTCAGTGTCTGCGCGAGTGTGAGATTTTCCGGGGCGAAGACATCGCGCGTAAAAATCAACCGATGCTCATGCTGGAGCGTGATGGGGAATGAAAGATTGGGCGAAGACTCAGCCATGGAGGTGGCTCAATTTAGCCGGCAAGCGCGGGGAGACGGCAAGGATGCATTCGCCGGGAAAGTAGGGCGAGGTCTCCGACCCGCCCTCCGCACCGCGCAAGGGCAGGTCAAAGACCACGGCCTACCCCGGACCTCCGGCCGCGTCACCCGGCGGCCACTCACAGGCAAAACCGACTTTCGTTATGGGCGACATAAATAAAGCGCCCTATGCATTCCCGCTGGACCACCGCTCCGTGCAGATCGACGAGCGCGTCATCCCACTCCCGTGACACTGCCTGTGAAAGCGAACAAAGTCAGCTGTCGGTGCCAGCACCTGGATTCGTCAGAACAGCCTCGACGCGGCTAAACGAAAATTTCAGGTAACACCCATACATCGAGGCAAGGATCCAATCATTCTCTGGGTCGTCGCTAAACTTGAGCAGATGCGGCTGCCTACAGGTGGGGCAAAGAATTTTTCGCTGCCCTTGCCGGTAGCGGAAAGCAATTCGTTCCTCCGTCAGCCGCCGATCATGATAGGATTTTCGGTCGGCGAAATTATTGCAGACCAAACCCTGTTTCCCGGTCGAAAATGTCCCGGTATTGCGGGAGTAATCCACCACGCCACTCGTCCCTTCTTCACCTTGGGCCGATGAAAATAGCATCCCGAAGGAGTAGCGAAATTTGAGCGCGCTGTCCGGTCCAAGATAACGCGGCTCATCATAGGCGGCCAGAACCTCGCCGCGAACCAGCGGTGTTTTACCTTTGGCCCGGGGCAGGATCGATTTTCGAACATAGTTCAGAAAGTCCGACCGAAACTTGGCGTCCGCTTGATTTCGAAAGTGGTCGGTGGCGAAAGGTCCAAACACGATGCCTTCCTCCAGTGTCTTTGCTCCGGCCGTCGCCAAATCTGGCCCCGTCCAATCCGCAAAACGCGGGTCGCCCAAGGTGATGTCCGGATCCGCCGTCGCGCAAAGTTCTTTGAGTGCTCTCTTGCTGGCCGCAACGGCCCGAATCGCCGATGCCCGGTTTTCAACGGTGAAAGAGACGCCCTCATGACCCTCACGGCTGTCAAAGCTCCCGGTGACTTTCTCGACTTCGTCAACCGAGGTAAACAATAGCTCAAAGAGATAGTAGTTTTTCACCACACTGTGCGGCCCGACGTGGCGCGGTTTGTCGTAGTGAGAGAAGACGCGCCCCTCGACCGACTGCGCGGGCCCCGTGAGTTGAGGCAGAATTTCTTCGCGCACACGGGCCAGAAACCACGCGCGCTGACGGGGACCCGCATTGGTCTGGAAGTGTTCGGTCTCGAACGGTCCAAAGGTGATCGTTTGTTCTGAAATTTCGGGGAGCATACGTTTGTTGGTTGGTCGCTATCCTTGCGGTTCAAACAAATACGGCTGGTCGGGATGAAGCAGCCTCCTTTGTTTCCGCTGACCATGCCATCCACCTGAGGCCATCCGGCTGAAATATTTTTTTGGCATACCAAGGTTCGTCGACTGTTTGCACGGCATTACCTCTTCGAGCAGGAAACGCGACTTCGCTGCTCCAGTCGTTTGTTGAGAAAGTTCTTCGGTGCGAGTATTCATAGGTAAAAATTGGGTTCCGTTGCTCCAATTCAATTGTTCTGGAGGAGCATCGCTTCGAGGGACGAAAAACTGTGAATCAACTCCTCAAGTTCGAGGTAGTCGAAGGGTGTGCAGCTGGATGGGTCGGGGATCGGAGTTCGCTTTTCACTCTCACCTATTTTTTGAAGCCAGAGAAGGTGCGGTCGAGCGCATCCCCAGTGGAAGAAAACTTCGGCTGGAGCTGCGAGCAGCTCGTGAAGCTCATCATCGGGGGTGATGCTCAACTCAGGGAGGGCATCGGTGAGAACCGGCACCCAAGAATGGGGTGAATCGAGAAACTGCCCCCAAACGTTTTCCGCGAAGGGATCGATGCCGGGCGTGGCGCCAATCGGCCATTGGTTGCGCTGCTGGAGACCGAGCTTCATCTGATCCAGTTTTTTGTTTAGGGTTTCGGCTATCATGGTTTTCGCTGGTTTGATTTCACGGGCAGGGTTAACCACATGCGGAACCCCGTGCAGTTCTGCTGCGGAAGTGTTTTGCGCTGGATGGAGCGCGTTCGGGAGTAGCCCAAAACAAAAAGAGCGAAGCGCGCTGTGCGCTTCGCTCATATTCTCCTTACACTATTATATGCGTTAGCCTCTGCGCGTGATTTGGATCGGCTTATCTCCACGCATATAAGATATTTAAGAAATAATGAGCCAAACAGACCGAGATGTTTGGCTGTTGATCGGTTCACCTAAAAACGCCGCCGCATGTCAAAACTCCCCCGAACCCTTGATACCATCCATCTCAACGAGCTGCGCTGGGCGATTGAGCGTTGCCGCGGAAAAGGGCGCGGTTCCGAGCGTCGATTTCTTGCCGTATTCGCACATCATGCGGAAAAACGGACGTTGACTGAACTCGCTCAAAAACACGGCGTCAGCAAGAGAGCCGTCTCCAAATGGGTGGCCGCGTTTCGAAACGGAGGCGCCGACGCGTTGGAATCGACGCCTCGCAACGGTACCCCCCCCAGACTCGATGCCAAGGATCAGGAGGCTCTAACCGATTACCTCGCCACGCACAGGGCCGCTACGGAATCGGAGACACGTCAATGGCTCTCGACGCGTTTGGAGCGCGAAGTATCACGCTCCTTCGCTCGATACTGGAAGGATGTGATCTTCAAAAAACAAGCAGGGCCACGGCGCACACGATGTAGGGTGCGCAGAATGAAAGCCGATCGATTGCCGCCGGCGGTGTGACTCCCAATCAGCACCGGAACTCGCGACTATCTGCTTCATGCAGCGCAAATCTTCAACCACGATAACAGCCATGCAACCCTATCGCCGATTTATTGCCCGATGACACTCGACGAAGCGAAAATCGTTTTCGCAGATATTTGGCCTCCACGTCCGACCTGCCGTCGGACATGCGCTGAGATCGACGAGGCCTACACTGTTCTAGCGGCCCAGCGGACATGGGAGTGGGACAACCGATCAAGCCTCTCAAAATATCGGAGACATGCAAACGTCGCAATCGCCCTCTACTTGAAAAGCGGGAGCATGCGGCAGGCATTCAAGATCGCCGAAAGAGCTGGCTTGACTGACAGCGAGCTAAAAAATGCCAGAAACCTCACGTCCATCTACACCGAATTCGTGGAAGGTGGTAGCGCGACCATTGACTGGTGGGAGAGCCTGAATTCCATTCAGGTGAAACTCCTAAATTCCGCCTGTTCCAAGCACGGTCCTTGGACTCTTCGGAAAGAAAATCTTTTGAAGGGCACTCCGCGCGATTGGATTCGAATCAAAGAATTGGCCGACGCACGAAGCTCGCTGTGAACCCATTGAACAATCCGGTTGCCGCCGAGAAACAGGCACCTACCTTGCGGACATGAAACTCCGCCTCGTCGTTGAGCAAGACCCTCAGACTGGCCGCTTTTCCGCCGTGTTTCCCGAGCTGCCCGGTTGCGCATCGGCCGGCGATACGGAGGCCGAAGCGCTCACCAACGCCCGCGAGGCGCTCGCCCTTTGGTTCGAGCCGGACAACACCCCGCTACCCAAGAACGCGAAGCTCGTCGAACTGATCGCCTGAGCCAGACATGGGAGAAAAATTTCCCGTCTGCAGCGCCGGCGAGGTGGTAAAGGTGATTCGCCAACACGGCTTCGTGCTTTCGGGCCAAAGGGGCAGCCATCAAAAATGGCGTCACCCGGATGGACGGATGGTCATCGTGGCCCACCACGGTTCAAAAAGCATCCCCATCGGCACGCTCAAGAGCATCATCGAAGGCGCGCGATTGACGACGGACGATTTCCGCTAGCGACCCTCAACTCGAAGCCGCTTTCCGCTGCGCCCACTTTCCAAGCGGCAACGCCACCGCGCAGCACACCGCAGGAATCCACGCGGCACTCATAAGCAGCGCGACGGCGTCCACGAAGGGGATGAACGCCAGCATCTTTCTCACAATCTTGCCGAGCTTTTCCGCAGGCGCGCCGGGGTGATATTCGCGGCGGGCGAGCAGGCTCAGGACGACGATGTAGACGAAGAGCACGACGAGCCATGCGATGAAGAGGCGGCTCATGGTTTGGCCGGGGAGCGTCGCGAGCGTGACGGCGAGCATCACGCGGCAGCCGGCCATCAGGAGGACGGAGCCAGTCCAGCGTTTGTGGAGCCAGTCGTAGAGGAGGATCACTGCGCCGAGGCCGGCGGCGGCGAGCGGTGAGGCACCGAGAAAGACGAGCAGCCCGAGACCAAGGGCGAGTTGCAGGCTGCCAACCCAGCCGGCGGTCGAACGCGCGATGAGGCCGCGCGGGATCGCGCGCTCGGGGCGGTGTTGGCGGTCGAAGCCGGCGTCGAAGACGTCGTTGAGCGTCGTGCCGCCGGCGTAGGCGAGACTGCCGGCGAAAAGCGTCAGTGCGAATAAGCCGGGCGTCGGCCACGTGCCGACGACGGGTGCGGAGAGCACGAGGGCGGCGAGGACATTGCTCCAGACGGACGGGAAATTCCCGGCGCGGGCGAGGTCGAGCCAGAGACGTGCGGGGCTCCGCTGTGCTGCGGACGATGCACTTTCAATCATGGCGACGGAGGTTTGGGGTAGCGCGAGGCTTCAGCCCGCGTTCGAGCGCGCTGAAACGCGGGCTAAAGCCTCGCGCTACCTCGGAAGGTGCAGCGTGGGCGCAGCGCATCTCAGGCCAACCCCCGCTCTCCGAGCGCCGCAAGGGTCCATTCGTATTCGCGCACGAGCTGGTCTTCGATGCCGATCCGCAGCGCGGGCGGGAGGACTTCCCACGTGTAGGTTTCCATCTCGGCATGTTGGCAGGCGTCGGGATGTTTTTGCATCCAATCGAGCGCGCCAAGGAGGTGATCGCGAGTGTCGCCAAACGGTGCGCCGGGCGCGGCGTGGAGCGGGAGGTGAAAATGCACACGCCACTCGTCGTCAGGCTGCGACGGCGCGGGATCGGCGAGGGCATCGGGGAGATCGACGTAACGCTGGCGCACGACGCCCGTGGTGGCGTTACCTACGACGACTTGGTGCAGGTAGGTCGGCTCGACGAAGGCGGCGAGCGCGGCGCGGCCGGCGGCGTCGGGCTTCACACGGAGCGCCGAGCTAAGGTGAATCTTGCTCAGGCGCAGGCCAGCGGCGGTGAGGCGGTCGAGCGCGACGGGCGCGGACTCGAATTCCACGCCGAGGTGACAGCAGTCGTAGTTCACGCCGACGCGGCGCAGCAGGCCCTCGGCGTCGACGGCGCGGTCACTGGTGCGCCACGCGTTGAAAAAATCCACCGTTTCCGGCGTCGTCTCAAAATAACAACACGGCTCCGGCTCGAGGCCGAGGTGCAGGTCGCGACCGGTGCGCGCGGAGACGTCGGCGACATAGCGGCCGATGGCGGTGACATTAGAAAAAATTGCGGCGCGACGCGCGGGGTCGTCGTTGGTCCAGCCTTTGAACGAGCCCGGCACGGTACTCACGCTGCCCGCGACACCGGCCGTCACCAGTTGTGCAATGAGATTAAAGAGAACTTTCGTGTAGGCGAGTCGCTCCGGCGTGGACCAATCGGGCGCGTAGACCTGCTCCTTCACGCGCGTGCCGTGGAAGCTGCCGTAGGGAAATCCGTTGATCGTGAAAACATAGCAGTCGTGCGCATCGAGCCAGCGCTGGAAAGCGGCGAGCGCGGCGGGTTGCGCGAGTTCTTCGGCGGCCCGGGCACCAAGGCGAAGTCCGATCGCGTAAGACCGGCCGGCGGCGACGCGGCGGCGGACGACGAGCGTGTGGCGCTCGAGTGTGTCGAAGGTCTGCGCCCACGTTTCGCCGCGATGGACGTTGGTGCAGTAGGCGAGATGGAGGCCGTGGTTGAGTTTCATCGGCTAGGAACACGAGGTAGGGACCGCTCTCCGAGCGGACGGCTCGGACAGCCGTCCCCACCTAGATTTTGAAATTCGGACACTGCGAAAGGAAGCGGACGGGGTTTTGGTAGAGCACCTCATCCACAAAGTCGGCGCTGTGGCCGCGGCGGCGCATCTCGAAGGCGGTCTTCGGCACGGCGAGCGGATCACTCACGCCCCAGTCGCAGGCGGAGTTGAGCCAGATGCGTTCGCGGCCGCAGATTTCGAGCATGTCGACGGCGCGAGGCGGTGAGGACTTTGAGTCGGGGTAGAGCGTGATCCCGGCCCAGAATCCTTGATCGAGCACCTGTTGAATCGTGTGTTCCTCGACGTGGTCGATGATCACGCGGCCGGGCTTGACGCCTTGGTGTGAGAGGAGGAGATCGACGATGAGCCGCGTGCCCTTAAGTTTGTCTTCGAGGTGCGGTGTATGGACGAGGATGAGTTGGTCGTGTTTCACCGCGAGCGCGACGTGGTCTTCAAGGACCTTGAGTTCGTTGCGCGTATTGCGGTTGAGGCCGATTTCACCGATGCCGAGGACGTTCGGTTTCGCGAGAAACTCGGGGATCATCGCAAGGACATCGGCGGCGAGGGCGAGGTCTTCGGATTCCTTCGGATTGATGCAGAGCCAAGAAAAATGCGGGAGCAGAAATTTCGCGGCGCGGGCCGGTTCATACTCGGTGAGTTGGCGGAAATAGTCGCGGAAGCCGTCGACCGAGCTGCGGTCGTAGCCGGCCCAAAACGCAGGTTCGCAGACGGCCTGACATCCGGCGGTGACCATCGCCTGATAGTCGTCGGTCGTGCGGCTGACCATGTGGCCGTGGGGCTCGATGTAGCGCATGGCGGAAAGTGAAAGGGAAGGTGAAGGTGAAAGTGAAAGTGAAAGTGAGGGTGAGAGTGAAACGGAAAGTGAGAGGGACGACCCGTGGCTGATCTTAGCGGCGAGTAGCCGCCACTTTCACCTTCACCTTCACTTTCATTTTTACCTTCACTCCGCCCGCTGCGGGCGGTTGCCAGGCGCCGAGGGCCGCTTTGCCCGTGGAGACGGCATCGGGCTTGGTGGTCGGGTCGCTCAAACTCTCGAGTGTCCGCCGGGCCCGCTCAGGTTTTCCATCGAGCAGAATCCTCGCTGCTTTGCGCAGGGCCACGCAGCGGAAATCGTCCGCCGCACCGTAGCGTTCGACGCGATCGAGAAACGCCGCGACCTCGATGAGTTTGGCGCGCACGGGCACAAAACCGTGGTCAACGAGCACACGCGACGAGGCGGCGGCGGGTAACTTTCCCTGCGGGCGTGGGGAGCGCTTGGTGGACATCGGCGGAGAGGAGTTGAAAAGTCACATTCGTGAAAACAGGTCAAAGTAAACTATCGCCCGGACCAGAAATCAAACAACGTGGCCCAACACGGAACGGTTGAACCGTTCGCCTCGCTCAAGCGTCATCTCCAAGACTCGATCCATGACGGAACAGCTTATCCTCGTTAATCAGCAGAACCGTGCGGTTGGTCGCGGGGAAAAATACGCCGTGCACGCGGCGGGATTGTTGCATCGGGCGTTCTCGGTTTTTTTGGTCGATGCCAATGGCCGCATCTTGCTCCAACAGCGGAGCCCGAAAAAATATCATTCGGGCGGGTTGTGGGCGAACTCGTGCTGCGGGCATCCGCGCCCGGGCGAAACCACGCTCCGGGCAGCCGAGCGCCGCCTCGGTGAAGAACTCGGGGCCACGACGAAGCTGCGCTTCGGTTTCCGCGCGCACTATCGGGCGGAGTTTGCGAACGGCCTGGCGGAAAACGAAATCGTCTACGTCTACTTTGGCGTCGTGCCGGAAAAGCTGCGGCCCAATCCCGCCGAAGTAGCCGCGATCGCCTTCCGTGATTTCGCGAACCTAAAGCGGGACGCCGCCCGGCACCCAGAGAACTACGTGTTTTGGCTGAACCATTATCTGACCCGGCACGACCGCGAGATTCGTGCGGGGTTGCGCGCTCATTTCGATTCGCGCTCAGGATGAGACACACGGTCAGAACGGAGGAGCCCGCTGGCGGGCGATTTCGTGGCTCGGGCGCCTCACCCGTGAGTCGGAAAAACCCGCAGCCGAGTCGGCCGTGTCACCCCGATCACTCGCCCGCAAGCGGGCTCCTACCCCCACCAAAATTGCCTTCGTAAGGCCGGCCCAGACCTCACGCCTTCGCCGTTTCGGTCACCGTCACGTAGGGCTCTTCGCGCAACTCTGCGGCGCGTTTCCCGAAGAGGAGTTGCCACCAGACGCGGGCGTTCGCGAGCAACACGATTACGACGAGCACGAGAAACGTGCCGGTCACGATCGCGTCCACGCGATTATTGAAGAGTTGCGCGCTCCACAGCTTCAGCTCGGCGGGCGTCCCGCCAGCGGCGATTTTGACCTCAAAGTTTTTCGCCAGAGCGAGGAAACCGAGGGGCGCGGGACTAAAGATCTTCATGAGGCCCGCGCTCATCGTGACGGCGAGCAGCCAGCAGAGCGGCGCGACGGTGACCCACACATAGCGCGTGCGGCCCATCTTGATCAGCACGGTGGTGCCGAGGGCGAGCGCGAGCACGGCGAGCAGTTGGTTGGCGATGCCGAAGATGGGCCAGAGGGAATTGATGCCACCGAGTGGATCGACGACGCCTTGGTATAAGAAGTAGCCCCACGCGCCGACAAAGAGCGCGGTGGCGAGCGTGCCGGCGCTGTTCGATTGGGTATTACCCAGAGGCTTCCAAAGGGTGCCGAGCAGGTCTTGCACGATGAAGCGCCCTACCCGCGTGCCCGCATCGATCGTGGTGAGGATGAAGAGCGCCTCGAACATGATCGCGAAGTGATACCAGAGCGCGAGGGCCGATGGGCTCTGGAAAACGCCCGCAAACATGTGCGCCATGCCGACCGCGAAGGTCGGCGCACCGCCGGTGCGGCCCACCATATTTTTTTCGCCCACACTCGCGGCGAGCGCCGACATTTCGCCCGTCGTCACCGGGAAGCCGAGCGCGGTGACTTTGGCGGTCACGGCTTCCGGAGTGCCGGCCATGTTGATGGCGAAATACTGACCGGGCTCCATCGCGCAGGCGGCGATGAGCGCCATGATGCCCACACACATTTCCGTGACCATCGCACCGTAGCCGACGATGCGGATGTCCCGTTCGTTGCCCAGCAGCTTGGGCGTGGTGCCCGAGGAAATTAGCGAGTGGAATCCGGAGATCGCGGCGCAGGCGATGGTAATGAAAACAAAGGGAAACACCGGCCCCGCGAACACCGGGCCGCTACCGTCGATGAACTTCGTGAGGGCCGGCATCTTCAACGTGGGCGCCAGCACGATCACCGCGATGCCGAGGGCGATCACCGTGCCGATCTTCATAAACGTGCTAAGGTAGTCACGTGGGGCGAGCAACAGCCACACCGGCAGGACGGAGGCGGCGAAGCCGTAACCCATAATCCACCACGCAATCGTCGTGCCGTTGAGCGTGAGAAATTCTTCGAACTTGGTGCCGTGGAGAAATTGCCCGCCCCACACCGAGGCCAGCAGCGCAGCGACACCCAGTACGCTAATCACGGCGAGGCCTTTGCCGCTCTGGCCCACCCCGCGCATCCCGAGTCCCATCAGCACCGCGATGGGCATCGTGCACGCGATGGTGAAGAGGCCCCAGGGACTTTCTGCGAGCGCCTTGACGACCACGAGGGCGAGCACCGCGAGGAGGATCACCATAATCGCGACGATGCTCACAAGGGCGATGCTGCCGGCGAAGGGCCCGACCTCGTCGCGCACCATTTGGCCGAGAGATTTTCCGCGGCGGCGGGTAGAGCAAAACAGAATCACCGAATCGTGAACTGCGCCGCCCATGGTGGCGCCGACGAGCATCCACAACATCCCGGGCAGATAGCCGAACTGCGCAGCGAGGACGGGCCCGACGAGCGGACCGGGGCCGGCGATGGCGGCGAAGTGGTGCCCGAAGACGACCCACTTGTTCGTCTTCACAAAATCGCGTCCGTCGGCGTTGACCGTGGCGGGCGTCGCGCGGAGTTCGTCGAGCGTGAGGACCTTGGCCATGAGCCAGGCGGAGTGGAACCGATAGCTGATGGCGAAGACGCACAACGCGGCGACGACCATCCAGAGGGCGTTGACAGGTTCGCCCCGCGACCACGCGAGAACACCGATCGACCCTGCGCCCAATAAGGCGACGAGGGTCCAGCCCAGGATACTGAGCGGATTGGGTGGAGAAGAGGGAACTGCAGCAGCGGTGCTCATAAAAAAGGGGTAGGCGAAACGATGCGGGTCGTTTTCTCTTGGGCAAGCACGCCCTCCATTGGACCGACAGGTTTTTGGCGCTCGTGGTCAGGCGGTCGCCAGTTTCAGCAGGGCGGCGGTCGTCACGCGGGCCGAGCGGGCCGAGCCCGTCTCGCGTGTGCCGTGGGCGGCCACGATCGCCCCGTCGATCAGCAGGCTGAGGGTTTCAGCCAATCCTGTCGGATTTGCGGCTCCCGCCGCCGCGCCGAGTTGGGCGAGCATTTCTTTCACCGCCACCTTGTGATTCCACGCGGTGCGATGAATCGCGTGCGTGGCCTCCGGATATTCGCTCAAGGCCCGGATAAACACGCACCCGTTGAAATCCGGGCTGCCAAACCAGCGTTCCAGCCAATCAAACACCGCGAGCAGCCGCTTGGTCGGCGATTTTCCGGCGGCCTCTACGGTCGCGACCATGGACGCGCGGAGTTCCCGGTCTCGTTTTTCCAGCAGCGCCACGATCAGCTCCTCCTTCGAGGCGAAATGGTTGTAGAGCGTCATTTTCGCCACGCCCGCCTCGGCGAGGATCAGATCGATCCCCACCGCCCGAAAGCCGTCGCGGTAAAACAACCGCCACGCCGTGGCCATAAGCTGGTCGCGTTTGGGCGAGGAAATTTCCGGTTCGGGCATCCGGCGACACTGGGGCGGGAGCGGATCGTCGCAAGGAAATAGACAGCTCTGTCTATTTTAGGCTTGCAGTGCGATAGACAGATCTGTCTATTCCTGCGCATTGCCATGGCCCACCAATTTATCAGCACCGCGTTTACGCCCGAAGTTTTGCTCGCCCAGGAGGCCTACTACGGCCGGTCCCAAAAAGTCCCGCCGGCTCCTGGTCCCGACGAAATGGGCGCACAGGAGGAAGTGTTCATCCAGCGCCGTGACAGTTTTTATGTGGCCTCGGTCAACGCCGACGGCTGGCCCTACATCCAACACCGCGGCGGCCCGCGCGGTTTCCTGAAATTCCTCGACGCCCACACCCTCGGCTTCGCCGACCTCGCAGGGAACCGCCAGCTCCTCACGACCGGCAATGTCGCCGCCAACGACCGCGTCGCGCTCTTCCTCATGGACTACGCCCGCCGCGAGCGCCTGAAACTGATGGGCCACGCCGAGGTGATTTCCGCCCAGGCGAATCGGGCCCTCGCCGCCGCGCTCGCACCCGAGGGAGTGCCCGTGCGGCTCGTCGAGCGAATGTTCCGCATCCGCGTGACGGGCTTCGACTGGAACTGCCCGAAATACATCACGCCCCGTTTCACCGCCGAGGAAGTCGAACGCGCCGCCGCTCCGCTGCGGAGCCGCATCGCCGAACTCGAAGCCCAGTTGAAGGCCAAAATCTAAACACCGTTTTCCACGCCTATGAATGCACGCCCATCGCTCCCACCGTTCACTGAAGAAACTGCCCGTCAAAAAGTCCAAGCCGCCGAGGATGTGTGGAACAGCCGCGATCCCGAGCGCGTTTCCCTCGCCTACACCGTCGATACGGAGTGGCGCAACCGCGCCGAGTTCGTGAACAGTCGCGCGGCCGTCGTCGAGTTTCTGCGCGGAAAATGGCACCGCGAACTCGACTACCGCCTGCGCAAGGAGCTCTGGGCTTTTCAGGGCAACCGCATCGCCGTGCGTTTCGAGTACGAGTTTCACGATGCCTCCGGCCAGTGGTGGCGCGCCTATGGCAACGAGAACTGGGAGTTCGACGAACTCGGGTTCATGCGCCGCCGCTACGCCAGCATCAACGATCTCGAAATCACCGCAGCCGACCGGAAATTCCGCTGGGCCCGGACCTGACCTTTCTTCCCTTTCCGGCCGGATTTCCCGGTCGGATTTCACACCACACAGCCAACAAAAATCAGAGCCATCGCTCCGCCATGAAAACCGCCCTCATTGTCCTCTCCGATCCCAACGCCAACACCGAAGAAGCCCTCGGCCGCGTCTTCAACGCGCTCGCCGTCGCCCTCGAATTCAAACAAGCCGGCGAGACCGTCCAATTGATCTTCGCCGGAGCCGGGACGCGTTGGCCCGCCGTGTTGAACAAGTCCGGCCATCCCGCCCACGCGCTCTACAAACAGGTGCTCGACACGGTTGGCGGTGTCTCGTGTGGCTGCGCCGATGTCTTCGGCGCCGATGACCAGGGCCTCGCCCGCATCACCACCCATGCGGTTCCCGGCACTTCCGGAATGCCCAGCCTGCTCGGATTACAGCGGGACGGCTTTCAAATTCTCACGTTTTGAGCCAAACTCCGCCATGCCCTCATCTCGCCCTGTTTTCTACACCAAGATCGGTTGCCCGTGGTGCACCGAGGCCCGCGAAGTCCTCGACCGCCGCGGCATCGTTTACGACGAAAAGGTCGTCACCACCGATGCGGCAGCTGCGGCCGAAATGCAGCGGCGCTCCGGCCAGACCAAGGCTCCGGTCTTGGACTGGTCGGGTGAAATTCTGGCAGATTTCGGCGCCGCCGAACTCGAACCGTTTCTCGCCCAACGGGGGCAATAGGCACCCACCTGCCACGGCCGCGGGAATAAACAGGCCCGTCGGTCATCCCACTCCACGGCTCCCCGCAATTTCTATGAAGAAAAATATCCTCATGTTCCTCGGCTTCGCAGCGGTTTTTGCGCTCGGCACGGCGTGCTTCACACCTTCGTCCAAGCCAGATAGTCCTTCGCCCGCACCTGCGCCGGCCAAGAAGTAACCCACGCGCATGGCGGGGATACGTCAGGAAAACACTGAGACCCGCTCCGCGCTGGCTGCAGCGTGGGCGCGCCTGCCCGAAGCACTGCGCACCCCGACCCAATACCTCGGCCGGCACTACGCTGGTTGCGGCGCCACCATCGGTGCCATGCCGAAATGTGACTTCGCCTGCGCCGGATGTTACCTCGGTGAAGATGCCAATCGCGCCCGGCCGCGCTCGATCGCGCAGATCAAGACCCAGCTCCGCGAACTGCGCGCGTGGCTCGGTCCCGTGGGGAACGTTCAACTCACCGACGGCGAAGTTTCCCTGCGCCCAGAAGCCGAAGTCATCGAACTCATCCGCTACGCCCGTGAGATCGGCCTCGTCCCCATGCTCATGACCCACGGCGAGACCTTTCGCCGCAAGCCCGGCCTCCTCGAACGCCTCATGGTGGAGGGTGGGCTTACGGAAATCAGCATCCACATCGACACCACGCAGCGCGGCCGGCGCGACCGCTTTGCCCTCGCGCGCACCGAGGCGGACCTGGATCCGCTGCGCGCCGAGTTTGCGACGATGATTCGCGCGGCGCGCCACTCCACCGGCCGCCGCCTCGAAGCCGCGTCTACTGTCACTGTCACGCGTGACAATCTCGCCGAGGTTCCCGGGATCGTCCGCTGTCTGCTCGCGCACGCCGACGCATTCAAGATGGTGAGCTTTCAACCCCTCGCCGACGTTGGCCGCACCGATCCTACTCTGCGCGGCGTCCACCCCGACGAGCTTTGGGAAAAAATCGCCGAGGGCGCCGGCGAACCCGCGATTCGCCGCGGCGAAGGCTCGCTCGGCCACCCGGCGTGCTCGCGCTTTGTGCAAGGGCTCGCCGTGAAGAACCCGGCACCGAACCGCCCGCGATTGTTTCCCTTTTACCGCAGCGACCAGCCCGACGAGATCAACGCACTGCAGGAATTGTTTGATCGCGTCGGCGGCATGTCGTTTCGCCTCGACGATCGTTGGACGGCGTTGCGCCGCGCTGCGTGGATGTTCGTGCGGCACGGCGGCTTCGCCCTCACGCGCCTCCTCCCGCAGGCGTGGAAACTCTGGCGGCGGGCGGGCACGCTGCGCGGAAACTATTTCGCCATCGTGAGCCACCACTTCATGAGCGCGGCCGAAATCGCCACGCCCGAAGGCCAAGAGCGGCTCGACGTGTGCGCCTTCAAAGTCTCGATCAACGGCCAGCTCGAATCGATGTGCTCCGTCAACGCGCTCGGCCTCCGCGAAAAGTTCTACCGGGAGGGCGAGCCCGCGGCCGCGCCTTCCGCCGTCGTGGCCCTCGCATGACGCCCTACGGTTTCTTCGCGGCGGCCGGGGCCGTCACGGCCATCGCCTGGCTGCGCCGCCATCACCGCGCGATGGGGCTCTCGGAAAACGAATTCTGGGCCGCGCTCTGGTTAATCGTCGCCGGCGCCGTCATCGGCGCAAAGGCGCTCTTCGTCTTGCTCGGCTGGCACCACTTCGCGAGTGGGGAACTCCGCTTCTGGGCCGACTTCAGCTCGGGCTTCGTCTTCTTCGGGGGCTTGATCGGTGCCGCGCTGGCGGGTGGGGCGTTTGCGTGGTGGCGAAAACTGAACTTCTGGCGTGGCGCAGATTATTTCGGTGTCGCGCTGCCGCTGGGCCACGCCATCGGCCGCGTGGGCTGTTACTCGCAAGGCTGCTGTGCCGGGCGCGCGCCGCATCCCGTGCAGCTCTACGAATCCGCTGGCCTGCTCGTGATCGCGTTTCTCGCCTATCGCGTGTTGCTCGCCGTCAACGCCGACCGCGTCGCGCGTGGCACCGCGTTTTGCACTTACAGCCTGCTCTACGGTGCGCTGCGTCTCGCGCTCGACCCGCTGCGCACCGACGGCCGGCCGGAACGATTTCTCGGGCTCTCGCACCAGCAGGGCATCGCCGTTGCGCTGCTGTTCGCCGGCGCGGCCGGCATCGCGTGGTTGGGCCGCACGTTACCTCGCGCAGTCGAAAAACGGAGGTAATCGGCGCCAAGAATGGCGCCGTTCCGACGGAGGGGCGACATTCCTGTCGCCCGTTTTTGTCCGGCCTTATCAGTCGATCTTCCTC
>CAMBVX010000035.1 GCA_945871085.1 Opitutus sp. GAS368 | reverse complement strand
GCGCCGTCGATGGCGATGCGGGGTGTGAGGCCAAAGGTCGCCAGGAGGTGCGCGGCAATGGTCCGGACCTGTTCTTCATCCTCGATGACGAGGACTTGCCCCGCGTGCCGCCAAGGCGCGGCGGCGGAGGAGGCGGCCGCGGTGGTCAGGTTCGCCAACGGGCCGGCGGAGAGCGGCGGCAGCAGCAGGCGAAAGGTGGTGCCGTGTCCGGGCGTGCTCGTAACTTGGAGTGCGCCTTGGTGGCCGCGCACAATGCCGAGCACGGCGGCGAGGCCGAGGCCGCGGCCGGCGAATTTTGTGGTGAAGAAGGGGTCGAAGATTTTTGCGAGGACGTCGGGGGGCATACCACATCCGGTGTCACGCACCTCGAGAAAGACGTAGGTTCCCTCGGCGAGCCCGGCACCGGTGACGCTGCCGTCGAGGGTCGAATGATCGGCGTGCATGAGGCCGGTGGTGACGATGATCTCGCCGCTGCGATCACTGGTGGCGTCGGCGGCGTTGAGGACGAGGTTCATCACGATCTGGCGGAGCTGGGTGGCGTCGGCCAAGACGGGCGGAAGCTGGGGGGCGAGGTCGAGCCGGAGGCGGGCTTTGCGGGCGATCGAAACTTCGAGGAGCGGGACGAGATCGGAGGTGAGGGCACCGAGATCGACGGGCTCAACGACGAAGCGGCCTTTGCCCGCGTAGGCCAGCATCTGGCGACAGAGGTCGGCGGCGCGGAGGGAGGCCGTTTCGATGGAGCGCAGATGGGACAGAATCGGCGAGCCGGCGGGGAGCGTCATCCGGGCAAGGCCGGCGTTGCCGAGGACACCGGTGAGGAGATTGTTGAAATCGTGGGCGATGCCGCCGGCGAGGACCCCAAGGCTTTCGAGTTTCTGGCCTTCGAGGAGTTTGCGCTCGAGGGCGATGCGCTCCTGCTCGGCATGTTTTTGGGCGGTGATGTCGATGGCGAGGCCCGCGAAGGTGACGAACTTGCCGTCGGCACCGTCGATGCCGGCACCCCGAGAAAGGACCCATTTCTCGGTGCCGTCGGGGAGACGGAGGCGATACTCGATCTCGAAGTGGCGACGTTCCTCGAGTGCCGTCAGGGTGGACGCGCGCACGCGCGGAAGATCGTCGGGATGCACGAAGTCGCGAAAGTGAGCGCGGCCCGCGATGAAGTCGGCGGCGGGCCGCCCGGTGAGTGCGACGGTGCCATCACTGACGTAGATCACGCTGAGGTGTTCGTCGTAACGGCAGCGGAAGGCCATGCCTGGGAGCGAATGGAAGAGGCTATGGAGTTCGCGGCGACTCTCGGCGAGTTGGGCGGTGCGTTCGACCACGATGGCTTCGACAATCTCGGTGCGGCGGCCGAACACGTGGATCAGGCCGGCGAGTAAGGCGGTGAGAGCCAACACGCCGGCGGCCCGGACCCAAGCGAGCGGGGTAAACTGTTCCTCGATCCAGCCGGCGCGCGGGCGGTAGAGGACACGCCAATCACGTCCCCCAATCGGCAGGGCAATCTCGTGGTTGAGCTGTTGGCGAAATTCCGCCTCGGTGGGCGCGGGTGGCCCCAACTGGGCGTCGGCCGGGCTGTAGAATAGGACACGCGTGGCCGGAGCGGTCTCCATCGCATCGACAAATAGCATGTCCAGCACGTTGTCAGGTTGAGCGACGCGGGTGCGGCCGAGGAGATCGTGGGTGCGAAAAACGATTTGCACATAACCGACAAAAATCGCGGGCGCGGACGTCTGTAGTGACTTGGGCTCGCGCCACACGCCGGAGATCATGACCACGCCGAGCTGGCCGGGAGTTTTTTCCTGCACGAGGCGGATCGGTCGCGTGAGTGTGAGTTGGCGGGAGTCACGGGCGAGTTCGAGTTCTCCGCGCGTGGGGCCGGTCAACAGATCGAAGCCGAGCGCGCGCTCGTTGCCCACGAGGGGTTCGACATAGGCGATAGGCAGGTAGGTGGGGCGATCAGCGGCCCGCACGCGTTCGCCGGCCGCCGTGATTTCTGCGAATTCGAAACGTTGCTCCGGGTAGCTGCGCTGGAAGCTGGCTTCGAGGCCGAGGCGTTGGTCGTGCGTGACGGCCGGGACCCACTCGTAGGCTTGCGCGCCGGGTGTGCGCTCCTGAAGGGTGCGGGCGGCCCGGATAAAATCGGGGCGCGTGACATTACTCTCGTGAGCGAAGAGTGAGTTGAGGGTGAGGAGGGCATCCTCGTAGCGTCCGAGAACTTGGCGGGTGAGGGTGTGGCGGACGGTGGTGAGGCGGGTGAACTCGGCCTCGGCGCGTTCGCGTTCGCGATTGCGGCTATCGCGGAAGGAGACGGCGCTCAGGGCGACACCGACCGCGACGACGGTCAGAGTGGCCGTGCCGCGGGTGAAGGAGGGCGTTTTAGGGGGCGCGGCATCCATGGTTCGCGAACTGAAGGATGGAGTGGAGCCGCGCCCGGGCAATGTTTACGTGCGGGATTTAGCGGGGAATTTGCCGGGATGAGAAAATAAAAAAGCCGTGCGGTGAGGCACGGCTGGGGAGTTCGCGTTGAGCCCGATCAGAGCACGTAGGGCAGCGGGTGGCGGGCGGTGATCGCGGCGACACGTTGTTTGACGCTGGCGAGGGCCTCGGCTTCACCGGGCGTCGCGGCGGCGGCGAGCACGGTGTCGATGCAGGCGGCGATTTCTTCCATCTCGGATTCGACAAAACCGCGGGTCGTGATCGCAGGTGTACCGAGGCGGATACCGGAGGCTTGGAAGGGCGAGCGCGTCTCGAAGGGCACGGTGTTTTTGTTACACGTGATGTGGGCGCGATCGAGGGTTTCCTGGGCCACCTTGGCCGTGAGCTCGGGGAATTTGGTGCGGAGATCGACGAGGAAAAGGTGGTTATCGGTGCCGCCGGAAACGATTTTATAGCCGCGGGAGATGAAGGCGGCAGCGAAGGCGCGGCTGTTTTTCACGATCTGTTCGGCGTAGGTCTTGAACTCGGGTTTGAGGCACTCGCCGAAGCAGACGGCCTTCGCGGCGATGACGTGCATGAGCGGGCCGCCTTGGTTGCCGGGGAAAACGGCGGAGTCGAGGGCCTTGGCGTGAATCGCCTTGGAGAGGATCAGGCCGCCGCGTGGGCCACGGAGGGTTTTGTGCGTGGTGGTCGTAACGAAGTCGGCGTGCGGGATGGGCGACGGGTGGACACCCGCAGCGACGAGGCCGGCGATGTGCGCGATGTCGGCGAAGAGATACGCACCGACGGAGCGGGCGATCTCGCCCATGCGGGCAAAGTCGATGACGCGCGAGTAGGCGCTGGCGCCGACGGTGATCATCTTGGGTTTCTCGCGCGCGGCGACAGCGGCGAGCTCATCGTAGTCGATGAGGCCGTTGTCTTCGCGGACGCCGTATTGGACAAACTGATAGAGTTTGCCGGAGAAGTTCGCCGGGTTGCCGTGCGTGAGATGGCCGCCGTGGCTGAGGTTCATGCCGAGGACTTTGTCGCCGGGGACGAGGACGGCGGCATAGACGGCGGCGTTGGCCTGCGAGCCGGAGTGGGGCTGGACGTTGGCGTATTCGGCGCCGAAGAGTTTTTTGGCGCGTTCGATGGCGATGACCTCGACTTTGTCGACGTGTTCGCAACCGCCATACCAACGGCGAGCGGGGTAGCCCTCGGCATATTTATTGGTGAGCACGCTGCCCTGCGCCTGCATCACGGCCGGGTTGGTGAAATTTTCGGAGGCGATGAGCTCGATGTGGCTCTGTTGGCGGGCGAACTCGGCGGAGATGGCCGAGAAAATTTCGGGATCGAGGGTCGGGAGCGGCGTGGCGTTGAGCATGGTGGGCGGAGGTCGGGCGTGAACGAGAAAAGGAAACGCTCGCGCAACCGCGGGCGGACGCAAAGATTTTTTCTGCCGCCGGCTCAGGTGCGTGGCGGAATCTGCGTCTTAAGGAATTTGATCAGGCTCGGGATGGCTTCGACCATTTCGTCGCGAGTGGATTCGTAGAGCCGGAGGGGGCCGCCGTAGGGATCGCCGATCTGTTTGTCGCCGCGTTGGGGCATGAATTCGCGGAAGAGGAAGAGGTTTTTTGGCGGCGGCTCGGCTTGGAGCTGAATCATCGCGCGGTGGGATTCAGTCATGCCCAAGATGAGCGAGGCCCCGTCCATCATTTTTTGGGTCAGCGGGCGGCTCGTGTGTTTCGCGATATCGAGGCCGACTTTTTTGAGGGCGAGGACGGAGTTGGCGGAGACGGGATCGCCGTCGCGGGCGGCGACACCGGCGGAGATGATTTTGAGCGAGCGCAAGGGCTCGGGTTGGGCGGCGAGCGCGTGTTGCAGGAGGGCGGCGGCCATGGGGCTGCGGCAGATGTTGGCCGTGCAAACGACGATAATAGTTCCGGGCTCGGTCATGGAAACAGACGTCGAAGGGATAGGGTTTTGCGGGAAAGGCAAAGCCGGAGTGGGGCGGACGGGCGCAGGCCTCAGAGTTTTTTGAGCGCCTTCAGGGCGCGATGGAGGTGCACGGCGCGTTGGAGGGCAGAGTCGATGGGGGGCGCGGCGGTCTTGAGCGGTGCGTTTTTTTCGACGTTGGTGGCAGCCGGAGAAAAATCGTCGGTGAGTTGGTCACTGGGAGATGTGGCCGGGTCGGGTCGACGGGCATAGTCTTTGACGAGGCGCGCTTCATCGTCGCGGGTTTTTTCCGGGCTGTCGTTGAGCACGGACTCGACCGTGGCGCCGGCGGCGAGTGCGTCGTAGGCGCGACGCTCTTCGGCCGGAGCGAGTTTCAATGCAAGGTCGGGCGTGAGGCCGGGTGAGGCGGTGCCGATGACGACGAGTCCAGAGGAGGGCAGGCGCGCTGCGAGGGGAGCGAGGACGGTGGCCGCGGTCTCGGCATTGATGAGAAGCAAGACAGGCGTGCGCGAGGTCGCGCGGAATTTTAACCACGCGTCGAGCGCGGTCCCGGCGGCCGCATCGCCACGGACGTAGCGGAGATCGAGGACGCAGGGTTGTTTGCGAGCGACTTCAGCCGTGGGCAGATCGGCGGGGAGCGTCGTGATGCGGTGATAGACGAGGCCTTCACCGAGGTCGCGAGTGAAAGGCGCGGCCTGGAGCGTGGCCGGATGGGTAACGGGAAAGAGAACGAGAACGAGAACGAGGAACGAGAACGATGGTTTCATCGGCGGTTGAGCTGGCGGGCACCGATGTCGTGGCGGAAATATTTCGAGGCGCACTGGATCGCGTCGCAGGCGGCGTAGGCGCGATCGGCGGCGGCGCGGAGCGTGGGGGCGAGGGCGGTGACGCCGAGGACGCGGCCGCCGTGGGTGACGATTTGGCCGGCAGCGTTTTTGGCCGTGCCGGCGTGGTAGACGGTGGTCGCAGGCGGGAGAGCGGCGGGTGCGGGGAACGTGATGACGTCGCCTTTCGGATACGCGTCGGGATAACCGCGGGCGGCGATGACGACGCAGACGGAGTAGTCGGGTTTGACGGTGAGCGGGCCGACCGCGGCGAGTTGACCGGTGGCGGCGGCCCAGAGGAGGGCGAGCAGATCGGTGGCGAGGCGAGGGAGGACGACCTGCGTCTCAGGATCGCCGAAGCGGGTGTTGTATTCGATCACGCTCGGGCCGGTGGGCGTGAGCATGATGCCGATGAAGAGGGTGCCGCAGAAGGCGATGCCCTCGTCGGCGATCGCATTCACGGAAGGTCGAACGATTTCGTCTTCGATGCGGGCGAGGAGAGCGGGCGTGACGACCTCGGCGGGCGAGTAGGTGCCCATGCCGCCGGTGTTGGGGCCGGTGTCGCCGTCGCCGATACGTTTGTGGTCCTGCGAGGTGGGAAGAATCACGTAATCGCGGCCGGAGACGACGACGAGGATGGAGGTTTCTTCACCGAAGAGGCAGTCTTCGATGAGCAGATGGCGGCCGGCGGAGCCGAATTTGCCGCCGTCGAGCATGGCGCGCACGGCGGCTTCTGCTTCCGTGAGCGAGGTGGCGACGATGACGCCTTTGCCGGCGGCGAGACCGTCGGCTTTAATGACGATGGGGATCGCGCGCGTGCGGAGGTAGGCGAGGGCGGGGGCGACTTCGCTGAAGAAAGCGGCGGGTGCGGTGGGGATACGGTGCTTCAGGAGAAGCTGTTTCGTGAAAATCTTGGAGGCTTCGAGGCGGGCGCCGTCGGCCTTGGGCCCGTAGACGGGGAGGCCGATTTCATGCAGGCGGTCGGCGAGGCCGAGGGAGAGTGGGACTTCGGGACCGACGACGACGAAATCGATTTTTTCACGCTGCGCGAGGGCGACGAGGCCGGGGACATCGTCGGCGGCCACGGGCGCGCAGGTGGTTTCGAGGGCGATGCCGGCGTTGCCGGGGGCGCAGATCACGCGAGGTGACGCGGGCGAAGCGAGGAGGGCGCGGACCAGGGCGTGTTCGCGTCCGCCGGATCCGACGACGAGGAGGGAACGAGGAAGTGCAGAGGAAGCCACGCGCGGAAACACTCAGAGCCGCGCGCGGGTGGCAAGGCCGGGTTGCGGCATGGCGCGCCGGGTCACGGCAGGAAATAGACTTCGATGAGGACTTCACCGCCGGTATCGCCCGGGGCAGGTTCGCAAAGGATGGTATAGGCGCCGGGGACGAGCCGGACGACATCGGCGGCGTCCTTCGAATTGTCGACCAAGGGAAACGCTCCGATGTAGCTAAAAAATTTCTGAAAGGCTGCGACTCCACCTGGGTTGGGTCTCGTGTCAACGGGGAGATTGTCAGGAGAATATCTATTGGTGAACGTGGACCAGTCCGGGTAGTGCCACTGAAGTAACGGCACGGGAGCGTTGCCGCGGAGAATTTGAAAATCCGGATCAGTCCATACTCCTGTGATGCCAAATTGGTTGAGCGATGGGCCGACGACGCGGATGAGGACGTCGCGCGCCACCGCGTCAGCCGAACAGGTGCGCCCGAATCCCTCTGGCAAACGAGCGCCGGGCACGCTGAAGCCGACAATGAGTGGTTACCCGGGAGTGACCCGCCCTCGTAGCGATACATTCGCTGTGGGGGCGGATTGCACCGTGCTGAGATCCGACAGACTAAATGGTCTGCCGCTGGCCGACGGGAATCGGTCCGTCTGGCCAGTCGATGCGGTTGTGAAGCTCAGGTTCATCGTAAAATTTGTTCCATGGTCGAAGTTGAGCGCGATCGTTCCAGCGCTTTCGCCGGTTCGTGCGTAGGTAAACTGGCCATCGCCGGGCGGCCGTCTGAGCTCCGCCCCTGACCCGGCCCGCTGCGTGACGGTGCTTGCGTCGGCCTCTTTCAGGTAGACGAACCGACTGTCAGACCCAAAGAGGATCGTGGCCTCTCCAGACATGCGCTGCGCGGTCGAAAAAAAGCTATCGCGATAAACTTTGCCGGCGATGGAGTCGGGAGCCGTGGCGGCAAAGAGGCCAGAGGACGCAAGGACGGAAAACAGTAAGTTGGATGTCAGTAGGGCAGAAACCAGATGCAGGAAGGGTGCGGTTTTCAGGCGGAGAGGTGTTTTCGAGGATGTTAACTCAGGCGGATTCTGCACTGGCGTGAGGCGCTTGCATTACGACAACCGATAGCGGTGAATCCGCTACCGCGCGATCTGCATTTTTCTTGGATATCGTGGCCTGAACGAGCCGAGGAATTCAGCGAGGTCCGTTAGTGGCCTAAAGTTTTCCCATGGTTGTCCGATTTGCGTTCTGTATGCAGCTCCGTGCACGCACTTGCGGTTTTACTGTCACCGAAATGATGATCGTCACGACGCTCATCGGCATTCTCGCCATGATGGCGGGGACGGCGTTTATTCACATGAGCAAGCATGCTGAGGCGTCCGTGTTTTGGAACGATGGTCGCGTTTTTTCTGAAGCCTTCCACCGGCACGCCCAAGAACGAGGAAGTTTTCCTCCTGATCAGTCGGGTGAGGGACAAATCCCCTTCGGCATGGATGAATATCTGCGCGCGACCAATTGGCTGCGCACGACCCCGCTCGGCGGATACTACGAGTGGACCAACCGGGATGCGACCGGCGGTGCGGGCTCGTCCGTGAACGCCGCCATCAAAGTGGCGGGCTGTTCGTGGACGATGGAAAATCTTCGCCAACTCGATGAATGGTTTGATGACGGCAATTTGGCGACGGGTAACCTCATCGTGGCGGATGCGGGAGCGACCGTGATCTTCGTGATCGAGAAAGCGATGTTATGAGCGCGCACGCGGCGACCCTGCTCGTGCTCTCGACGCGAAATGTGAGTGCCGATGGAGCGGAGATTTTTCGCGACTGGACAAGTGGGCCCACCAACGTGGACGAGCCGACTGCGCGGGAGACGCTCCGGGCGTTTGCCCGTCTGTCGGCGATGGATTTGGTCGAGGTCGAGGCGAAGATTTATTTGACCGGACCGCAGGGTAAGGTGGCGGTGCAGAATATCGGAGGCAGGCTGTTTGCCACCCACGTGCCGGAAGCCGTCAATACGGCGCAAGAGAGCACGCCGGAGCAAACGCTCGCGTTGGTGATGCGCGGAGTGGCGGGCGAGGTGCACGTGCCATGCGGGACCGAATCGTCGGACGCCGATGACGTCATCGTAGCCTCCGCTGCCCGTCGGACGGGTGGTTGGAGTGCACTGCTAAACTCCACGCGCACCCTGGTTGCGCTGATGGCGGTCGCCGCCGTCACCGCGTATGTTTGTTTTTGGCCGCAGGGACCCGCCGGCGTGGCGATTGTCCAGGACCCGGCGAAGGTGTCGACCTTGCACGCCCAGTTGAACGGGCGATACGGATTACCGGGAGCAACGGTGTGGGCGCTCACGAGCGGCAAACTTACAGGATTGCAGGCCTCGGCAAATGGCCGTGCGGAAGAAAAGCGCTTCGCAATGGACTACCGCCTAGGCCAGCGCGGTAACCAAGTGGTGCTCGTCTTGACCAACGGTGCGCTGTTGGAGCTGCAACCGAACGGGGGACTGAAATTCTTGAACAGCTCTTATCCGCGGGCGGCGAACTGAGCCGACCTCCCGGTCACAAGACTTGGAGTTTCTTGCGGTAGAAGGCCACGACTTCGTCGGGGTCGTCGGTGAAGAGGATGTAGTCGGCGATCCACGCGGGGGCGCGTTTGCTGCGGATCATCTCGTTGATCTGTTTGCGGAGATCGGCCCAGAATTTGGCGTTGAAGAAGACGTAGGGCACGCGGGGGCGGATGCCGAGTTTCAGGTTGCAGAGTTCGATGCCGACTTCCTCGAGCGTGCCGACGCCGCCGACGTTGAAGATGCAAAAATCGGCGGCTTCGAACCATTTTTGGCGGAAGTGGCGGGAGGACTCTTGAAACGTGTTGAAGAAATCGACCCCGAGCTCCGGGGGTTGGGCTTCGAGTTCGAGGAAGCAGGCACCGGTGAGTGCGCCTTTGTTGCGCGCCTGATCGGTGGCGAGGCGCATGACGCCGCCGCCGCCGCCGGTGAGAACGCCGAGATTGGAGCCGATGAAGCTCGTGAGTTTGTCCACGAGCGCGGAGATGCGGGCGGTGTCGGCCTCGTTGAGGCCATGGGCGGAACCGTAAAAAGCGAGGATGGTGGACTCTTGAAATTTACGAGCCATCTCCTCGCGCACAAAAAAGCCGTGCTCTTTTTTGTAGACGTGCTGGTAGAGATCCTTGGTGAGCTCGTCATACCAGTAGACCTTGAGGCCGAGTTGATCGAACATATCGAGGCGCGCGTGGGCGTTGCTCGAGAAGAAATAGCCGTGGGTGCGGGAGGGTTTGCGGAAGACGAGACGCTTCAACTTCACGTCGCCCAGGCGGGTCACAAGTTCGATGTGCTCGAGGAGGTCAGGGAAAATATCGGCGATCAGGGTGTCGGCGTCGGCCGGGGCGGAGTCGAGCGCCTGAATCAGCGTGCGGCTGCCAATGGGACAGGCCTCGCCCTCGAGGAATTTGCGGAGGTCTTCATTGGCGCGGACGACGACGGCGCGGTTTTCCATGGCGCCGCTTTGGCCGCGGACGGTGATCTTAGTCTTGGGTTTGGCCTCACCGGTGTCGCGCGGCTGATTGTGGTCGAGGCACTGGTAGAGGTTGGCGGAGGTGGCGAGGAGGCGTTGGCGTTTCTTGGCCAAGGTCTTGATTTCAGCGTCAATGCTCGCGGGGGCGCGATAGATGTCGACGGACACGACGGGGTTGACGACCGGTTGGTCGCCCGTGTTGTAGATCTCGAGCATGACGTTTGTGCCAAACGTTTTGATGGGGTCGAGGAGGACCGCGCTCGTGTGAATGCCGAAGTTGCCGGGGCCCGGGTTGAGGGCGACGAAGTGCTCTTTCAGATACATCGAGCAACTGGTGAGAATACCGGAGCGCGGGCCGATGGAGAGGGGCGAGGCGTCGTGGCGGACCTGGACCTTATCGAGGAAACCGCGACCGGCCAAGCCACTGACGACGCGCTCGAAACTGAGGCGGGTGAGCTTGGGGTTGAGCGTGTAGCTGACTTGATGCGGGGTCAGAAACACGCTGCCGCGGCTATCGATGCTAATCGTATTGGGGAGCTTGAGATGGTTTTGCTTAATCGCGTCCCAGATTTCCATGCTCGTCAGCTTGGCTGCGGCCGGCGCGTGGAAGAGGCGGCCGACGGGCGAACCGACGCGGAGCAGTTTTTTCCAGTAGGCGGCGTTCGGAAAGCTGTCGTCGTAGATAAACGCGTCGGCTTCGAGTTCGATGCGGTTGCCGGCCACGTGCGGGGTGCCGGTGACGAGCATCTCGATCCCGATGCGGGCGAGCGAGCTGCGCTCGGTGAACCGCAGGGCGGGGATGTGCGGCTGCAGGGCCTCGAATTCGGCCGGGTTGCGCGGCCAGAAGGCCAAGGTCAGGGTGACGGTGCGTTCGTCCTTATTTTTGACGGTGAGGATTTGGCCGTCCTGACTGGTCCAGAATTGATCGGGATGCATTTTTAGAGCGGAAATAAATGACGTTGGCCGGACGGCGACACAAGCGGGGAGTAATTGGTTGCTTTCGGCGTGGGGCGCTGGCACATCCGACAACTTTTACGGCACAAAGCACCCTGCGCGTGACTCTACGCCGTCCCAAACTTAACGCATGAAACTGAAAAATACTGCTACAATTACCTTGCTCGCACTCGGCTTTACCGCCGTTCGCGCCGAAGACAAAAAAATTACAGTTCCCGGAATCACGCCGGCACCTGCGGCTGCGGCCGTCGCTCCGGCCGCGCCTGCGACGCCGGCCTTTACCGAGGCGCAAATCGTCGAGGAATTCGGCTGGTTCGTCGGCAAGCGCGTCGGGCTCACGGAGCTTGAGTTTACGCCGGCGGAGATCGCCGCGTTTGTGAAGGGCGTGTCGATCGCGGCGGCAGGTAAGGACGCCCCCTTCGAGTTGGAGAAGATCGGGCCGCTGATGGATGAATTTATGCAGAAGAAGCAGGCGACGTTTGCCACGAAGGCGAAGACGAAGAGCCTGGCCGCCGCGACCGCTTATTTCACCAAGCTCAAGGAAAATAAGAACGTGGTCGAGCTGCCGAGCGGACTCCGCTACGAGATCGTGAAGCCCGGTGACGGTGCCTTCCCGAAGGCGTCTGACACCGTGAAGGTGCACTACACTGGCACGCTGGTCGACGGCACCGTGTTTGATAGCTCCGTGCAGCGCGGCGAGCCGGCGGAATTCCCCCTGGAGGGCGTGATTCCCGGTTGGACTGAGGGTCTGCAAAAAGTGAACAAGGGCGGTAAGATCAAGCTCTACGTTCCGCCACACCTCGCCTATGGCGATGACGGCAGCAAGGGTGCGATTCCTCCCGGGTCGACGTTGGTTTTCGACGTCGAGTTGCTCGAGATCAAGGCGGGCGCGGCGGCCATGCCGACGCTGCCAGCGGCCCCGGCAGCGGTGCCGGGCGCGAAGTAAGGGGTGCGACGCACGAGCAATGATTTGAGGAGGGCGGGTCTTTGACCCGCCCTTTTCGTGTCGGGTGAAATCGAGCGGTGGTGAGGAGGGCGCAGGGCGGCGCGGGCGGCGGTGGCGAAGAGGGCAGGTCAGAGACCTTGCCCTACGGCGGCGCGGGCGTCGGTCAGAAATGCGGTGATGTCCGTGTCCGATGTATCCCACGAGCACATGAGGCGGTAGCCGTGTTCGCCGACGAATTTGTAGAACTGCCAACCGCGGGCTGCGAGGGCGACGACGGTGGCGGGGGCGAATTCGACGAAGACGCCGTTGGCCTCGGTGGGCGCGACGAGTGTGCAGCCGAGGGCGGCGAGAGCGGCGGAGAGTTTCTGGGCTTGGTGGTTGGCGTGGGAGGCGTGACGCAGCCACGCACCGTCGCTGAGGATGGCATTCCATTGGGCGGCGGCGAAACGCATCTTGGAGGCGAGCTGGCCGGTTTGTTTAACGCGGTAGTCAAACTCGCGGGCGAGATCGCGGTTGAAAAACACGACGGCTTCGGTGGCGAGCAGGCCGTTTTTCGTGCCGCCGAAGCACAAGACGTCGATCCCCGCGCGCCAGGTGAGGTCGGCCGGCGAGTGACCGCCGCGCTCGTGGAGGGCGGCGGCCGCGTTTGCGAAACGAGCGCCGTCGAGGTGCACGGCGAGATTGTGGAGGTGCGCCCAGTCGGTCAAAGCGTGGAGTTCGGCGGGGGTGTAGATGGTTCCGAGTTCCGTCGACTGGGTCAGCGAGAGTGCGCGTAGTTTTGGAAAATGGACGCCGTGGCCCCGGTGGAGCGCGGGCTCGAGATCGGTCGGGCGCAGCTTGGCATCGGGCGAGTCGATCGGGAGGAGTTTACTTCCCCCGGTGAAAAATTCGGGCGCAGCACACTCGTCGGTTTCGATGTGGGCGAGTGCGTGGCAGAGGATGCTGTGATGGCGCTGACAGATCGAGGAGAGGGCGAGGGCGTTGGCGGCGGTGCCGTTGAGGACGAGGAAGACGTCGCAATCGGTCTCGAAGAGTTCGGCGAAAAGCTTTTTCGTGCGGACGG
The DNA here is from genome assembly GCA_945871085.1 of Opitutus sp. GAS368. Lineage (GTDB taxonomy): Bacteria > Verrucomicrobiota > Verrucomicrobiia > Opitutales > Opitutaceae > GAS368. The sequence goes on along the minus strand of CAMBVX010000035.1, from coordinate 17,997 downwards.
TGTGACGGTCGTCGCCGTAGCTGGGGACGCGGTCGCCGTTGGCCGTGGTCAGGGCGGAGAGGGCCTCGGGGCAGAGGCCGGCGGTGTTATCGCTCGCGAAGGCGAAATTGGGGCGTGGTCCTGTCATAGAGATTTTGGTGTTTGGCAATGAGCCGGGCGGTGCGTTTCGTGTGAGCGCACGCGATGAATGCAACGGACGTCAATCTCTACATCGTTGGATTTATGGGCACGGGCAAGAGCACCGTGGGCCGGACCGTGGCCCACAAGCTGCGCTTTCACGTGGTGGACAGCGATCACGAGATCGAACGGCAGCAGAAAAAAACGATCCCGGAGATCTTTGCGCAGGATGGGGAAGCGGCATTTCGCGTGCTGGAGCGAGCGTTTATCGAGGGTGGGCACGCGGGAGAGCGCACCGTAGTTTCCTGCGGCGGAGGGCTCGTGGTGCAACCCGGGATGCTCGCGTTGTTGAAGAGCAAGGGCGTCGTCGTGTGCCTGCATGCATCGGTGGAGACGATCCTCGCGCGGACCTCACGGCAACAGAACCGACCGTTGTTGGTGGCGGAAAATCCCGAGGAGCGCATTCGCACGCTGTTCGCGCAGCGCGAGCCGATCTACAAAGAGTCTGGCACCGTGATTCTCACGGATTCGCGCCCGCTGATGGATATTGCAGCTCATGTGATGCGGGCGTGGCGGCGGGACGCGGGGGATTTTTTGCGGGCGCGAGGCCAACGCTGATGGCTGCGCGGCAGGAGGAGTTGCGGCGCCGGCTGGGCGAAGTGGGTTTTGACGAGGTGCGGTTCGCGACGCTGGCGAGCGGACACGACGATGGCTTGCGAGCGTGGCTCGACGCCGGGATGCAGGGTGAGATGGGCTGGATGGAGCGCACGGCGGACAAGCGGACCGACCCGCAGCTGGTGCTGCCGGGTGCGCGCTCGGTGATCATGTTGGGGGTGAGTTATGCGGAGGGTCTGAAACGCGATGGGGCCGTCGCGTCCGCCGCGACGGGCGAGGGCGTGGGCGAGAGGGCGCTGCGACCGACGTGGGCGCGGTATGCGTTGAATGAGGACTACCATGACACGGTGAAGCCGGGGCTGATTGCGGCCGGGCGACTCATCGAGGAACTCTATGGGGTCGGCGAAAGGGAGTATCGTTATTATGTCGATACGGGGCCGGTGCTGGAGCGCGGGTGGGCAGCGAGGGCGGGAATTGGCTTTGTCGGGAAGAACGCGATGCTCATTTCGCGGCGCCATGGGAACTGGCTATTTCTTGCGGCGATCCTGACCAAGGTGGAGTTCGTGGCGGACGAACCGATTCGGAAAAAAGTGGAGAATCTCGATACGCGGCAGGCGGGTGAGGTGGGGTTGTTGTGTGGAAAATGCACGCGGTGTCTCGATGCGTGCCCGACGGACGCCTTTGCGAAACCCGGAGTGGTGGATGCGCGCCGGTGCGTGTCGTATCAGACAATCGAGAACAAGGGCGTGATCCCGCGCGAGCTGCGGGCGGGCATCGGGCAACGGATCTATGGCTGCGACGTATGTCTCGAGGTGTGCCCGTGGAACCGCTTTGCGCAGGAGGGGCGCAAAATGCTGCTCTCGGTGAGGGGCGAGATCGCCGAACTGGAGTTGCGGGAAATCTTGGGGCTGACGCCGGTGCGGTTCGCCGAGGTGTTTCGGCGCACGGCGATCAAGCGAGTAAAACTGGGCGGGCTGTTGCGAAATGCCTGCGTGGTGGCGGGGAATTCGGGCGATGCCGCGTTGTTGCCGGCATTGGTCGATTTGGCGCGCGCGCATGATTTGCCGCTGGTGCGCGCTCATGCGGTGTGGGCGGTGTATCGGTTGGCGGGGCCATCGCGTGCCAGCACGCTCCTCCAGGCGGCGCGCGCGACTGAGACGGACGCGACGGTGCTCGCGGAATATGCGGCGGAGGCGGGGCCGGTTACGTAAAGACGGCGTTCATCCGCGCCACGAAAGCGGCGGGTGGACGGGTGGGGCGGCCATGGAGATCGCAGAAAGCGTGGGCGCTTTGGCCGGTGGCCAAAAGTTCTTCGCCACGGAAAACTTCATAGTCGATCCGGATGCGCAAGAGGGGTTTTTCGCGAATGGTGGCAACGATGGTGAGGGTGTCGTCGTAGAGCGCGGGACGGCGATATTTGGCGGCGACTTCGAGCACAGGAATACGGTAGCCGTCGGTCTCCAGCTGTCGGTAGGGGAAGCCCTGTTCGCGGAGGAGCTGGGTGCGGGCGACTTCAAACCACGGGAGATAATTCGCGTGGTAGACGATGCCCATCATGTCGGTCTCGGCATAGCGGACGATGACTTGGGCGCGCGCGGTGATCATGGTTCGGTCTCGGCGTCGACCGGACTGAAGAGAGCCTCGGCCGATTCTTTCCAGCAGTTGCGCGTGGCCCAATCGCGGCCGGCGGCGCCGAGTTTGCGGCGCAAGGGTGCGTCGTGGATGAGTTTTTCGAAAGCGGCCGCCAGTTGAGCCGGGCGATGGGGCGGGACGAGGAGACCGGTGACGCCCTCCATGACCGCTTCGGAAACCCCGCCGACGTCGTGAGCCACGACCGGCAGGCCGTGGGCCGCAGCTTCTAGGTAAACGAGACCGAAGCCCTCGACACTGTGTTCGAGATTCACGCTCGTCATCGCGAAGATGTCGGCGCGGTCGTAGAGGTCGGAGAGTTCCTCGTCGGGAATGTTGCCAAAGAAGCGCACGGCCAGATCGGGCTTTTCGGCCGCGGCGGCGCGCAGGTGGGTCTCGTAGTTACCTTTGTTCTGGCCGCCGACGACCCAGTATTCGAGGCGCGAGCGGACGTCGGGTGCGAGGGTTTGCAGCGCCTGCAAGGTGAGGAGCTGGCCCTTGCGCGGATGCAGGCGGCCGACGGTGAGGATGATGATTTTTTTTCGGGCGGTCGCGGGCTTGGGTGGCACGACGGCGAAGTCGGAACGGAGGGCTCCCGGGGTGAGAAAAATCTTTTCGGCCGCCGCCGGAAAATGGGCGACGAGCAGTTCCTGCGTGTAGTTGGTGAGCGTGCTGACGCGCGTAGCGCGGCGGATGAGTTGGCCGGCGAGCCAGCGACGCAGGGGACTGCGGGCGAACTTGAGGATTTCCGAGCCGTGAAACGTGAGTACGAGGCGGCGCGGGCGGAAGGCTTGGAAAAACTGCAGGAGCATCATCGTCATCATCGGCCCCGGTTCGGGCAGATAGACGGTGGCGTGGCGCAGGTCACGGCGGTGGCGGATCAGTGCGCGCGCGAGTTGGACCTGGCACCAGATATCGTGCGTCCCCTTGAGCGGAAGGCGGCGAACGCGGAAGGGCCAGTCGGGCCGTTCGACGGCAGCCGGGGCAGATTGAGCCCAGACTTCGATATCGTAGCCGAGGCTCGCGCTGGCGCGGGCAATTTCCTCGGTGAAGGTCGCGATACCCCCGCGCACAGGATAGAACTCGTGCGTAATCAGAAAAACCGGCCGGGCGGTGGGAACCGTTGAAATTGCGGACATGCGCTGGTGATGAGTGCGGTCAGCAGACGTTTGGTCGACGCATGCTAGACTCACCGCAGGGAGTTAGGGTGGTGGCTGAATTCTGGCAAGCGCAGCGATGGAATCGGGCTGGCGGATTTTCCCGGCAAATGCTGGTGGGGGCGCGAGCAGCCGATGACGTTTCCGAGAAACAACGGCCAAGAAATTGGGTTTACATCCCGGCGTCCCGTAACATACAACAAACGAATAATGCCAGACGCCGTCCTACCAAATCAGGGCACCAACAAGCCGATTCCGCCGACGAACAAGCCCTTTTCTCCAGAGGACGAAACGGCGCTCCGCGAGGCTTTGAAGCGTTGCTCGCCCTCGGCTTTTGAGGCCGCTGTGCAGTTTCGTAAGACTGGTAATCCCGAGCATGTTCCGGCGGTTGTCATCGGGGTGATCGAGCGCTTCGTGGAGCCGGATTTGCGCGTCAAGTTGAAGGATGCCGACGATGATCTGCGGCTGATCGAGGATCTGGGAATCGACTCCCTCACGATGATGGAAATTGTCATTTTGGTGGAGGATGTCCTTCAGATGACGATTAATAATGATGAGCTCCGCAACCTGCGCACGGTCGGCGATGTGAAGACATTTATCGACTGCAAGATCCGCGGACTGACGCTGCCGAAGCCGACAAAGTTCATCCCGATTGAGCACATCGGTGCCGTGATGCCAGTGCAGCCGCCGTTTCTTTTTCTTAACGAAGCGTCGGTGAGTTCTACGGCGGCGAACGGAAAATATAAGATAACTGGTCAGGAGTTTTTTCTCCAAGGTCACTTTAAGGACAACCCGGTGATGCCTGCATCAATTATGCTGGAGGCGCTGGGTCAGCTTGCGGTGCTTTATCTCTTGGAAGGTGCGCCCACCGAACCAGGAAAGGTCGTGAGTCCGCAGACCATTTTTTTCACCGGTTGCGAAGGCGTCCGCGCCCATCGCATCTGCAAACCCGGCGACATTCTTTCGCTCTCGATCAAGCCGAAGCGCATGAAAATGCCGTTGGCTACGTTTGAAGGCGCGATTCGGGTCGGTCAGGAAAAAGCCGTTATTGCCGAAGAAATTACGCTGACTTTTGGGATCGTGGATGCGGCCAATGCGCCGGTTTCGATCAATGGTTCTTCCGCACATGCCGGAAGCGTGGGTAGCTCCGCCGGTGTAGCACCTGCGGCGACGGTGCCTCCGTTGCGGGTAGCGATGAACGCGACAGGTTAATGCCTCTTTCGCGCCCCCAAGTGAGCGCGAAGTCGGCCGGGAAAAATTCACGGCGACCATGATGGTCGCCGTTTTTGCGTCTTGGGGCCTGCTCCCGCGTTGACCGGTGCGAGCGAACCACTTTCACTTCGTTTCCCGGTCCGGTGCATTCCCGTTTGGCGGGATGTCCGCAGCCGCCACACCACGCACGCATGCCCAGAGTTTTTATCACCGGCCTAGGATTTGTCACCAGCATCGGCAACGACGCTGCGACCGTCACGCGCAATCTGCGCGAGCTGCGGCACGGGTTTGAGGTTTTCCCGCCGTTCCAGAAGCCGGAAATTCCAGTCAAGGTGGTCGGCACCATCAAGGATTTCGCGACGAATTCCACTGATCCGGAGGACTGGACGTTTCCCGCTGGCTACAAAATCAGGCGGGAGCTCTTGCGCACGATGGCGCCGAGCGGACTCTTCGCCCAGTGCGCGATGATGCAGGCGGTCGCCGATGCGAAGCTTGCGGAGCCTGATATTTCGAATCCGTATACGGGTCTCTACGCTGCGTCAGCGGGTTCGCCTTACCTGTTACACTACCATAACGACCGGCTGAACAAAGTCGGCGTGATGCGGTGTTCGCCACTGGGGATCGTGGCATCGATCGCCGGCACGCTGAATTTCAACCTGATCGCGGCCTTTAAGATTCAAGGCTCATCGTGTGGTTTTTCGTCCGCCTGTGCTTCGTCCGCGCACGCGCTGGGTTTCGCGTTGGATGACCTCAAGCTCGGTCGCCAAAAGCGTATGTTTGTCGTCGGCGCCGAGGATGGAAACCTGGATGCCATTTTACCGTTTGCCGGCATGCGCACGCTGTCGCTGCAGACCGACCCGAATCTCGCGTCCCGGCCGTTCGACGCGGCGCGGGACGGATTTGTCGGCACCGGCGGCGGGGTGGCGCTCGTGTTGGAGACGGAGGAAGAGGTCGTGCGCCGCGGCGTGACGCCTTATGCGGAAGTTTTGGGTTGGGGCCAAGCGTCGGACGGTTGGAACGTCGCCATCTCACATCCCGAGGGCAGTGGCTCGGCCGCCGCGATGACGCTTGCGCTTCGGGCAAGCGGGGTCGTCCCCGAGCAGGTGGACTACGTTAACGCCCATGCCACTTCGACGCTCATTGGTGATATCTCCGAGGCTCGCGCACTGCGGTCTGTGTTCAAGGATTCCGGTTCACGCCCGGCAGTGAGCAGCACGAAGGCGCTGACCGGGCACGGGCTTTCACTCGCCGGGGTGATGGAGAGTTCGTTCTGCGCGCTCGCGATCAGAGAGGGATTTATGCCGGGTAACGCGCACCTCACCAAGGTGGATCCGGAATGCGAAGGGATCGCTATTTTGCGCGCGACGGAGAACACGGCGCCCAATATTGTCATCAAGAACAGCAGCGGATTCGGCGGTGCCAACGTCGCGCTGGTCTTCAAGCGCGTTGCCTAACACCGTGGCCGCCGCACGTGTTTCAGATCTGCACCGCACGGCATTCGTCACCGGTGCGAGCACGGGCCTCGGCCGGGCCTTTGCAGAGATGCTGCTGGCCGACGGGGTCCGCGTGTGGGGCACGGCGCGTGACGGGGCCCGTCTCGCCGCGTTTGTGATCCAGTATGGCGAGCGCTTCACGCCGGTGATATTGGATCTGCGAGATGGCCTGAAGGCTGAAGCGGAGTTTCGTGCGGCCGACCGAAGTGCGGGTGGCTTCGACCTCGTGATCAACAATGCCGGCTACGGAGTTTTCGCGGAATTTGCTGCGACAGATTTTGCGGTGTGGGCGGAGCAGCTGCAGGTGATGCTCGTGAATACGGCGCGGCTCGCGCACGCCGCGCTGGGAGGAATGGTGGAGCGGAACCGCGGCGCGCTGGTCAATATTTCGTCGCTGGCGGCGGAGTTTCCGTTGCCGTTTCAGTCCGCCTACAACATCACGAAAGCCGGTCTCTCCGCACTCAACGAAAGTCTGATGATGGAGGTTTCCGGCACCAAGGTGGTTATTCTCGATGTGCGTCCCGGTGACTATCGAACGGATTTCGAAGGCTCGGTCCGCCGACCGCCATCGGCGTCGGTGCCGAGTCCGCGGTTGGCGCGGGCGTGGACGGCGTTTGGGGCGATGATGGCGTCGGGACCGGCGCCGGCGGAGGCCGCGGCGGAGTTACGGCGCGCGCTGTTGCGGAATCGCAGCGGCACGGTGCGCATCGGACGGTTTTTTCAGGCGGTGATCGCGCCGTTTATCTCCCGCTTTGGTTCCCTAGCGCTCAAGCGCCGGATTCAAGCGTCCTATTTCAACGTTTCCTGAGCGCATGTCCAAGCTCCGCATTCTTGTTCTCACATCCAGCACCGGTGGCGGTCACGACGCGCGGGCGGAGGCGTTTGCCGAGTGGTGTTTCCAGCTTTACCGGCACGACGTCGACGTGCGGATCGAGCAGATGCTGGAAAAGTCGTCGGTGGTGAATCGCACCGGCGTGAGTCTTTACAATCGCATCCAGCGGTTGGCTCCTTGGATGCACCGCGTGTTTTACGCTTTCATCGAGCTGCTGAGTTGGCTCAATCGCCGCGACGTTACGTTTGGCTCCGGCTATTATCTGCAGGTCTTAAAGGACTACAAACCTCACCTCGTGTTTAGTGTGCACGACTGTCTCAACCGCGGTTATTTTCAACTCGCGCGGGCCACGCTCGGCGTCAACCGCGTGCGTTGTGCGACCTACTGCGGGGAATTCTCGGGTGGCTGGGGCTACTCGCGTAACTGGATCGAGCCATCCGTCGACCGGTATTTTTCGCGCACGCCGACGGCGGCGGACTACGCGGTCAAGCAAGGCATCGCGCCGGAGAAGTCGCGGGTGCGCGGCTACCTGATGTTGCCGCGGTCGCACTTGGAAGTGTTGAGTCCGGTCGACCGGCGGGTGTTTCAGGCCAAACGACTCGGCCTCAATCCGGACAAGTTCACGGTCTTTCTCGCGACGGGGGGCAATGGGGCGAACAATCACTTCGACCTCCTGCAGAGGCTGGTGAAGCACGCCGACCGCGTGCAGGCGATCGTGATTTGCGGGAAGAACAAGGAGACCTACAACGACCTCGTGCACTGGCGCGCGACGCACCCGGAGTTTGACTGCCATATCGAGGGCTACTCGGAGATCGTGCACCTGCACATGCAGGCGAGTGATGTGATCGTGACGCGCGGTGGCACGACGACCTGTGCGAAGGCCCTGCATTTTCAGTGCCCGATTATCTTCAACGCGTTTGGTGGCATCATGCCGCAAGAGGAGTTGACGTGGAAATTTTTTCGCAATGGCGCCGCTTCGGAGAAGATCGAGAATGCGGCGGATTTTGCCCGGCTGATTGATCGGTGGATGGCGACGCCGGCCGCCTACGCGACGGTGCGGGAGGATTTTTTGAAACTGCGTTACGTGGAGGACCCGACGCTGCTGATTGAAGAGCTGGTGGGGCTGGCCAACGAAGTCGTCGGAGCGAAGCTGAAGCGCCGGGTCTTTCCGCCGGCGAATGGCACGGGTGCCACGCACGCACCGTTTGCGAAGGGGTGATGCCGCCGTTCCGACGGGCAGCCGGGTTTTCTGAAAAGGTGGGGCGGGCTTGACGCCCGCTGGGTCATGGCGGGGATAAACCCCGCCCCACAGCGGCCCACCCGACCGCGCGCTGCGCGACAGCGACCCGCCCTACAGCGACCCACGACACCGCAGTGAAAGGGAATTGAGAGGCCCCCTCGTTCTGACGGGACGCGCAATGCGCTTGGCCATGGCGCGTTTGGCGCTCTAGTTTCACCCCACTTTGTCGACCGCTGCGCCTGTCATCGCCTATCTTTTTACGACGTTCCCGAAACCCACGGAGACTTTTCTCCAGCGAGAAATTATCGCGATGCGGGCGCACGGAGTGAATCTGCGGCTCTATTCGTTGTGGGGTGGCGGCGGCACCTTTCGGGGATTGCCCGTCGCGAGCTTTAACAAGTGGAGGCTGCTGACGCTGTTTTGGATGATCCCTTACGAGTCGTGGCGTCGGCCCGAGGTGTTGCGGCAAGTCGTGCGCGGGCTGTTCACGCGGCGGGCACCGTCGTGGATTAATTTTTGGGAGAACATGCTTGGGGCGGGTTTTGCGTGTCTCTTTGCGCGGCATTTCCGGGCCCACCGACCGGCGCTGATCCACGCCGCGTGGGGTGGGGCACCCGCGACGGCGGCCTGGCTATTGTGGCGGCTCGACCAGCATCGCTTCAGTGCGGCGGCGCACGCCTACGACATTTATGAGCATGGCGGCGACTGGTGGCTCAATGACAAACTGGAGCATGCCGCCTTTATCCACACCTCGACGGAGATGGGGCGCAAGGCGTTGGCGGCGCGCGGGCTCGCGGCGGAAAAAATTTTTTGCGTTCGGCGGGGTCTCGACCGACTGCCGCCGTTCAAACCGTTGCGGGCTTCGCGCGCGCCCCTGCATTTGGTGGGCGTGGCGCGACTAGTGGAGAAAAAAGGACTCGATCATCAACTGCGCGTTTATGCCGCACTGCGGGCGGCAGGCGTGGCGTTTGAAGCGCGGATCGTAGGCGAGGGACCGTTGCTGCCGGAGTTGGAAAAACTCGCGGGGCACCTCGGGATCGCGGCGAGTCTGACGTTTACCGGACATTTGCCGCAGCATGAAGTCTGGAGCCAACTCGAGTGGGCGGACGTCCTGTTGCACACGGGCGTGATTGCGCCCAGCGGGGATCGCGATGGTTTGCCGAATGTGATTCCCGAGGCGATGTCGGTTGGCGTGCTCGTCATTACTTCGCCGGTGGCCGCGACGACCGAGGCGGTGACGCAAGGGGTGACGGGACTCGTCGTGCCGGTGGAGTCGACGGAGGTGTGGGTGAGTGCGTTGCGCCGGTTAGCGACGGACGATACGTTTGCCGAGAAGCTGCGGCGCGCGGCGCGAGGATGGGTGGAAGATAACTTCAACGCGCATCGCAATGCCGAGCGCGTGCTCGCGCTGTTCAAGCGGTCGATCGAGCCATGATCTATTTTGATGTCACGAAGGCAGGAGGGGCGGGGCACCGCTCGGGGTTGATGCGGGTGAGTGCCCGTTTGGCCGCTGGTCTGCGGGGCGTGGCGACGGAGGTGCGTTGGCCGACGTGGGATCGCGCGACGTTGCAGGCGGACGATTGGTTTCTGACTGCGGAGTTGTTTTCAGAGGAAGAACGGCCGGGGATTACGGCTTTTTTGGAGCAACGGGTGGGGCGGACGGCGGCGATTTTCCACGACGCGATTCCGTTGAAGCACCCTCATATTACTTGGCCGCAGAGCGTGGCGCGCCATCCGGGCTACCTGAAACTGCTCGCGCGGTTCGACCGGATTTGGGCGGTGTCGGAGGCGAGCCGCGAGGAGTTGCGGGGCTTCTGGCGCTGGCTGGGGCTCTCCAAGACTCCGCCCGTGGACGTGCTGGCGCTCGGCGCCGATTTTGATGCGGTGCCGCGAGTCACGCGGCGAGCGACGCCGTCGAGTCCGAGTTTGTTGAGTGTGGGGATTCTGGAGCCGCGCAAGAACCAGATTTTTTTACTCGAGGTGTGTGAGGAGTTGTGGGGTGAAGGGTTGGCCTTTGAACTCCATCTCGTGGGGCGGGTGAATCCCCATTTTGGCGCGCCGATTTTGCGTCGGATCAAGGCGCTCAGCCGAAAAAATTGCGGACTCCATTATCATGCGGCGGCGAGCGATGCGGCCGTCACTGCGCTCTATGCGAAGGTGCGGTCCAGTGTGGTGCCGACGATCGCGGAAGGGTGTGGCCTGCCGTTGCTGGAATCCCTCTGGATGGGCGTGCCCTGTGTGTGCAGCGACTTGCCGGTGTTGCGGGAGAATACGGCGGGCGGCGGGTGCCTGCCTGTGGCGTTGAATGATCGGGCCAAATGGAAGGCGGCGCTCCGGCGGGTGCTGACCGAAGATGCGCTGCAGGCGATTCTGACGGCGGAGGCGACCTCGCGGGCCTTGCCCACCTGGGCCGGGGCGGCCGAGACCGTGCGCGGCGCGCTGCCAGCCTGAGCGGGCTTACAGTTTCTTCACCGCATACGCCATGGCGTCGGCGATTTTTTCGAGCTGTTCGTCGGTGTGCATCGCCGAGATGGCGGTGCGGATGAGATCCTTGCCGGCGGGGACGGCGGGCGCGATCGACATGACGGTGAAGACGCCTTTTTCGAGCAGTGCCTTCCAGAACGGGTAAACGCGCTCTTTCGAACCGAGCACGATGGGCACGGCAGGGGTTTCACTTTCCCAGGTGTCGAGGCCGAGCGACTTGAGGATCGCGCGGTATTTTTTCGTATTGGCCCAGAGTTTTTCGAGGTGGTGCGGCTCGGTCTGCATCAGCTCGAGCGAGGCTTGCGCACAGGCGACCTGAGTGGGGCTGATGGCGGCGGAGAAGACGGTCTGTTTGGAATTGGTGCGGAGATACTCGATTACCTCGCGCGAGGCGGCGACGAAGCCGCCGGTGCTGGCGAGGGACTTCGACATGCTGCCGCAGATGACGTCCACTTTGTCGTTGAGGCCAAAATGATCGACGGTGCCGCGGCCGTGGCGACCGAGGACGCCGAAGCCGTGGGCGTCGTCGAGGACGGTGAAGCAGCCGTGTTCTTCGGCGATTTCAGACAGCTCCGGGAGGCGGGCGATGTGGCCCTCCATGGAATAAACGCCTTCGATGACCAACATTTTGGTCGCGTCGCGGCTGGTGGCGGCGAGCACGTCGCGGAGATCTTCGGGACTGTTGTGGGAGAAACGCTCAACGGTCGCCATCGAGAGACGGATGCCGTCCCAGAGGCACGAGTGAATGTTTTTGTCGGCCAAAATGACGTCGCCCTTTTGGGCGAAGGAGGCGACGCTGGAGAGGCAGGAAATATAGCCGGCGGCGCTGATGTGGCAGGCCTCGCGACCGAGGAAATCGGCGAGTTTTTCTTCGAGTTCGACGTGAAAGGCGCGGGAACCGTTGGAGATGCGGGCGCCGGTCGTGCTCGTGCCCCATTTGAGGAGGGCCGCGCGGCCGGCTTCCATTACTTTGGGGTTAAACGACAAGCCGAGATAATCGTTGCTGGAGAGCATCACCATCTCGCGGCCATCGAGTCTGACGGTGGTCCCCTTCTGAGACTCCATGGCGTGGTAATAGGGGGCGTATTTTAACCGCATCTTCGTCGCGTAATCGTCGCGGCAGCGGGCCAGCAGTGCCTTTTTGTTTTTGCTGAAGAAGGAGAGCGCCATGTGAGGTCGGACGATGGGTCTGGGGCTGAGCGTTGGCAAACGGAAAGGCGGATTTGGTCTCCGGCGCTCCGGGGCGAGCAGCCTGTTGATTTAGCTGCGTCGTTGCAGCGCGTGCATCCAGGCAGTGAGGGCTGCGGCGTAGTCGCACCAAGAGCGAAATTTCCGCGTGCGGGCGGCGTGGGCGAGCGCGGCGAGTTCCGCCGGGGTGTCGAGCAGGCGGCGGATGGCGGCGGCGAGGGGTGCGACGTCGACGGAGGCCAGAGCGACGCAGCCACCGTCGCGGGCGGATTCGCCGAGGGCGCCGTGGGCGGAGCAGATGCAGGGTTTGCCGTGCGCGAGGCTTTCGATGACGGGCAGACCGAAGCCCTCGATGAGTGAAGGGTAAACCGTGAACGCGCAGGTGGCGTAGGCGGATTCGAGCACAGCATCGGTGGCGGGGCCGTCGTAGCGGAGCGGGCGTCCGGCGGCCTGGAGGGCCTGCACGCGGTTGAGCGCGGCGCGACCGGTCTGCGGATGGGCGAGGCCGATGAGGCGGAGTTCGAAGCGGGCGCCGGAGGACCAGAGGAGTTCGCAGGCGTCGAGGAGGGCGAGGTGGTTTTTGCGACCCTCGAGGGAGCCGACGCTGAGGAGGGTGGGAATGAGCTGAGAGCGGAGAGGGGAAAGCGGAGAGTTGAGAGCTGAGAGCTGAGAGTCGGAGGCGGAAATGGAGGCGGAGGCGGAAACGAACGCGGAGGGCGCGGAAAGTTTGTCACTTATTAAGTGACAAACGGGATCGGTGCCGAGGGGGATGGCGTGGACGGGGGGCGGATTCGCGATGCCGAGCCAGCGCCAATAGTCGCGGAGGGAGTCGCGGGAGTCTTCGGAGACGGCCGCGATGCCGTCGAAGGCGAGGAGTTCGCGGAGATAGGCGGGAAAGCGGGCGACCGTTTTGGTCGGAGTGAGCTCGGGGAATTTTAGGGCGATGGCGTCGTGGAAAATAGCGACGCGCGGGCCGACGGTGGCGGCAAGGAGCGCAGGGAGCGCAGCGGCGGTGCCGGGGGAGAAGACCTCGGGGACGAGGAGGCCGGAAGAGGGGTTGAGAGCTGAGAGCTGAGAGCTGAGAGTTGAGAGCTGAGCTGGGCGGAGCAGGCGGTGTGCGAGACCGCGGAGTTTGGCGGTGAGGGGCCAGGTGGTGCCGCGTTTTGCGGAGGTGGCGGCGGCGGTGAGGTTGGCGGTTTCCCACGGCGCGAGGGGGCGCCAGATGCGCGCGTGGGGGTCGCAGGTGATCGCGCGGGCGTCGGAGCCGAGGGTGGAGTAGAGCGAGCGGGCGACGCGTTGGATGCCGGTGCGCGCGCGGGTGTGGCTCGTGTGTGTGAGGTCGAGGAGAAGCGGTGCGGGCATGGCGGCGCTCAAAGTTTTGGCAGGGTCAGGCGCAGATCATAAAGCGCAAACGACAAGTCGCGGGCGTCGGCGTTCGCGCCTTCACGCTGCGGCGGGGTGTCGCTGAAAAACTCGAGGACGGCGCGCCCGTGCTCGCTGCGCAAGGCCACGGTCTGGTGGGAGAGCGTCGGACCGACGGCGGTGCGCCAGACTTCACGGCCAGTGTGGCGGAGGATGACCGTGCGTGGAGTCACGGCGCGGAGGGAAAAATTGAGCTGCACGGGGGTGCTGTGGCGGGGCCATGTTTCGAGGGTGACGGTGCCCTGACCGCTGCACCAGGACCAGTGGTGGCGACCGTGTTCCTCGCGGCCGGACCAGCCCTCGCCGGTGCGCGCGATAACCGCGGTGCCCGAGGACTTGATGGCGGCGAGTTCGCGGGGGTCGGCCGGCACATCCCGGAGCCCGACGAGGCCGGCGAAGAGGGTGAGGTTCCCGATGAGCAACCAGGCGAGCGGCGCACGGGTGCGGTGGACGAGGACGTTGAAGGCGAGGGTCAGGGGCAGGAGCACGCGCAGGGCGGCACCGGGAAAATCTTCCCAGACGGCGGTGCCGAGAAAGAGGAGCAGGACAGTGTAAGCGATGCCGATACGCCACCAGCGGTCGTCGAGGCGCCAGCGCGTGGCGAAGAAGACGGCCTGCGTGGTGAGGCCGAGGGTCGCGAGCCACGTGGTGATCGCGAGCGGGTGGTCGGCGACGGTGAAAAGCGCGGTGGTGGCGGCGCTCCATTTTTCGACGAGGCCGGAGCCGGGGAAAGTGAAGTTGGCCCAGCCGGCGTCGGCGGGTCCGATGCGCCAGCGGAGATAAACGAGCCAGGCGGCGAGGGGCGCGACAACGAGGAAGACGCGGAGAATGGTGCGCAGGGAAAAGAACGGGCGCTCGGCGAGGCCGGCGAAGGCGAGGAGGGAGGTCTCGCGCGCGAGGGCGGCAGCGGCGAGGAGGGCGGTGGCGGAGCGGCGACGCGACTGTTCGGCGGCGAGGAGGGCGGCGGCGAGGATTGCCAGCGCGATGAGATCGGTGAGTGCGAGACGCACGCTGGCGAGGGTGCCGGCGGAAAAGAGCACGCCGAGCCACGCGAGCAGGCCGCGGGTGTCGGCGACGGCGAGGAGTTTCCAGAGAAGGACGGCGAGGGCGAACCACGCGAGCAGGTTGAGAAGCGGATACGTGTGGATAATCCATGCGGGCTGACCGGCGCCGAGGAGCCACGCGAGGGCGGGCGGGAGAATGCGGCGGGCGCGGTAGCCGAGGTTGTCCATCGCGCGTGGGAGTTCGGGGTCGCGCAGCGTGGGGTCGTGGGCGATTTGCGCGTAGTAGAGTCCGTCGTAGCCGCCGTTGTCGCGGTGGACGAAGACGGGCAGTTCGCGGAAGGCGGCGATCTTCAAATCGTCGTTGGGTGCGTCGAGTTGGATCAGCGAAGTTAAGCCATAGACGGGGTGCCAGTAGCGTCCCATCAAAACTAAAAATAGCGCGACCGCGGCCAAGGCGGCGGCGCGGAGCAGCCACCGGTGACGAGATGAGGCAGGGGCGGTCATTTGGCGATAGGGGCCGGAGCGGCGGCGACGAGGCGCCATAGGCTGATGCTTTTGTGGGTCGAGAGCTTGGTCCACTCCCCGGGACAGCGGTCGCGGAATACTCCGTCTTCTTCCGCGGCGGAAATTACGGCGTAGAGCGGGATACTGGCTGAGCGAGCGAGGCTGGCGTAGCGGGCGAACGCGGTTGCGTTGATAAAATCCCAGCGCAACACGGGGAAATCAGTGTAATAGTAAACGGCCCCGCTGGTTTGGCCGCAGACAATCACTGCATTCGAAGGAATCTTCGTGCGGGCGGCGGCGGTGGCGGTGGCGTAGGGTTGTTCATAGCCTTTGATGTAGAGAATGCCGAGTTTCCGCGTCCAGTGCCACGAAGCGGCCAACGCCCAAATGATGAGGATGGTCGCGGCGATCAGGCGAATCCGCGGGGCGGACGGAGACGTTGAACTCGTGAGGGCGTTGACGCCCAACAGAGCTGCGAAAATGAGCGCGGGCAGCGCGGGGAGAATGAAACGAAGGCAGGACCAGTCTTCGTGAGAAATCGCGTAAAAAACGTAGGGCGCAGCCAGGGCGAAGAACCATGTCGCGAGCGCGGTGAGCCGACGAGTGCGGGTGGCGTGGCGAGCGACGGCGACGAGCGGCAGAACGAGTAGCGCAGCGGGCAAAAATAGGGCGAGTGTGCGGCCGAAATGGAGGATGGTGGGCCAAGCGTAGCTCAGCGCAAAGGCGGTTTCGATATCGGGATAACCTGAGCGGAAAACTCCGCCGTAGAGTGTGTGATTGTAAGTGGCGAACCACAGGGCGCCGGGCAGACCAGCGAGTGTGAGGGCGGCGATTTTTTTGAAATTTGGCCCAACTAAGATAAGGAGCGAAGGGTATAGGAGGACATTGGTCGGACGAACGAGGACGGCGATCGACAGGGCGAACCCACAGGTGAGCGACCACGCTGCCGATTGTGACGCGCGAAGTGCGGCAAAGACGGCGGCGAGGCACCAGGCTGTCGCCAGCACGTCACTCAGTGGTTGGATGCTGGAAAAAATCAGCGGCGGGAACGACGCAAGGCAGACCGCCCCGGCAACCGCGAGCCAGCGGTCCAGCGCAAGCTCGCGGGCGATGAGGTAGAAGAGCCACAACGTGCCGACAGCCGCGAGGACCGCAACGGCGAGCGGCCCAGCCGTCCACCCGAGCAGCAAACCAGCGGCTGCGTAGTGGAGCGGAAGTCCCGACGGGTAGGTAGGTGGCAGGAGTGGGTTGTCGGCGGTTGGGAAAAAACCGTGCGGCGAAAAGTGGAGGCGACTGGTGGAGGGCACCGGCAAGAACGGGGTGGGGAGGCGCAAGTCGGCTTGCCGGTGGCCGCTGGCCAGAAGACGGGCGCTGTTAAGATAACCCGAAGAATCGGCGCCACCGGCGACGGTCGAGGTGTTGAGCCCGAGAAAAATTGCATAGCCGGCGAGCAGAAGGACGGTCAACGAAACGAACCAACGGGGGGCACGCAGAGCGATGGCAGGGGGATTCAGATTTGACATGGCGCGCTCGCGTTCTGTGATGCGGCAAACTGCACGTGATAAATTTGGATGACAAGCGCCTGTCTCGGTCTCGTCCGCACCCCCGGCCACGAGGAGGGCGGAGCGAGGAATGAGTACACTCAGAGCGCCCAAGAATGTCGGTTGGTTGCGGACGATGCTGGCTTCGCCCTGGAGGGTGATGTGCCTGGTGAGTGCAGTATTTTTTCTGTCGGAAGTGCAGAAATTTTACGATCCCACGACGGGGTTTTCGAGTCTGATTTCGATCGGTGACCGGGTGGGCGGGAACAAGGTGACGCAGCTGAAGGGGGTGCAGCATTATGTTTATGAAGATTCCTCGGGTTACGACGGCGCTTATTATGTGCAGTTGGCGCTGAACCCGACGCTCGACAATCCGGAGCTGAAAACGTCGATCGACAACCTGCCGTATCGGGCGAAGCGCATTTTGTTTTGCTGGTCGGCGTGGGTGCTCGGGCTCGGGCAGCCGGCGTGGGTCGTGCAGGCGCATGCGTTGCTCAACGTGCTGTGCTGGCTGGCGCTCGGGTGGGTGTTGCTGCGGTGGTTTCCGCCGACGGATGGGGAGAATTTCCTGCGGTGGACGGCCGTGATGTTTTCGCACGGGGTGTGCATGAGTGTGCGGCACTCGCTCGTGGATGCGCCGAGCCTGCTGTTCGTGGCGTTGGCCATGCGGTGGGTGGAAGACGGCCAGCGGACACGCGGCGCGGCGGTGTTGGCTTTGGCGGGACTGGGCAAGGAAACGAGCCTGCTCGCGGTGGCGGGCGTGGCGGATTTCGATTGGCGCCGTCCGCGGACGTGGTGGCGGCCGGCCCTGACGGCGGTCGCGGTGGCGCTGCCGCTGTTTGCTTGGATGGGCTATGTGCGGTGGAAATTTGGGCCGGCGGACGATCCGGGGCTGGGCAACTTCACGCTCCCGCTTGCCGGCCTCGCCGAGAAATGGGGCGACGCTGTGGCTAATCTTTCGGCGGGTGATGATGCGTCGCTCAACTGGGCCACGGTCGCGGTCACGCTGGCGCTCACGGTGCAGTGGTTGTTCGTCGTTTTGCGCTGGCGGCCGGCCGACGCGTGGTGGCGGATCGGCGCGGTGTTTGCGGGAATGATGGTGTTCCTCTCGACGCCCGTGTGGGAGGGGTTTCCCGGTGCGTCGACCCGCGTGCTGCTGCCGATGACGCTGGCGTTTAATATCCTCGTGCCGCGCGGGAGAAAATGGCTCGCGGTGTTGATCGTGGGCAATCTGACGGTGGTCGCCTCCTACAAGGAATTTGCGCCGCCCGCGCAGGAGTTTTATCAGCTGGCAGGGGAGAGTGCGGTCGTTGGGGCGGTGCGGGTGGAGTTGCAAGGCGGGTGGTCCGGCCCGGAGAATTTCCATGGTGACCGCTGGCGCTGGAGTGGGGGCGACTCGCAATTGCGGCTGCGCAACGAGGCGGGCGGGCCGTTGACGCTGGTGGTGCGCGGAAATGTCGCGGCACTCGATGCGCGCACGCTGCGGATTTTCGCGGGTGAGGCATTGGTGTGGTCGGGGGAAGTGGGCGAAAAGAAGGCGTCGTTTAAGTTTGGCTGCG
>CAMBVX010000034.1 GCA_945871085.1 Opitutus sp. GAS368 | reverse complement strand
CCGGCCGGAGTGACTTTGCGAATCGAATGATTCTCATAGTCAGCGACCAAGATATTGCCGCCGCCGTCGAGCGCCAAACCGAGCGGCTGCTTAAAACGCGCGTCGGTGCCGGTGCCGTTGGCTGTGCCGGACAGACCCGCAGAGCCCGCGAGCGTCGTGACGACGCCCGCAGGGGTGATTTTCCGGATCGTGTGACTGACATTCTCACCGACGTAGAGGTTGCCGCTGCTATCCACGACCACGTCGTTGGGGCCGGAGAACCGCGCGGCGCGGCCAGTGGCGTTGGTGCTGCCCGCATTCCCGGCAAGGCCGGCGAACGTCGAAAAATAATACGCGTAGCCGAGATGGACCGTGATGTTGCCGGTTGCCGCGCCGCTGCCGGAATTCTTGCCATCGACGGCGATTTGGTAGGCGGTGCCTGCCGTCGCGTTGAAGGTGAGTTGGCTCGTGTTGCTCGGGCCGGAGTTGTCGTCGCTCGCGATCAAGGTGAGGGAACCGACGGCAGTGCCCGTGTAGACGGCAAGCAAGGTGTCGAAGCTGCTGCCGACGGTGCTCACGGTCACGACACCGGTCTTCGGCGCGGTCCACGTCCACCAACTCGAGGCACCGCCGGGGTTGGTTGCGTGATTGGTCTCGCCGACCTCTTTGGTGCCGCCCGAATTATTGCCGATCACCGTCGCGCTCGAGTTGAGAATCGTGCTACGGGCGGCGAAATTATCGTTCGCGGGTGAAAACGCGACGACGACGTTGTAGCTGCCGTTGTTGTCCGATACGAAGGTCTCATTCACGGCCACGGAGAGCGTGCCGGTGCCCGGGGGAACGGTAAACGCCCCACCGTTCCCGATCAGAAACCAGTCGTTGCGGGTCGGCGCGGTGGCGTAGGTGCCGACGAGCGCGCCGAAGCGGATGGCCGCCACATCGCTAGTGTCAGTGGTCAGTTTGCCGGCAAACGGAAAACCGGAACCGTTGTAATCGTAGTTCGCCCCGCCGCCCGGGAAACGATTGAGGCCATCGCCGCTCGGCGTGCTCGCGACGTTCGGATAGGCGGTGCCGACGTTCGCAAACGTGAAGGGCCCCGTCGCCGCACTGGCAAGCGAGCCGTCCGGCTTCGTCGACCAGCCCGTGGCGGCAAGATTGCCCGAACCCGTAACGCTGATGTGCAGCACCGCGCCGGGCCCAAACGTGCCGAGGCTGAGCTTGTTCGTGTCGAGGGTCGTGAGTGGCACCAAGACGACGGGAGAAATATTGCTCGAATACGAGATCGCATAGGAACCGTGGTTGTCAGAGTTGGCCGTAGGGACGGCGGCCTCATTCACCGCAAGGTAAAGGGTCGCTCCTCCCGCAGGCACGGTGAAGGTGCCGCCGAATCCGATGGCAAACCAGTCGGACCGCACGGGACTTGAGACAAACGTGCCCACCACGGCACCGGCACGAATCGTTGCCGGATCAGTGGTGTCGCTGGTTAGTTTACCGGCAAACAACCAAGTGCCGCTATTGGCATCGTAGTTCAATCCACCGCCGGGGTAATGATTCAGGCCATCACCGGCAGGAAAGCCGCCGATTCCTGGATACGCCGCACCCGAATTTGCATAGACCCACGGCGCCCCGGCCGGACCGGCGAGGGAACCATCGGGAAACACTTGGAGCCGCGAATCCACGAGATCGCCCGTGCCCGTAACATCGATACGCACCTGCGTGCCACCGGCAAACGTTCCGAGGCTAAGTTTATTGCTGTCAGCCGTCGTCAGCGGCAAAGCGGTCGTGACAGCGGCGACGTTGAGCTGAAGGCCTGTGGAGCCAAACGTGAACCCGCCGAAAACGGCAAAATCGAGCCGGTCACCGCTGACCACATTCAGGGTGAGATCAAAGACGCCTGCGTCCGTCGCGCTGAATCGCACGGAGTTGTTGTGACGCACCGCCACCTGCATCGCTCCACCATCACCGGCGTGAAACTGGCCGGTGACGCGCACGGCGGCCGTCAATGGCGCAGTCCAGCGCAGCACGGAGGGCTCGTTACCGTTACTCGGGTGGAGCAAGACGTAGCCCGCCGGCACGCCGTTGAAAGGGGTCGTCTGTCCGTTCAGTGCGACCGTCGGCGTTTGATCACCACCGGAGCCATACCAACTCGCATACCCCGAGCTGTTCCCGCCCGTATTCACGTAGGGTGTGAAGGTCACAAAACCCGTGTCCATTGAGCCGTAACTCCACACGCCGTTCGGATTACCCTTCGTCACGGAAAACTCGGTCGCGGGATTCCACGCGAGTGGCGGGGCGCTCACCCGCAGGGTGGCCGCGGTGCTGGTCACCGTGCCGATGGAGTCGGTCACGACTACCGTATAGCCGGCGGCACTCGCGGCGTTGGCGGCCTGCACGTTGGTCAGCACGAGCGTATCACTGGTGACGCCCGCGATATTGCCGGGCACCGCCGAGAGCGAAACGCCATCTTTTTTCCATTGGTAAGAGAGCGTGCCGGTGCCCCAGACCTTAGGGGCGACCGTGAACGAAATGCGGCCGCCCGCGCTCACCGTCGCATTGGTCAATGGACTGCCGATGTTGGGCGAGGTAAACGTGACATTAAAACTGCTCGTCGCCGTGCCGGCCGAATTGGTCACCGTGATGGCCCCGCTCGCCGGGAATGAGCTCGGCGCGACCGCGAGGATCGAAATTTGCGAGGTCGTGGAAAAAGAAACCGCCTCAACCCCGGCAAATTTCACCGAGGAGATCCCGATGAAATTCGTTCCCGCGATGATCACCGGTTGCTGGGGCCCGAGGAGGAGGCGGTCGGCGCTCGTGATTGTCGGCAACGGGTCCACCAGGCCCGCGAAGGAGCTCGGCAAACTGACGGTGAGCGCGAGGGTCGCCAGAGCCGGGAAAATTAGGCGGAAAAAAACGAAAAAAAATGGGGGGCTCATGGCAGGCAAGAGGTGAAAACGATTGGGCCGCGGGAGAGAGCAACCAAACCTTCAACGCGCGGGCGGTGCCGGGTGATCGACTGGGTTGGCTATTGAAAACAACTTGCCACAAGCGCCGAGCCGTAGCCAGCCGTAAATCGGCCGAATCACGACCGCGAAGGCGCCGTCGTCGCCGCCGAGCAATCGGGTCTTGTGGCGCAGAAATTTCCTGCTACTCACTGCCAGTCGGACACGCCTCACACTCTTGGCACCGCGTTCCTCGACTGATCAGTTCCGGCCCTCCGCTTTCCTCCACCTATGTCGCGCTCATCGCCCTTCGTCTCGCTCGCGGTCCTCGCGATGCTCGCGATCAACGCGGTAGCGCAGACGATTGTATTTACCCCAAGCGCGACGACGTTCAATCCAGCCGGGGGCACACTCACGTTTACCGCCTCGATCACCTACACGAGCGCTCCTTCGGTCCTCGCCTTTTCCACCACGCTGCCGGCGGGTTGGGCCTATTTGTCCGGCCTCAATGAACCACCGATAAAACCGTCCGCCGGGACCACCGGCACACTCGGCTGGTCCTACACCACGTCGATCCCGGCCAGCCCGGCCGTCTTTAGTTTTACGACCAGCTACCCGGCCAACCTCACCGGCCTCCAACCCCTCACGACGTCGGCCGTCACGCGCGCCACCGTCGAGGCACCACCCGTCACCACGACCGGAGCGGTGCTGACCTTGGCAGCGCCACCCACGTCGTTCACTTGGGTCGGCGAGAGCGGAACGAACACCGGAAACTGGACCGACCCCACCAAGTGGACCCCGCCGGGCACCGTCCCCAATAACGCTGGTCTCGCGACCCACACCGCCCAACTGAGCCTTGGCCTCGCGACCATCGCGCTCGGCACTACGATCACCCTGAACGACGTGTTCCTCACCGGTGGCGGGATCACAGGCGGCGGCGCCCTGACTCTCGTCGGCATCAATTCCAGTTGGACCAGTGGCGCGCTCACCGCGCTGGCCCCACTCACCATTGTTCCTGGCGCCGCCTTCACGGCCAGCACTTATGCCGAGCACAATTTTAATCAGACCTCCATCGTTAACCAAGGCACCTTTAACTGGCAGCAAGGCGGTGCGCTGCGATCCGGCAACGGCGGCACGTTCGTCAACGCGTCGGGGGCCACCTTCAACGACGCCTCGAGCGGCACGACGGTCGACTACCTGATCACCAATGGATTTGGCGGCACCTTCACCTTTTCCAATGCCGGCACCTACATGAAGTCCACCGTCGGCAGCACGACGCGCATCGAGGTGCCCTTCGCGAACACGGGGAATCTCCGGATCGACGGCGGGGTGCTGCGCTTCACCGCAGCGGCACCGTTCACGCAGAACGGCGGCAACCTCAGTCTCGCGAGCGGCACCAGCATCGTCTTCGACTCCGGCGTCACCTTTGCCAGCGGCTCCATCATCGGCAACGGCACGATCACCGGTAACGTGACCAACGGGGCCGCCACCGGAAATATCGCGCTGCTTTCACCCGGAAATACCCTGGGCCAGCTCTCGATCGTCGGCGACCTGACGCTCTTAAACACCTCGCGGGTCCTGTTCGACATCGGCGGCACCAACAAAGGCGTCGACTACGATTTTCTCAGTGTGAGCGGGAATGCGGCGCTCGGCGGGACCTTGGCGATCAACATGCCGAACAACTTCGGCACGATCGCCAACCCAGCCACGACGTTTACGGTCCTGACTGGCGGCGCGTTGACGGGGGTGTTTGCCAATGCGCCCGGCGGCGTGCGCTTCTGGGCCAGCGATCTGCAGGGTTCGTTTATCGTCAATTACACGTCGACCAACCTCACCCTGACAAATTTCCAGCTGATCCCAATTCCCGAACCGTCAACGTGGGCCCTCATGGTTGCCGGCCTGTGCGTCGTCGTGATCAAGGTCGGGCGGCGCAGAAAGCAGGGGTAGGGCAGACTTCAGTGCGACTCATTCCAAGTCGCTCTGAAGGTGAGACCAAAGGACGGTCTGTTGCTCACGCGAGAGCGCGACGCGCTCGGTTTTGCCCCGCACCATGCGCGTCCACTGGTCGCACGGGCCGCCCGGCGGTCCCGGGCGCTGTCTTCGCTGATCCAGCCGGACCCCGCCCAGCACGCCGACAGCCGCGTGTGATGTTCCTACCACGCGGCCAGCGCGCCGGGCGGCGGCCCGTCGGGTCGGTCCCGTACTTTTTTTCGATTTCATTGCGACTATCCGGGCGGTCATGGTCGCCGCCTCCCGGGAGTATGCGGTGCCGTTGGACCGCCTGAGTTTCACGAGCTCTCTCGACGCCCCGCGCAGCTTCGCGACGGCGCAACACGCAGGCACCCACCGGCGCGGTGTGCCGCCGCCTCTGGGCGGCCCTGCGCGCGCGCCCCGCCGACCGATCGAGGATTACTCGGTTGAGTTCATTGCCAAAAAAAACCGAATTCTCATAGGAAAAGCGTAGCTCACGTAATACGTGAGCTGCGCTTTTCCGCTGGGTTCGCAAACACGTGGTCGGGTTTCAGTTGCATGCAGACGACTAGCGCCGCCGACTGAACGTTCAAGCGCGTAATTGAAGTTTGGTGTCATGCGGCCGTCATGCAGCGGCCCTGCGCGCAAGTCTTGGAGCGCCGCGTTTCTTCATCAGGCTGCAGGCCAGACCACCTCCACCAAGCGGCCGCCAAGGCCGGCCAACTGCCCGAATCCGGCTCAGTTGGTGGCAACCACCGCGGCGCGCCTCGGCTTGCTTCCGCGCCGATACGCCGCGACTTGTTTGGCATAGCGCGGTTGGGCGGCACGCAAGTGGGCCACATAGCGGCTCGCGTCGTGTCCAAACTCCTTCGATATCGCAGCGCGCACCGCACGCACCGGCGCGAGTCCTTCATCAACGGGTCTCATCGGTGGGATTCTCCATCAATTCAAGCGGTGTAACGAGCGCCGGCACGTGCAGACCCATGATC
Organism: Opitutus sp. GAS368; assembly: GCA_945871085.1. Classification (GTDB taxonomy): domain Bacteria; phylum Verrucomicrobiota; class Verrucomicrobiia; order Opitutales; family Opitutaceae; genus GAS368. Next base: position 25,178 of record CAMBVX010000034.1, on the reverse strand, counting down.
GCATGCAGACGCCGGATGTGGGCGAACTTGTTCGCATTGGTGAGGTGCTGGCAATTCCATGTCAGCAGGAAATCGCACTTATGGAAGGACGCAGGCGCGAGGTGCAGCGCATCGCCCAACGGATCGCGCGGCATCAGGCGGTGTGCAATGTACGCTTCGACGATTTCCACGATTTCGTCGGCTCTTGGCATCACCGACCGCTCTGTTGACCGCAACGTCGCCAGCGGCTGCAAAACGCTCGACTGTCTGCTTCACGGTTCCGCCCCTGTTGTACGGGGTCCGCACCGGTGCCGCTCCGATACAGGGTCACGCCGAACACCGGCCGCGAGCCGCACGCCGTCGCGCATGGGGACCATTTGGGTCTCGAAGGTGAAGGCAGCGAGGACGTTCGGCCCCGCGAGCAGTGAGTAGCCTGCGACGAGCGGTAGCCTGCGACGAGGAGCTTGAACGAGCGCGTCATCAGTGCGTGATTTCCGCGAGCCTACGCGATGATCTCCTTCACCACTTCACCGTAGACATCTGTGAGTCGGAAGTCCCGGCCGAGGTGACGGTGGGTCAGCCTGGTGTGATCGATGCCGAGTTGATGCAGGACGGTCGCGTGGAGATCGTGGACATGCACCTTGCCGGCAACGGCGCGATAACCCATCTCGTCGGTTTCGCCAAACGTGAGTCCGGGCTTGACCCCACCGCCGGCCATCCAGGAGCAGAAACTCTCGGGCTGGTGCTCACGTCCGTGTTTGTCGATCGGTGCGGTGCCGCTCAGATCCTGGCTCCACGGAGTGCGGCCAAACTCACCGCTCCACAGCACGAGGGTGTCTTCCAGCAGACCGCGTGACTTGAGATCCTTGAGCAAGGCGGCGACGGGCCGATCGGTCTGGACGCAGAGCTTGGGCAGGTTGCCACGAATGTCGCCGTGATGATCCCAGCCCCCCATCGTGACCTGTACAAAGCGCACGCCGGCCTCGCTGAGCTTGCGCGCGAGCAGACAGGCGCGGCCGTTCTTGTCCGTGTCCTTGCCGCCCACGCCGTAGAGTTCCTTCGTGGCCTCGCTCTCCTTCGAGATGTCCACGATTTGCGGTGTGGCGGTCTGCATCCGGAACGCGAGTTCCAGGTTTTCAATCATGCCTTCCATGCTCGCGTCGCCGCTGAGGTCGCCGACCAGCCGGCGGTTCAGGCGGTGCATGAGTTCGATGCGCTCGCGCTGCACGTCGGCGCTGTCGGACACGTTGCGGAGGTTGGCGATCGGGGACGTCTTGTCGTTCAGCGGCACGGTGAGTGCCGTGCCCTGGTGGATGGCGGGGAGAAACGCGGAGCCGTATTCACGCACGCCGCCAGGTTGGATGGTGACGAAGCTGGGCAGATTCTGGTTTTCCGTGCCGAGCCCGTAGCTGACCCACGCACCCATTGACGGGCGCACTTCGGCAAACGTGCCGGTGTGGAACTGCAGTGTTGCGCCGGCGTGCTGCGGGTTGTCGGCATTCATGCCGCGCAACAGGCAGAGGTCGTCCGCCACGCCAGCGAGGTGCGGCAGCAAGTCGGAAATCATCATGCCGGACTGGCCGCGCGGTTTCACCGGCGCCATCGGGGCGAGCGCGAGATATTGCTCGGTGCCCACCTGCGTGACCTCCGGCCGCAGAGGTGAATCAATTTTCTGGCCGTGGCGGGAGGTAATGAACGGTTTCGGGTCGAACAGATCCATCTGCGAAGGTCCGCCCGCCATGAAGAGGAAGATGACGCGTTTGGCCTTCGGCGTCATGCCAGGAATCCGGGCGGCCAGCGGATTGGAAGCGGCGCGAAGAATATCCTGCAACGCGAGTGCGCCAAAGCCGCAGGCGGCGCTCCGGAGCCATTGGCGACGGGTGCTTCGAAATGGTATGTTCATGATTCGGATTGGTTTTTTCAGAGCCGGTAGAGGAATTGATTCGACGCAAGCAGGCCGTGACACAGCTCCTGCCAGGCGACCGACTCGGCGGTCGGGCGGTTCTTGAGGATTGGATCGATCCGGTCGAGAAACGCGCTGGAATCCGTGCGTTCCGCCGCGGTGATGGAACGGCTGAAGACGCGGAGCCAGAGCTCGTCGAGGCGGGCGTCGCGATCGGGATGCGCGGCAATCACGTTCTTCGCGAGCGTCCCCGCCCGCTTGCGCAGGAGGTCGTTATTCAGCAGGAACAGCGCCTGCGTGGGCACAACCGTCTGCGCGCGCTGGCCCGCGATTTGCGCTGGGTTGACGAAGTCGAAGAACGTCCGCGTGCGGTCTGCGGCGGCGAAACCGTTGCGCAGGACCGGCAGGTAAATCGTGCGTGCAAACTCCTCCGACGGACGCGGTGTCTTATGCGTATAATTCGGCGGATTCACGCCCTTTTGCACCAGGCCGCCGGTGTTCTCGACGTTTTCGAGCACGAGGGCCGGCCCGCCGCCGTCCTGCCTCAATTCGCCGCTGACGGCGAGCAGTGCATCGCGGAGCGCCTCGGCATCGAGCCGCTGGCGGTTCATGCGCCAGAACAGCCGGTTTTCCGGATCAACTTTCACCGCCACGGGATCGTTGGCACTGCCCAGTCGATAGGTGCGGCTCAGCACGAGGGCGCGAATGAATTTCTTTTGCGACCAACCCTCCTTCATGAAGCGGGTCGCGAGGTGATCCAGCAACTCGGGATGCGACGGTGCTTCGCCGCGCGCCCCGAAATAATCCACGCTGCGCACGATCCCCTCGCCAAAGAGTTTCTGCCAGATGCGATTGACCGTCACGCGCGCGGTGAGCGGGTGGCGCTTGTCCGCCAACCAATCGGCGAGTTGCAGGCGACCGCTCTGCCCGGCCGGGATAAGCGGAAAATTATCCCACGAGGCGACGCGGACCGCTCCACGCGGGACAACCGCGGCCGGAGCGTACGGATTCCCGCGGATGTAAACGGGCATGTCGGCCGGCTTGTCGCCGTCCTGCATCGCAAATGCCTTCGGCGCCTTGGAACGGAAAAACTCCGCGTGCTGAATGCCGGTGGCCAGCTTCTTGAGTTTCTCAGTCAATTCATCGCGCCGCTTGGTGAGCGCTTCCCTTTCGGCGATGGACGGATCGGTGACGGCTGTCTTCATTTCAGCCTCGGACGGGGTGGCGACCGTTGTGGCCACAGTGCTCTTCTCTACCGTCGTCGGGTTGGTCACTCCGGACGGAACGTTTTTCTCCGCTTCAATCGAGGCGGGTGCGGCGGCCTCCGCTTTCAGCGGTTTTCCGAGCTTTGCCAGCTCCGCGACGACCGCGTTCTTCTCGTCGGTGAGCCGGGCCTTCTCTTCCTTCAACGCCGCCAGTTTTTCCCCGTGCTCGGCCTCGAGTTTCGTGCGCGCAGCGAGTTGCGCCGGCGTCTCGGGCAGATCGGTCGTATTGAGCGTGCTCCACACGCCGAATGGGATCTTCCGCGTCGAGGGCGAACTGCGCAACATGCCGGCGATCCCGTAATAATCCTCGACGCCGATGGGATCGAATTTGTGATCGTGACAACGGACGCAGCTGAGCGTCATGCCCATGAAGGCCGTGCCGATTTTTCCGACCTGCGTGTCGATGTGATCGGTTTCCATCTTCGCCTTGTCGGGGTTCACAATCTCGACGTCACCCAGCATCAGGAAACCGGTGGCCGTGATATTTTCCGCGCGATCCTCGGGAGAACTGGCGGGCAACAGGTCACCCGCGATTTGCTCGCGCACAAACTCATCGAACGGCTTGTCGGCATTGAACGCGGCGATCACGTAATCGCGATAGCGCCAGGCGTGTTCGGCAAAGACGTTGTTCGAGGTGCCGATCATGTCGGCATAGCCGGTGAGGTCGAGCCAGTGCCGAGCCCAGCGTTCGCCAAACGCGCGCGAACCGAGCAGTCGGTCCACGACCTTCTCGCGGGCCTTCGGCGTGTCGTCCTTTGCAAACGCCGCGACGTCCTCCGGCGTCGGCGGCAGCCCCGTCAGGTCGAGGCTCACCCGACGGAGCCAGGTCAAACGATCCGCATCGGCGACGGGACGCAGCGAGGATTCTTCCAGCTTTTCGAGGATGAACCGATCGAGCGGATCCAGTGGCCACGCCTTGTCTTTCACGCGGGGAGAAGGGGGATTGGCCGGCGGCCGGAAGGCCCAGAATTTTTTCCCTTCGGCGAGGTCGATCGTCCGGCCCTTTTTCGCGACCGCGATGGCCCGCGGATCGATGGCGCCCTGCTTCACCCATTGCTCGAGGATCGCGATTTCCCCGGCGGACAATTTCTCCTTCGGCGGCATCTGTAAATCCTCGTCCGTATAGCGCACGGCTTTGAGCAAGAGGCTCTTTTCCACCTCGCCGGGGTGGACGGCCGGCCCACTGTCGCCGCCGGACTCCCAGCCGGCTCGCGAATCCAGCGCGAGCCCGCCTTTAATCTTTTTATCGTGCGAGTGGCATTCGAAACACCGCTGGGTGAGCAGGGGGAGCACCTTGGACTCGAAAAACGCGAGGGCGTCCGGGGACGGTTCTGCGGCCCGGACGATGACGGTGAGGGCGGCGAAAGCGAAGGCGATGAAGCGGAACATGGCAGCGGGACTTAATCAGGGTCGGCAGGGCAATATGAGTCGCGAGAGCGCACCGGGTTGGTGATGCACTTTCTCAGTGGCGATGACGGTGCGGGCATCGAACGGCCCGGTCCCGGTGTTGGGATTGCGATCGTAGAGGGGAAAGTCGGCGCCGCTGATGTCCACCCGGAGCATGTGCCCTTTGGCGATGGTGGCGGCGACGGGGCCGAGATCGACGGTGATCTCGACAACTTCGCCAGGCTTCATCGGTTTCGGCCTGAGCAGGGAATCGCGATAGCGACCGCGCAGGATGCCGCGGGCGATATTCTGCGCGAAACCGTCGGGATGCACGTCGATGAGCTTTACCGCCCAGTCGGCATCGGGTGTATCCGTGCTGACGTGAAGCCTGGCTTCGGCGTTGCCCGCGAAGGTGAGCGGGGCGGTCATGGTTTCGCTGGTATAGACAAGCACATCGGCGCGATCCTCCGTGGCAGACTGATCGACGGGCCCCCAGACGGCGGCTTTGAGCGGGCGTTTCCCGGTGACGGGGCAGGATAGCGTGGGGTCCCCGGGATCGGCGCGGAATGTGTCCGCGGGTTCGACATGAGCGGGTGCTTCGCGCGTGAGCCGGCCGTCGCCCTGGCGGGTGTTCGCCTTGCCGTGGGAGCGCAAATGGAAGGATGTCGCGGTAAACCCCGTCGGCGGCCACGTCTGCGCTTCGCGCCACACGTTGTCGCCCATGGAAAAGTAGCGTACGGGTGCAAAGGGCTTCGCGCCCGCGGCTGGATCCTGTTTGAGATGACGATCGAACCAGTCGAGTTGCAAGGCCATCGTGTCCACGGCCGCCTCGGCGCCAAATTCCACTTCGCCGACTTTCGTCCGACCCACGCTGCCGTGATCCCACGGGCCGAGAATGAGCCGCTGTTGCTGGCGGGTCTGCGGATCGCGCGCCTGCTTTTGCATGATCACAAAATTGCCGACCGACTCGCGGGAAAAAAAATCGTAGTAACCCACAACATGCAGCGCCGGCAGCGCGAGCTCCGGCAGGCGTGGGGTGAGATCGAGGCGCGTCCAAAAGCCGTTGGGCTCGGGGTGCGTGAGAAAAGCATCGAGCCACGGCATGGGCCACCCGATGGCTTCGTCCACCTCGCTGAGCGGCAGGCGCATCAACGCCACGTTCATGTCGGCCGGTGTCACGCCCGGGGGTTTTGCGGTGTTACCGGCGATCCAGCCGGCAATGAGCGCGAGCCGCACGGCCCCACCGAGATGGATGTTGCGATAGAAGCTGCTCCACGTGGCCTGCGGCGCAATGGCCGCGAGGCCTGGAGGGTGTTCGACGGCGGCCTGCCACTGCACGGCGCCGACATACGAGCCGCCCATCATGCCGACGCGGCCGCTGCACCACGGCTGGCGCGTGATCCACTCGATCGTGTCGTAGCCGTCCTGCCCTTCGTTGTTGTAGGGTGCCATCACGCCTTCGGATCCATGCGCGCCGCGACAGTCCTGCATCACGGCGATGTAGCCGGCCCGAGCGAATTTCTCCGCGTTGCCCTTCGCCTTGGTGCGGTCGTAGGGCGTACGCATGAGGACGACCGGAGCCCTGGTCACGGCAGAATCGCGATAAAGGTCCGCCGCGAGCCTGACGCCGTCACGCATCGGCATGGTGACGAATTCGACTCGAATCTCAGCCAACGCGGTGGCGAACGATCCGGCGAACACAAGCAGCGCGGTGAGGATTCTCATGGGCTATTTGGATTTGCGCGTTTTCAGCGAAGGGAGATCCATGTCCTCTCCGGCAGCGAGGATGTGGTGGCGCATCGCCTGGCGTGCTGCCTCCGGGTCGCGGGCCTCGATCGCGTCGAGCACCTGGGCGTGGTGTTCGATGGCGGGTGCCTTGCCGATGCGGCCGATGGTGCGCTGGCGGCTGGCGAGGCCGACCTCGGCGAGCGAGTCGAGGATGAGGCGAAAGATGAGATTGCCGCTGGCCTCGGCCACCGCGCGATGGAAGTTAAGATCGGCCACGATGGCGGCGGCGTTGTCCGGCGCGGCCTCCAACTCGGCGTGGATCCGGCGCAGGGCGCGAATCTGCTCGCGCGTAGCGCGCTGCGCGGCGAGGCCGGCGGATTCGGGTTCGATGGAAAGTCGCGTCTCGTTGAGCTGCTGCAGACGCTCGGCGACGTCGGGGATCAATAGTTCGAGCGAACCGTTCAGGGGCCGGTGCAGTTTGTCGACGACCCGGATGCCAGTGCCGTGCTGGACCTCGAGCAGACCCTGCTGTTCGAGGCGTTTCGTCGCCTCACGCACGACGGTCCGGCTGACGCCGAGTTGCTCGGCGAGCGAGCGTTCAGCGGGCAGCCAGCGCTCCGCGCCCGTTTGGTCTCCGCGGATCAAACCCGCGAGTTGCTGGCAGACGCCCTCGACGAGTGAGGACGGACGTTGGAGGGTGGTGACATTCATGGTGAGAGAGTGATGCGGATTCTGAAACGATCGGGAGGCAATGGGTTCATCGGCGGCAAGGTGAGGGATCAGCGGGTGTTCGCTTGCGCGACAAGAAACCCAATTTCTTCGGCCGCAATCGCGGATCCGTCCGGACGGTTGCCGCTGACACGCAGAGCATCGAATGGCCATGGGGTGGTGGCGGTGGTTCCATCGGTCTCGGATTTGAAATCGGCCCAGACGATCGCGTGGGTGCTGACACCGGCATCGTAGCGGACCTCGGCCGTCCAAGCGTGTTCGTCGAGGTTCATCGAATTGCGCAGGAGGCTGAGTTTGAGGACGCCACCGCTTTGCCCCGCGTCGAGGCGCATGCTCAGACCGCGATGAAGCGCGGCGCGACCGCTGGCGAGCACGACACTGTTGGTCAGGGCGCAAAATTCGCGGCTGTCGGCGGTGGGCCGGAACGCGACCCCGCCGGAAAGGGAGGTGGTGATTTCGGTCGCGGGAAACCAACCGCCTGGCACGCGCCACGCCCCGGCGCCGCGTTCGCGATCCCACACTGCATCATTTCGCCAGAGCGGTGCCGCCGGGTTGACCCAAGGATCGGTTCCGTCGCGGTCGAGCAGCGGACCGGAAACGGCGAGGCCGTCGGCCGTCAGCACGTTGACAAAGGTCTGCGCCGCCAGCCCGGCGAATTCGCGCGGGACGCGCGCGGTCCAGCCGTCGCCGCGGCGCGCCGCCGGTAACTCCAGCCAGTAGCGCGCCGACGCGCCGACGCGGCCCGGGCTCCAGTAAAGCGCGGTGCGTTGCACCGGCTGCGGCCCAGTGACCCGCCATGAGTAGGTCAAGCCGTCGTCGCTCGCCACAAATTCGCCAACCGACGGCAAGGGCGCCGTGCCCAGCAACACGTGACGCATGAACGCCGGCGCGGCGAGGTCCGAGAGTTCGGGGCCTCCGGAACCGTGGTTGGAATTGGGCCGGATGATCCAGCCCTTCGGGCCTGGCAGCGCGGCGAGTTGACGGGCGGCACCGGTGATCCAGAACCAATAATCGTTGGAGGCCAGCTGGAGAAAAACTCCGGCCCGAGTCGCCGGCGCGTAGGCCAGCGGCTCGTAGTTGGCGAGCCAGAGCGGGCGCTGTTCAGCCGGCTCCCAGCGCAATGGCTGCGCCGCTTTTCCCGGAGTATGCCCGACGCCGCCGGCGCTCACGCCCGTGGTCACACATTTTACGCGAGCATCGACGCCCGCGAGAATCAACGCCACCCAGCCCCCGTAGGAAACGCCCACCGCGCCGAACCGCGTAGCATCGGCCCATGCCGCGGTTTCAAGCCAATCGAGAGTTCGGCGCGCCGCCGTGACGTAGTGATACATCGGCGAGTTCCGCAGATCGGGGACGAGGTCGAGTTTTTGCCCGGGGGCGGGAATCCTCCATTGGGTGACGCGCTCCGCCTGGCGCGCCGCGAATTGGCCGTTGTAGTCCATCGCAACGCCCGCCATGCCCGGGTGGCGGCGCGCCGCCGCGAGCGCGAGGGCCGGGCTCGCGTGGCCACCGCCGCCGTGGAAAATCATCACGACCGGCACAGGCCCGGTTGTATCGGCCGGCCGGGCGACCGCGCAGTAGATTCGGTTCGACCCGTTGTCGGTGACGCCGGCGGTCAGGTAGATCTCCTCCACGATGAGTTCCTGCTTCCCGGCTGCGACTGGAACCGGCGTCGCAGCCGTTTCACTTTGCGCGGCGCGCGGGGCGACCCACGCATCGCCGCGATTCATCCAGTCTTCCTTCGTGGCGGTGGCCAGCGGAACGCGGCGCGGAGCGGCGACCGACTCAAGCGCAAGCGGATGCCGGCGGACGTCGCGCATGTCCCAGAGTTCCGTGTTGGACATCGCCGGTGCGGCGATCGCCGATCCCACGGTCAGGAATGGCAACGAACGGAAGAGGAGCGGGGCGAACTTCATTGCGGGCTAGAAGCGAAAAGAGGCCCGGAGATCGAACGTCCGGCGAAGGCGGGGATAGTTGAAGACGATGACCTGGCCCGGCGACGTCGCCGAAAACGGCACCATGTCCTCCACCCCTAGAAGGTTTTGCACGTTGAGCTGGACATCAATCGTCTGGCCGCGGTTCAGCGGAAAGGTTTTCCCTAGCATCGCGTTGACGAGGAGATTGGTGTCGCCACGGATCGTCGCATTGTTGTTGGCACCATCATAGCCAATCACGGGAGCGGAGCGGTAGTTTGCCCCGGCGCCAAGGCGCACGCCTTTGAGAAAACGTGTTCCGGTCTCCGCGAACCGGTAGCTCGTGAAGATATTGATCGAGTGCTCGATCTGTTGCAACGGTTGCTGGCCGTCGGAACGGTTGATCTCGTCGACCATCAGCGCGGCGAAATCGTAGGCGTCGTTAATCGTCGCGGGATTGAGCGTAAAGTCGCGGTTGGGCGTGTTGTCGCGGGTGCGCACATAGGTCTGCACGGTCGCGGGCGTGTCCGTGAGCGGCGTCAGGTTTCCGTCCCAAGCCGGCTTCGTCTCCCGGAAGAATCCGTTCTGAAACGGTGCGACGTTGCTGAGCGCCTGCGTGGCTTCGCTCGCGTTGAACGATATGCTCCATCCGCGGCCCAGCCGGCCCACGAGTTCGATTTCGGTGCCCTTGCCTTTGACATCGACCGTCATGCCGTTGCCGCCGCTCCAGGCTCCCACACCCGCCGCCACCATGCTCGCGGGGAGCGGGCGTTTCAGAAACAACAGCGTGTCGACGATCGCTGTCACCACCGGAGTCAGGCCGGTCTGCTGCTGCACAAACGCGCCGGTGCGCGAATTCTTGTCGTCGGTCGTGTAGCGATTGACGCTCAGGAACAGCCGGTTGTCGGCGAGGTTGAACCGCACCCCGTAATCTTTGCCCTCGCCGCGACGCGGACCGTAAAGCTGGTTCAGCGGGTTGGGCGCCGTCTGCGGTGATACGCTGTTGGACTGATTGTAGGTAAGGCCCATGAATCGCAGTGGTGCCACGAACACGCCTAGCGTCGAGGTATTCCCCTTGAACACGTCCGGCGTGCCGAAAATGTCCTCCAATTTTGAATAGAGATTGGTGGAGTTGGGGATCTTGACGCTGCCGCCCACGGTGCGGGCGTCGTCGACTTGATCCTGACGATAGCCGGCCGTGACGGCGAGCCGGTCGTTCCAAAAGCGGCTTTGCCCCGCCACCATGCGGCTTTCATTGTCGATCTTCCGCCAGCCCGCAGGCCCGACATAGGCGAAGCCACTCGTCACCCCCGGAGCACGGATCGGATCGGCCCAGGGGTCCAGCGCGCCGCGTTGTCCGCCGGGCGTGGAAAAGTCCAGATACGTGCGGCGAATGAGATTATTCGTCACGGAATCGATCGGCTGCGAGTTGTTGGGCGTGAGGTTGAATTCCCGCTCCACCCACGTGCCGTTCAGGGTGCGCTCAAGCTGCCATAACCCTGAAAGCGTGTGCTTGCCGAGCCAGGCATGTCGGCGCGTGAGATCGAGTTCGTAACCGACGGCCGCGCGATATTGATCGGCGAGATCGTCGAACGGCCGAGTCTGCGCCTGCCCTTCGACGTAGAGCCGGCCGGCCTGTGGATTCGCCGCCGCGATATCGGAGAGGAACGTTCCAGGCAGACGCCCGGCGGCAATCCGCGAATCCGCATCGGCCAGATGCGTGCCGGGAAGCACCGGATTGGGGTCCCCGAGCACGCCACCGACCGGGATGGTCCGGTTGTCGCGCCAATACGTGCGCTTCCGATAGCCCAACTCAACCGAAAGTCCGCCGACTCGTTGCTCGATGAACGCCTGGTAAACGGTGTAGTTGTTGTTCGTCGACGAGCCGGGGCCTGTCAGGCTGGCCTGATAGGGAATGAGGCGGCCGAGATACGGATCGTCGACGTTGCCCTGGGCGAGCGTTCTCGCCCCCGGTACGGTGTCCCAAAATCCCGGCGCCTGGGTGCCGGCGAGGTCGGGACGGGCGTCCGCGCCGATCGTGGAGATGCGGAACGGGACCGCGCGGATCTGCGGCGCGTAGTAGACGCTCTCAACCGTCCGAAACCGGAGCAGCGCCGCGCTGGGATTCGTGCCCGAGAGCGGGTTGGGCGCGCGCGGTGCGCCCGCCGCCAGCCAGCGAGTGCCGCCGTTGTCGTCCGGCGTGCCGAAGGGCACAATCTGATCGCGAATCATCCGCTCGTAGCCAGCGCGGATCGTAGTCTGTCGAAACGGGGCGTAAGTTCCGGTCAGCGCCAGGCCACGCTGCTTGAACAGCTCGTAGTCGCGCCAGCCCTTGCGGTCTTCAATCACGCTGTTGAGGCGCAGCGCCAGGGCGTCCTTCACCAACGGCACCGCCAGATCCAGTTCGCCACGCTGTTTTCTCCAACTCCCGAGCGACAGCGTCGCCGATCCTTTGCGGCTGTTCAGTCGCGCCTGTTTCGACGACGTGTTGACGACGCCGCCCGGTGCGCCGACGCCGTAAAGCACCGCGTTGGGACCGCGGTTCACGTCGACACGTTCGACGTTGTAGGTATCTGAAGACAGGGCCCAGGGAAAGTAATCGCGCGTGACGGTAGCTCCGCCGAAACCGCGAATCTTGGCCGGAGCGTCATACCATTGGTTGCCGTTCCCATTGGCATCTTGATACGAGACGTCGTATTCGGTGCTCACCGCATAGCGGAAGAAATCCTCGGTCTTGGTCGCGCCGACGTCCTCCAGAAATTCGCTCGTCAGGACCGAGATGGCCGCCGGTGTGAGAAACAAACTCGTGTTCATGCGCGTGCCCGCGAGCGTATTGGCGGCCCGATAGCCCTCGTCGCCGGTGGAGGAGACGAGGAACGGCGAGAGCGCGACGGCCTTCTCGTCGGACGTCGCGCCGGTTGCCGGGGTCGATGCGCCTTGCGCAACGACGGAATGAGCGAGCGAGGAAACCGCCAGGATGAGTGTGGGAAGAGAATAACGTGGGTGGGGCATCGGATTGGGTTGTTTGGGTTTCCATTTCACGGCCGGGGGGCAAGCAGACCGGTGCCGGGCTCAGCACCAATGCGCGCCGAGCGCTTCGCTGTGCACGGCGTAGAGCGAACGACTGCCGGTCATAAAGAGGCGGTTGCGGCGCGGTCCGCCGAAGCAGACGTTGCTGCAGATCTCCGGCAGCAGCACCTGGCCGATGCGTTTGCCCTCGGGTGAGAAAATATGGACGCCATCATAACCTTCGCCCACCCAACCCATGCCGGCCCAGACATTGCCGTCTTTGTCGCAGCGAATGCCATCGGCGAGCCCGGCCACCTCCTTGCCGTTGAGGTTCATCTTCATCGCCGCGAACTCACGGCCGTTCTTCAGCTTCATCCCGTCCACGTCCCAGACCTTGATGTTTTTCGGCGCGTTCGGGTAATGCGTCGCGCCGGTGTCGGCTACGTAGACCTTCTTGTAATCGGGTGAGAAACAGAGGCCGTTCGGCTTGAAGATCTCGTCGGTGACCTTCTCAATCCTGCCTCCGGCGTCGAGGCGATAGACGGCTTCCTTGAGAAACAATTCGCCCTTGTGGCCCTCGAAATTGCCTAGGCTGCCGTAGCCCGGATCGGTGAACCAGAGGCTGCCATCGGGGTGTCCGGAGCCGTCGTTGGGCGCGTTGAACGGCTTGCCGTCGAACTTGTCGGTGAGAACCGTGACGGAGTTGTCCGGCTCGTAGCGCACCACGCGGCGGTTGCCATGCTCGAAGGAAATCTGGCGACCGGCGCGGTCAAACGTATTGCCATTGCTGTGCCCGGCCGGCTTGCGGAGGACGGTCACGCGGCCGTCATCCTGCAGCCAGCGGAGCTGGACGTCGTTCGGGATATCGCTCCACACGAGGTAACCGCCCCAGCCGCTCCACGCCGGGCCTTCCGCCCAATACATGCCGGTGTGGAGACGGTCGATGGGCGACATGGCGATCTTGTATTTTGCAAAGGCCGGATCGAGCGCGACGACATCCGGCTCCGGGTAGCGCACGGGCGGGGAGCCCGGACCGAAATCGCGGGCGAACAAGGGCGCGGCCGCGAGCGTGCCGAGGCCGGTGAGGAAGGAACGACGGGAGGTGGGATTCATGGCTGAAATTCGATCCAGTTCAGGCCGAGCACGGTATTCTTGTCGGCGCAACGGGCGACGACACAGAGGTCGGTGAGGCCGTTGACGTTGTTCATGGTGGCGGGGAGTTCGAGGAAGTCGCCCTCGCCGGTGGGCTTCACTTCGACGCTGGCCAGCAATGTGCCGGTGGGTGAACCACGGCGTAGTTCGAGCTTGCCGCCTTTCGTATCGAAGCAGCCGGCACGGGCCTTGATGCGCTTGATGCCATCCATGTTCAACCCGCGAAAGACGATGTGCGCGCCGTCCTTGAAATGCCCCACCATCCCGGCCTCGCCCTCGACCTGTTCGACAGACGACATGCCGCGGTTGACGTCGAAGAGTGCCGCTTTCTTGCGGCGCGAATGCAGGACGACCGTGCCTTCACCGCGCAGTCGCGGCATCGTACCGCCCTTGCCATCATCGGTGTAGGCTGCGGTGAGGACGAGTACCCCCTCGTCCACAACCACCGCAGGCACGCTCACGACCGGCTTGGGCGGCGCCACGTAGCTGCCCTCAGCTCCGGACTGAGGCGGCGCCGAAGGATCATCCTTGAGCGCGAGCACCCAGCTAATCATCCGCCGGATCTGTTCCAGCGTATGCTGCGGATGCGGGGGCATCGGCAGTTCCCCCCAGACCCCGGTGCCGCCGGTGAGGACTTTCTGCGCCAGGCGCTCGGCCGCGGCGGGTTCGTTCTTGTATTTCAAGGCGACCGTCTTGTAGGGCGGCCCGGCGGAGGCAGTGTCCGTCATGTGGCAGGAGAAGCAGGTGCTCGCGCGCATGAGCGCGAGACCGGAATCGAGCACGTCCTTGTCGCCGTCCACCGCGTATTGACGACCACGGAACTCCCCCTGCACGGTGACGAGATTCGGCTGCACGGGGTCGCCGTCAGACTCGTTCACGGCGACCCGATACGGAATCGCGGCCCCCCAGTCGAAGAACGAACCGTTTGTCGGCAAAGTGAAACGGACCACCGGCCGCGCGTTGCCGACGTGGATGGTTTCCTTCGCCGTGCTTTTTGCCCCGCTGGGATCAATGACGGTCACGGCCACCTCATAACTGCCGGCTTCCGTGAACGTGTGCGCGAACTTCGGCGTTCGGCCCGGCTGTTCCTTGCCCGCGACCGACCAGACATACGCCAGCTTATCGCCGTCGGGGTCGGTGGAGCGGGATGCCTCGAATCGCAACGCCAGCGGTTGCCGGCCGGCGGTTTCGCTGGCGGTGAGCTTCGCGACGGGCGCTCGATTGCCGCGCCGGTAGACGATGCGCCCAATGCGGCTGTCGTTGTTTTTCCACCACTGGTCGCCGTATTCGATCAGGTAGAGCGCGCCATCAGGGCCAATTTTCATGTCGATAGGTCGGCGCAGACTCCACCCCGGCATGAACGGCTCGATCTGCGGTCCCGGGGAGCCGAGCTTCACCGCCTGGATCCAATTGCGCATCCAGTCGTAGATGAACAGCCGGCCGTCGAGCGACTCGGGCAGCTTGAGGGCCGAGGGATTCGCCCGGTCGAAGTGATAAACGGGTCCCGCCATGATCGTGCGACCGCCGGTGCCGAGCGTGGGAAACTCTTTCGACGGCAGATTCGAATACCAGATGAGTGCGGGCCTGGCGGACGGAAGTTTTTTGATACCGGTGTTGCGCGGCGAGAGATTCTCCGGTGATACCGGGTCGTAGCGCTTGATTTCCTTGTTCGCCGCGAAGTCGTAGAGGGGCAGCGCCTCGTTCGGTCCGATAAAAAGCGGCCAGCCGAAATTGCCGGCGGTCCGGGTCGCATTGATCTCCTCGTAACCCACCGGATTCACGCCGAGTTGCGGTATAATATTTGGCCCTACGTCGCCGAAGTAGAGCGTGCCCGTCTGGTCGTCGACGGTGAGTCGGAACGGATTGCGCACACCCATCGCGTAGATTTCCGGCCGGCCGTCCTTACCGTCGGCAAAGAGATTGCCCTCGGGAATCGCGTAGCCGCCCTCGGTCTGTGGATGAATCCGCAGCACCTTGCCGCGCAAATCGCGCGAATTCCCGGCCGATCGCAGCGAGTCCCAGTTTTTTCGATCGGGTCGCATGTCCACCGGCAAGCCCGGACTGTGATGAGAGTTGTCGCCGTTGCCAATGTAGAGATCGCCCTTCGCGTCCATCCACATCGCGCCGCCCATGTGAAAGACGTGCTCGGTGTCGAAGGGCCACGAGAGCAACTCCAGCTCGGACTCGGCGGACATCCGGTTCTCTTTTACGGTGAAGCGGCTCACCCGCATCGTGTCGCGCTTTGCTGCCGGGCAGAACAGCACGTACAAGAATCCGCTTCGCTCGAAGTCCCGGGCGGCGGCCAGGCCGAGCAGTCCGATCTCGCCTTCGGAAAACGCCGGCACTTGTCCGAGCAGGCTCACCGTCCCCGACTTTGCCTCCCAGCGCTTCACCGTGCCCCAGAACTCAATGAAGAGGACGTCGCCATTCGGGAGCACTTCCAGTTGGATCGCATCGCGGCTTGTCGGCACGAGAACCTCTTTCTCGAAGCGCGCGGGATCGTAGCTTTCCGCAGCCCGAGCCAGCGCAACGATCGCCAGCAAGACGGCCACAAGGGCGAACATCCATTTCTGACGGATCGCCGTCGGACCGCACGGGTTCTCTGCGGCGGAGCGCCAAGGATGGTTGGCAGTCGTTTTGGGGTACATGTCTATTTTTAAATCCGAAACGGGCTAAGAAGGGAAATCGATGTCAGCGTGGGTGCCCTCCGGCGGGTCGATGCGAATGCAGGCATGGTATCGTGAGCCGGCACGGTGCTCAGGGGCGAATCACCGCACCCCTAGCATAAGTACCGCCGTAAATGTTGCCGTGAATTTCGAGCCGCTCCGTCGAATGCGGGCCGCACTCGATGGCACACTTCACGCGGGGTTCACTGAAACTGTTGTTGGCGATCACGACATTGCGGCAGCCCTCAGCCCCGCGATCGGCGAGCAGCACAGTGGCGTGATCGGACTCAATCGCGAAGCGGTTGTCGGTGACAATCGCGCTGCGGACGGCTGTCAGGCTGATGCGGTTGCCGCGCGCGCTGTCCACGACATTGCCATTGAACGAAATCTCCCCACCCTCCGCCTCCAGCGCGAACTCCCGAAAGATTTTGGGACTGTCATCGTGAAACGTATTGCCGCGGACGATGAGTTTTCCGCTCGGCTCGCAACGAATGGCCGCGCGACCCGGCCCGCCGCCGAGCACACAGCCGCTCAACGTCACCCGGGCATCGCCGACCCGTACGAGCGCATGCTCGGGATGGACGTTGGTGATACGGCAGTCCGTGAATGTGACCACGCCCCGGCGGCCCTCGCTCCGAGTGACGTGGATGAGGTCGCAGGGCGGCAGTTTGGCAAAGGGCAACTGGCCGTGGAAAAAGCACTGCTGGAAAAAAAGCAGTCGCGGCGTCATCGCGCCACCGCCCGCGCCAATGTGGACGGCTTGCCAGCGGGGAAAGATGACCTCCAACGCACGAAAGCGAATGTTATTGCTGGCGTCTCCGGCGGGTTGCGACGCGATGACGACGGCGGCTTCTTTCTTCGCGAGGTTGCCACAACTGTGGACCACCACGTCGTCGAACACGCACTCCATCACGAAACCACCGAGATGCAGCCCCGCGCCATCCTCCGTGCGCAGGATGTGCAGTCGTTGCAGGGTGAGATTGAAGACGGCCTCGACGAAAACGCCGCGTCCGCGTCCGTCGCCGTCGATGCACAGGTCGCGCACGGTCACGGGATAAAGATGGCCCTCGAGGCGCTTCACATGACCGTCGTCTCCCGGTTGTTCGAGTTCGGAGCGCAAGGGGCTGTTTGCCGTCTTCATGATGCGCAGTGCGAAATCATTCTTCGGCGGCACCAGGATGGTCTCGCGGCCTTCGCCTTCGACCACACAAGCGCGGTCCAAGAGCAGCGGACGCTCCAAAACGTAGCGTCCACTGCCGAGTGTTATTTTCCGGCCGCGTCCGCTGCCGTCGATCACGGCTTGCAGCACGGCCGCGTCATCTCTGCCCGCAACGTCGTCGGCCACGCGCTTGCTGTTTGCATCCGTGGCAGTGATGCGACCGTCGCGGATGCGGATGACAACGGATGGAGCGCTTTCAGCACCGAAGCCCGAACTTCCGGTCCAGATGGCGGAAAGGAGGAGTGCGATACCGACGGTGTTTTTCATCGAGGGGTTCACTTCGCGTGGCGGATGAGGAGGCATTTCATGATGATGCGTGTCCGGACGATCAATTCGCTTTGTTCGCGCTCCACACCTTGTGGTTTCATGCCTTCTCCCACGGCGCACGAAGCTTGGGTTTCTGCCGCATCCAGTCGTGCCCGCCGCGGAGCTTGTTGTCCTTCGTGAAGGTGGGATGAAAACCTTTTCCGTTGATGCCATTGCCATCCATGCGGTCGCGGCGGGCGGCGAGGCTGCGGCCTTCCTTGATGCTCCAGGGCATGATGCCGATGCCGGCGGCGCTGAGCAGTTCCCAATAATATCGATGCGTTTCGCCGCGCACCTCGTCCACATCGCAGCCCGGCACACCTTCGTTTGCCAGCAGGGGCTTGTTGAATTCCTGCATCATCGCCCGGTAGTCGACGATGAGTTTAGCCAGGCCCTCGCGATCGCGGGCATAGGGATGCACGCAGAGCACATCGGCCAACGGCGCGTAGAACTCGGTACTACCGCCGCGACCGAACTGGCCGTTCATGGTGCCAATGAGAATGGGCTGCTGCGCACCGCACTCGCGCACGGTGTCGGCGATGCCTTTGAGCCACGCGAACTCACGCTGCTGTTGTTCGGGCACAAGCGCCTGCTTGAACGCGGGCAGTTTCGCCGCCGGTTCGTTGCAAAGATCCCAGCAGAAGACCCGCGCGTCCCTCGCCAGCGGGGTGACTAGCGCGCGCACGTAGTCGAGTTGCGCGGGCATCCAGGGCACGATGTTGTCGATATGCGTCCCGCCGTAGTCGAATTGCGGGTTGTGCCAGCGATTGAAAATACAAGGCATGGTCTTCATGCCGTTTTCATCGATGGCGGCGATCGCATCCAAGAAGCTGGCCGTGACTTTTTCGGGGTCGCGGAACCAAGCGGTAAATTCGATCCAGAGCCGGATCGAATTCGCATGGACAGAGCGCGCGAGCGCCATGTCCTCGCGCATCTTTTTGCCGTCGTAAAACCACCACATGTCCTCAATGCGCGCACCCCACGGGGCGATGTAATTGAACCCGCGTAGCCAGCCGTAATCGGGATAGACATGCAGGGTGGGCTTCACGGTCGCAGGTGCAGCGGCTCCTAACCGATCAAAGCCCACGGCCGTCGCCGCCACGGCGGTGGTGATGGCTCTGAGGGCGTGGCGACGGGTGATTATTCGGGGTGGGTTCATGGAAGTTTCGCGGCGCAACGGGCGCGTGGGTTGGTCAAGCGGGCCCAAACCAGGCCATGGGTTTCTTCGTACTCAGATGGATACCTTTCATGATTTTGGCCGGGGCATATTGGCCGCGATTTCATGGCGCCACGCGTGAAGCAGCGCGCGCATTTGCTGGATACGCACGGGATGCAGCGCCGCGACATCGTTCTTCTCGCCGAGATCTTCAGCGATGTTGAACAGATCCACGCTGTCGTCCTCCAACCACTCGATGAGTTTCCACGGCCCGACCCGCACGCTGCTGCACGGACCGCTTCCGTGGTTGCCGTAGTGGGGAAAGTGCCAGAACAAGGCCTCGTGGACGGGCTTGGTGTCGCCGCTGAGCAACGGCATGAAACTGACGCCGTCCCAATGCAGGTCGGGCCGGGCGGGCAGGCGGGCGGCGGCGAGCATCGTCGGGAAGATGTCGGTGTTGATTATCGGCACGTCACACGTGCTGCCGGGCCGGGTGACGCCGGGCCATTTCACAATCCACGGTTCGCGCACGCCGCCCTCGTAAAGCCAGCCCTTGCAACCGCGCAACGGACGATTGCTCGTGACTGAGTGTCCGCCGTTGTCGCTGGTGAAGAGGATGAGCGTGTGGTCGGCGATGCCGAGTTCGTCGAGTTTCGCCATCAGACGGCCCACATTGGTGTCCATCGTCTCGATCATGGCTGCGTAGGTGGGATTCGCCTGCTGCTCGGGCAGCTTGGCGATTTGATCGGTGCCGTGCGCCAGGCTGCCCTCGCCATAGGTGGGCACCGCCTTCACGGCGGGCAGCCCCAGCTTCGCCGCCTTGGCCTGGTATTTTTGCACGAGCTCGGGCTTAGCCATGATCGGCGTGTGAACGTCGTAGAAGGGCAGATAGAGGAAGAACGGCCGGTCCCGTTGGCGTCGCTCGATGAGTTTCATCGCCTCGCTGGTGAGACGATCGCAAAGGTGTTCGCCTGGTTTTCCGCCGTCGACCACACCGGGCACGCCGCGCGAATGATAGTTCTTTCCGGCGGGCTGGGGTACGGCTTCGTTGCTCTTGTTGCCGTAGGGCCAGAAGAAACTCGGCGGCAGCCCCCCCGCGTGGCCGGCGATGTTGACCTCGAAACCCTGATTCTGCGGATAGAATCCCACGTCGCCAAGGTGCCACTTGCCGACATGCCAGGTGGCATATCCGGCCGCCTTCAGCACCTCCGCCAGGGTCACTTCCTCCAGCGGAAGCGCGTGTCGCATCTCCGCCGGGAGGAACCGGCCGGTCTTGCTGTTGCTCGGGATGTAGTCGGTGATCTTTAACCGCGCCGGATGCCGCCCCGTCAGGATCGCGGCGCGCGACGGCGAACAGTATGGGCTGCTCGAATACGCCTGCGTGAAACGCATGCCCCCGGCGGCGAGCCGGTCGAGATTTGGCGACTCGTGGAACGTGCTGCCGTAGCACGAGAGATCGGCATAACCGAGATCGTCGGAGAGGATGACGATGATGTTGGGCCGCTGCTCCGCGCCGAGCGCCGCTGATCGGACTCCGCAGGCCAACGCCACAAGGGCGAACAGGAGAATGCGGGACGGGACACTGTTCATGGGGTCGTCATGATTCGACGGGAGGTTGGCATTTGCGGGTTAATACGTCGCGCGTCCGCCGGAGAGATCGAACACCGCTCCGGTGGTGAAAGAGCACTCCTCGGAACATAGCCAGGCCACCATCGCGGCCACTTCCTCCCGCCGCCCGAGCCGGCCCATCGGGATCTTCGAAAGCATATAGTCGATTTGCGCCTGGGTCATCTGCTGAAAGATGTCCGTCTTGATCACCGCGGGCGTGATGCAGTTCACGAGGACGTTGGACGTGGCGAGTTCCTTGCCCAGCGACTTCGTGAGCGCAATCACCCCCGCCTTCGAAGCGCTGTAGTGCGCCGCGTTCGGATTGCCCTCCTTGCCCGCGATCGAGGCGATGTTGACGATCCGGCCGTAGCCGTTGCGCAATAGATGCGGAATGACGGCATGACAGCAGTGGAAAACCCCGGTGAGGTTGATATCGAGCACGCGCCGCCAGTCATCCGGATTGATCTCCCAAGTCCTGGCATTGCCGCCGGTGATGCCGGCGTTGTTGACCAGGAGGTCGATCTTTCCGAAGGCCGCGGCGGTCGACTCCGCGGCGACTCGAACCGAGGCGAGATCCGCGAGATCGACCGTGGCCGTATGCACGGTGACTGAAGATCCGATCTCCGACGAGGTTCGGGCGAGGGCGGGCGCGTCCACGTCCCAGAGCGAAACGCGGGCTCCGGAAGCGAGCAGGCGCTCGGCGATGGCCCGGCCGATACCACGGGCGCCGCCAGTGACAATCGCAGTGCGATGGTTAAGGTCGATCTGGTTCATGCCGCTGCGGGGTTCGCCGACGACGACGCGACGCCGTTCACCACGTTGTCGAGCTTCTCGCCGCGCACCGCCGCGAGCGCTATCCGTGCGGAGGTGGCCCGCATTTCCAATTTCGATTCCACGCTACAGAACGCCGCGTGGCACGTCACAATCAGATTGGGCGCCGCCGCTTCCGCCGCCGTTTTCAAGGGTTCGTCCTCGACCACATCAAGCCCGGCGCCAGCGATGCGACTGTCGCGCAACGCCGCCAAGATGGCGTCCTTCTTAATCACCGCTCCGCGCGCGGTATTCACCACAAAGGCCGAAGGCTTCAGTCGCGCGAGTTCACGTTCGGCGATGAGATGGCGCGTCTCGGCATTGAGCGGACAGTGCAGCGAAAGCACGTCCGATTGCACCAGCAGTTCATCCAGCGAACGCACGCGGACCAGCCCCACGGCCTTGTCGACCCCGTTCGGCAGATACGGGTCGTAGAAACACACTTTGAAGCCCAGTGCCTTCGCCCGCAGTGCCGTCGCGGTGCCGATGCGGCCGAGGCCGACCACGCCGAAGGTCAGTTCCCGCAGACGGCGCAATTTTGGCTCCACTCGGATGATCCATCCCAATTGCTTTGCCTCTTGATCGAGGGGGAAGAGTTGCCGGCAAAGCGCCAGGGCAAGTGCGATGGCATGGTCCGCCACTTCTTCGGTGCCGTAGTCGGGCACATTGCACACCGCGATCCCGCGGGCGCGCGCCGCCACGATGTCGACCGAGTCGAAGCCGACGCCGTTGCGAATAATCGCCCGGCAGTTCTTCATCCGGGCGATTCCCACGGCGGTGATCGGCGTGTTGTGCCAGACAATCAGGGCGGTGGCGCCGCAGATTTCATCGGTGAAGTCCGCGTCACTCGTGCAGAGATAGCGCCGCACGTCGGCCGCCCCTCCAATCACCGCATTCTCGGCGGAGGAGGCCGCATCGCCCAGCGGCGATCTGGCCCAGTCAACGATGGCGATCAGAGGTTTCTGCGAGATCATGAAAATTCGGGGCAAACGGAGGCAACGGGGGTGCGTTGAGGCGGGAGGTCGGAGGTCATACCACTTGAAAGCCGATAGACAAGCGCATTTTTCGGGGAGAAGAATTTCAACGGAGGCGGGACCGCCGCCACGTGCTCAGCCGTGTCCGCCATCTCGATCTCATTGGGTGGGCGGCGATCTCGGACCTCCTCAAAGACGACCTTTAGAACTGAAAATTGGCCGTGAGGCTTAAGTCTCGCGGATCCTGATACACGTAGCTGATCGGGGTGCTGTCTCGCAGCGCACGCGTCAGCACGACGTCCGTGTCGTTGAACACATTGCGGACGTTAAGCTGGACCCGCACATTCATGTTTTGAAACCGCGTGCGAAACCCGTAGCCCACCTTGGCGTCAAAGAGCGTGCTGTCGTTGCCGTAAATCGGCTGGCGCGTCGCCGGTTTGGTCGTGGAGTATTGGATCAGGGTCCGCCCACGGTAGCGCGCGCCACCACCGACGCTCCAGCCGCGCAACGTCCCGGTCTTGGCAAAGCTGTAGTTGGCCCAAAGATTCATCTTGTGGCGGGTCAGGCCGCGGCTCGTCGTGCCTTCATCGGCGATCGCGTCCGCCAGAATCTGGTTCTCGATCAAACCCAGCAGTTCGCCCACCGTGCGCACGTTTTGATAGACCTCGCCGGGTTGCAGCGGCACGCCGCCCGGTGTGAGCACGCGGCTGCCCGCCGCGGTCCACGTCGCCCGGTTGGCGTTGATATAGGCCTTGGTATTCGGCAGCAGGTTGGCGCTCTTCGCGTCGTTCCGCGCATAGTTGAAGAGCAGGTTGAGCCGGTTGCTCAACAGATTCGCCTGCAGCGTCACTTCGTATCCGGTGCTCACATTGTCGTAGGTGTCCGCGGGAAACGGCGCGGTGGTCGTATCGAAAGATTGAAACTGCGCCGCCGTGATGTCGCCGCGCACGGAAAGGGTGCGCCAGATTTCGCGAATCTGATTCACCCCGACCGCATTCAGGAGCTGCCCTTGGTTGCTCGTCTTGTAGCGACCGGCGGTAAGATAGAGCTGGTTGTCGAGGAGCGAGGTCTTCAACCCGTAGTCATCGCCCACACCGCGAATGCCGTCGACCGGCTGGTTGGCGAAACCGGTGCGCGTTCCCGACGGGATGAAGTTGCTGGATTTGTTGTAGTAGGCCGAAACCCACTTGGCGAGATGCCCCACCGCACCCACCGAATAGGTCGAACCCGCCTGAATCTGCGGGGCCGTGCGCGGGACGATCTCGCGAATTCGGGTCGTCGCATTGCGCCCGAGGTCCGAGCCCCAGCTCGACTGCTCATCCCGGCGCACACCGCCGGTCACGACGAGCCGGTTCCACAGGAGGTGACCTTGCGCCGCGGCCACCTTGGACTCGGTCGTCGTCCGGGCGTGCGACCCCTGAAACGGCAGCCAGCGCGTGCCGAACGACTCGCCCGTCACCGCATTCGTGATACTTGCCGGCACCGCCGACCGGATGTCGGGCGCATTAGACGGCCCTTTTTCGAAATCCAGATAGGTGCGCATCGTCACGCGCAGGGTGTTGTCCTCCGGAAACAAGGTCGGGCTCAGGCCGGCGGGAATCCGGTCGACGAAAAGACGATCCTGCACGCCGTGGCTGGCACTCCGGCCTTTCTCGTAGAGGACGGCGAAGTCAAACGTCCCGACCTTGATCCGCTCCAGGTTCAGCTTGTAGGCGGCGGTGGCGCGAAAATTCTGCGAGTCACCGTTGGTCGTGTCTTTCAGTCCGTCGGTGAGTGTGAACAACCGGCCGGCAAAGGGATTCGCCTGTCCGTTGGGGAGCAGTTGATTGGGATCGCCAAACAGGGAGGCGGCATAGTTCGTCAGCCCGTTGGAGTGCGTCAGGCGATCGAGGGAGTTCATGTTATACGCCACCTGCAAAAACAGGCTCGATCCCACCTTTTGCTCCAATGTCACGGTGTAGTTGTCGTAATCGAAATCCGAGGTCGCACCGGGACCGCGCAGCGATTCCCCAAATGGAAACAGCGAGAATCCGTTCGGCGAAAAGCGATTGTTCATCAGGAGCGGGTTCGCGAGACCGTCAAGTTCCACGCCCTCGGGGTAGGCGCTGATCCACTGGTTGGCCTGAGAAAAAACCTGCCCCGTGTTCGAAATCAGCGATAGGTTCTCCGTGAAATTGGGTTGCCGTCGCGTCCCCGCCACCGCCGCGCCGGAGGTGAGCGGGCGGCCGGCCAGTATCCACTTCGAAACGAAATCGGTCGCGCCCCACGGCCGATAACGGACCTGATCGACCTTGCCGCCCTCCCACCCGAACCGGAGCTCGGTGCTGGAAAACGGACGGTAAGTGACCGCCGCCGCGCCACGCCGGGACTCCCGAATTTCGTGCTCACGGAACGACCCCTTGGTATCGAACAGAAGGTTGCCGCGCACCGCGAGTTTGTCGCCGAAGAGCGGGCGGTTCAAGTCCAGGGCCGCCCGATATTGTTCGTGGTTCCCGAACTTGGTCTGAACCTCTGTCAGCGGCTTGAAGATGGCGCGCTTCGATGTCTGGTCGATGGTTCCGGCGGCGGAGCCGATGCCAAAGAGGATGCTGTTGGGCCCGCGGGAGAAATCGATGCGGTCGATGTTGAAGCTGTCACCGTCGAGCGACCAGATGAAGTTGTCGCGCGTGACGCCTTCGCCGGCCCGGGTCGAGAGTCCACGGATGCGGATGCTGATGTCATTTGTCGCCAGCCGGTTTCCATCCTGGAACTGGCTGTTCTCCGTGTTCTCCCGCTCCATGTTGGGCATGTAAGCGGCGACGTCGCTGATGCTGTTCGCCCCGATGTCGTTCATGAACTCCTTTGTAAAAACCGTCAGGGGCGCCGCGATGTCCGCGAGGGAGGAATTGATCCGCGTCCCCTGCAGCGTGTTTTGCGCGACATAACCCACGTCCTTCGAATTCGAGACGTTGAACGGCGACATCGTCACCGCGCGGTCCGGCGAAGTGCCGGCCGGCTTCGTTTGGGCCAGCGTCAGGGACGCGAGCGGAATACAAAGCAAAATCAAGACAAAGCACCGCTTTGCCACAGTCGGGATACTCATGGGGAATGCATGGCGGATTTTTGCACGGAGCTATGTTTTGATGAGGCGCCAGGCTTCGCGATGCTGATGCCGAGCCATGGTGTTGTGAAAGTCCTTCAGCGTTGATTGGCGTTTGTTTGTGCGCGTGTCGCGCCAGGCATAGTATAGAGCCTGTCCCAAAACCCGGCTTTTTTGAAATGGCCTGAAAAACGGGGTCGAAAAAATCGCTCGCGCGGCCTGATTTTCCGGTTTTGCGCGTGTGGTAGCGTCCGCGGCTGGTGGCCGGGCGTCCGGTGCGGCTTTTTTCTGTGGTC
>CAMBVX010000033.1 GCA_945871085.1 Opitutus sp. GAS368 | reverse complement strand
CTACGGCCGCGTCACGCGCCCGACGATCACTTCCTTCGTCCGCTTCAAAACCGAATACAGCACGCCCGCCTCATGCGGGTCCCAGCAAAACGCCTGCCCCTCCGAGGGAAACGGCACCGTCGCGATCCACTTCAACACCGAACCCGCCTGCGGAAATTCCACGACATAAAGCTCCGGGTTGTCGTGACCCGTGAGGTAGAGAAACCCACCCGGCCCAAACGCACCGCCCGAAGCGCTGTACCCACGCCCGCCAAAGCGTCCGAGCAAATCGGCCGGTAGCGCCCACCCCGCCGTGCGCCGCCACTCCTCGTCCATGGCGATGATCTGCGTCCACGCCACGTCCCGATTCGGCTCCGCCGCGCGATTTCCATAGTGCACAAAACACGCGATCCAGCGCCCCGCCGCCGCGCTGGTGGCAGCGGCGGGAGCCCGGTCGAGCCACGTAAAAGAACCGTCCATCCGCCCGAAACTGTGCGAGCCCACGTGCTTCAGCGAAGCGGTGTCGAAGAACTCCAGCGAGCTCAGCATCGGCATACCGGGATAGTTCGAATGCACGCCATAAATCCGCCCCTCGCGCACGAATCCAGCGTTGAGGTGAATGATCTCGCCACCCGCTCCGCCTTCCCACCCCGCGACGCGCTCGCCGCTCGCCTTCCGGTATTTTCCGATCGTGTGATTGTTGATCGCGTAGAAAAACTCCTTGTCCACCGCCACCCCCTGCCCCGCCTCCGGTGCCTTAAAACGCCGCATCTCCTCGTAACGCCAACCCGGCGTCGTGAGCTGGCCAATCGGCGGGATCACGACCGGTTCGCCGGCCCACATCGTCGCCACCAGCACCAGAAAAAACAGCGGTAATTTCATGCTTTATGGTTTTGGCGGATTCACGCGGAGCCGACGAGCCGCAACTCCGCTAATCGTGTCACGATTCAGTTTCGGTAGCTCGGACGAAAAAACCCTTTGCCGCGTCTCGGGCGGACCGCCAAGTTGCGCCTCGTATGTCCTCCCCCACCCCCACCCACGACGATGTCGTGCACAGTGAGCCCTTCCTCCGCTCGTTGATGCGCCGACAGCTCAGCCTCTCCATCGCCTGCGCCGCGACCTTCCTCGTCGCGCTGCTCGGCCTGCCGCTCCTCAATTATTTCGCGCCCGCCTTCATGGCGACGCGCGTCGCCGGCTTCACGCTGAGCTGGCTGATTTTGGGCATCCTGTTTTTCCCCTTCGTCTGGGTCATCTCCTACGTCTTCATCAAGCGCTCACTCCGCCTCGAAGAAGAGGAAGTCAAAGAGGCTCGCCGCTAAGCCATGAATCTCCCTCTTGCTCTCCTCAACGGCGTCGATCCGTGGATCTTCGGCTTCTCGTTTCTCACCGTCGCCGTCACCCTCTGGATGGGGTTCCGCTCCGCGAAAACCTCCAAGACGGCGAGCGACTTCTTCGTCGCCGGTCGTTCCGTCTCGGTCGGTTGGAACGCGTCCGCCATCTCCGGCGAATATCTCTCCGCTGCGTCCTTCATGGGCGTCGCCGGCATGGTCATGTCGTCCGGCTACGACGCGCTGTGGTATCCGGTTTGTTACGCGTGCGGCTACCTCTTCCTCCTGCTCTTCATCGCGGGACCGCTGCGTCGCTTTGGCGCCTATACAATTCCCGATTTCGCCGAGGGCCGCTTTGACTCGCCGCTGTTCCGCAAAATCGCCGTCTGCTTTGTCCTCTTCATCGGATTTTTCTACACGATGCCGCAGATGAAAGGCGCCGGCGTGACACTCGCCTACATCTTCCCCGGCCTGCCCTACTGGGTCGGCGTCGTGCTCGTCGGCGCCGTGATCACCTTCAACGTCGCCCTCGGCGGCATGAAGGGCATCACCCTCGTGCAGGCGGTCCAGTATTGGATCAAGATGTTCGCGATCAGCGTGCCGGTCTTCGTGCTCATGGCCGTCGTCGGTTTCTACAACACGCAGATCGGCGCCAACCTCGCCGCCGGTGAAACCGCGCCACCCGTCTCTTCCATCGAACGCAAACCACTCGTGGAAAAAGCCCCGAAGGACAGCGCGTGGATCGCCCCTTTCGGCCCGCTCACGACGAAAGCCGTCACGGCCGCAGCCAGCGCGCTCCCCGCCGAACAACGCCCCGCGTTTCTCGCCGAACACCAAAAGCCCTATTCGCTGCTCTACACCTATTCGCTCATTATCGCCCTCGTCTGCGGCACCGCCGGACTCCCCCACATCCTCGTCCGCTTCTACACCAACCCCGACGGCGTCGCCGCCAAGAAAACGACGATGTGGGTGATGATTCTCATCGGTGTCTTCTACGTTTTCCCGCCTGTGTTCGGCGTGATCGGCCGCAATCTTCTCCCGGAGCTCTACAGCGGCGTCGGCGCCAAGGGCACCGACAAAATTGTCCTCGAACTCCCCACGCTCATCGGCGCGAAATACGGCGTCGTCGGCTCCATCCTCAGCGGCATCACCTGCGCCGGCGCGTTCGCGGCGTTCATGAGCACCTTCAGCGGCCTGCTCGTCTCGATGACGGGTGCGCTCGCCCACGACGTCTACGGCCGCATGTTGCGGCCCAAATCCGGGCCGGCCGAGCGGATGTTTGCCTTCAAAGTTGCGGCCGTGCTCATCGGAGGCGTCGCGGTCACGCTCGGCTGTTTTGTCGAACCCCTGGAAATCAATTTTATGGTCGGCCAAGCCTTCGCGATCGCCGCCGCGAGTTATTTCCCGCTGCTCTTCATGAGCGTGTGGTGGCGCGGAATGACGATGAAAGGCGCCGCGACGGGCATGCTCACCGGCGGTCTCTGTGCCCTCGGCGCCGCCGCGCTCACGAATCTCGGCACGCTCGCCCTCGACAAAGGTCCGATGGGCAAAATCTTCGCCGGCTTCGCTCCGCTCAACGGCTTCTGGGCCCAGCACCCGCTCCTCCGCATCCTCTGCGAACAACCCGCGATCTGGACCGTCCCGCTCGCGATCGGCCTGATGATCTTCGTCTCCAAAGCGACCGCCGCCCAAGTCCCCGCCGACATTCGCATGAAAATGCTCGTCCTCCACGCCCCGGAAAAACTCGGCCTCAAGCAGGAATACATCCAAGAGCACCAAGCCGGCGCGGGCCACTGAGGCAGTTTATAGCAGGGCGCGGTCTCCGACCCGCCCTGTGATACCAACGTCCTTTGAACGCTGGACTTTTCGGTAGCCGCGAGCGCCAGCGAGTGGACGGATCACCACTCGCTGGCGCTCGCGGCTACCCGGCAAATCAAAGTCTGAATCATTTGGGCGATTGATCTGAGGCCCCGCGCTAATACGAGCAACCGACGGTGCGCATCCTCTGGGCAACTGCCCCAAAAGAGCCGCCGTCACCGAAGGGTTCATCGCCGCGTTTTCGCCGGGGAATGTGGGTCGGCAAGTTTTTGGGGTTTGGGTCAACTCTGGCATGTCGGATCGCGCGGGTGGTGGCGCCCCATGCTGGATTGCCACGCCCGCCAAGCCGGGCTCGCAATGACAAACCCCTGAGCGTGCGACGCGACGGGGGCGGCGCATCCCCAACTGGCAAACAGCGAAGCGGCTCCCTCAACGACCGGCGGGATACAGGCACTCCACTTCCACCCGCTCACCGCAGCCACAGGTAACGACGAGGCGGACGACTTTGTCGCCTTCTTTCACGACTTCGACCGTGGCATCGCCGGAGCCAGCCGAGCGCGCATGCGCGGGTGCGTGGGGCGCAGGCCGTGAGCTGTCACACGAAACGGCGACCCGCTGGGCGAGACCCGCGGGCGGACGAAGCGAGGGCACGGAGAGGGACGATTTACCCTGCAAGAAAGATTTCATGGGCTTGTTTTCGGGGCGGCTTGCTCGGGCGTAACGGTGAGCGGGATGGGCTTTTCCACGCTCTTGCTATCCTTGAAACGGGCCTTGGCGGTGAGCGTGAGACTGAGCGTGATCCGGTGGTTTACTTCAGCCTCACGGGGCTCGCCCTCGAGTGGTCGCGTGTCGGCGTAGCCCGTCACTCGTTCAATCAAAGCGGGCTCCACCGCATGGTGCACGAGCACGCGGCGCGCGGCGTTCGCACGGTCGGCCGACAGCTCCCACGCGGTGTAATCATCGCGCTTGAGCGCGAGATTGGACTTGGTGTGTCCATCGATCGTCACGTGGAATTGGTGGCGATCAATGTTCCAGGCGAGACCTTGCAGAATAAAATTCCCCCATTCCGTAAACTCGGTCGTGTCGCCGACAAAGAGCGGTCGGCTGGCGCGGTCGAAGAGCGTGACGCGCAGGCCGTCGGTGGTGACTTGCACGTCGACGGGCTTGCCTGCGAGATTTTGATCGAGGTGCAGGAGACGATAAAAATCAGCCGCAACCGAACTGAGAAAGGTCAGCTGGATCTGCTTGTTGCGGTTCACCTCCTTCTCGGTGCCCGCCTGATTACCGGAGCTTTGGGACGTCTTGTTACTGTTGAACGGGAGCACGCCCGACGTAGCGTCCATCGGCGAGCGGAAGGGATTCTGAAAATACTGGGAGGTCGCGATGAGGATTTCCTTATCTTGCGACGAGATCCACAGCACCATGAAGAGCGCCATCATGGCGGTCACAAAGTCGGCATAAGCGACTTTCCAAGCGCCGCCGTGGTGCGCTGCGGCTTTTTTGCGGGCCATGTTTTTTTAGTTGAAGGGGGAAGTGTCAGATTAAGGCGGCGGTGAGAGCGCGAAGCGTGGGTTCGTTGCTTCACCTTCAACTTAAAACTTAAACGGTGAACGCGAAGCATTCACTTCGCGGGTGCGAGGGCTTTCAAGGCGGCCTCGAGTTCGGCGCCGCCGGGTTGGACGTGGCTGTTGAGCGAGCGTCGCGCGACTTCGACCGCGGTGAGTGGAGCGAGGCCTTTCGCGAAACCGGCGACGGCTTGCATGATGCAGCGGAGAACCTCTTCGTCGGCGACGACGATCGTCTTCAGGCGCGCTCCGAGCGGGCTGACAAAGCCGTAGGCAATAAAGATGCCGAGCAGAGTGCCGGTCAGGGCGGCGGCGACTTTTTCACCGACGGCCTCGGGGCCTTCGGCGATGGCGGACATCGTGTTGATGATGCCGAGCACGGCAGCGACGATGCCGATGGCAGGCAGCGAATCGGCGATCAATTGCAGCACATGCAGCGGGTGCTCGGCCTCGGTGGCCTTGGCGTCGAGTTCAGCTTCCATGAGATCGGCGAGCTGGTCGGGCTTAATTTTTCCGTCGATCACCGGCTTCAGCCCATTGACGAGAAACTCCAGCCGTTCGGGGTGATTCAGCACGACCGGGTAGCGCTGAAAGATGCTGCTCTTCTTCGGGTCCATCACGTGTTCCTCGAGCGCAATGAGACCATTGCGCCGGCCCACCATAAAGATTTCGTAGAGGAGTTTCAGGAGATCGTTAAAGTCGCCCTTGCTGATGCTCTTGCCCTTGAGGGCTTCGATGGTCTTGTGCACGACCTCCTTCAAAACGTGGGCCGGCGTCGCGATCACGATCATGCCGCCGGTGATACCGAGGATGACGACGAACTCCGACAAGTGGAGCAACAGGATCGGCTTGCCGCCAGCGATCATGAAGCCGCCCAGCGTGGACGCCAAAACGATGATACCTCCAACGATGATGAGCATAAGTTAACGGGTGGCGACGAGAGCGAGCGCGATCAGCGATCGCGCACGCGCTGCAAATAGGCGCGGAGACCGAGAATCGTCTGCGAGTGGATCTGGCAGATGCGCGACTCCGTCAGACCGAAGACGGCAGCGATTTCGGCGAGACGCAGATTTTCGAAATAATACATGGCGAGGATCTTCTTCGGTATATCGGGCAGTTCCGCCATCCGTTGAGTGAGAAGTTGCACGAGCTCGGCCTTTTCGAGGTTATCGCGACCGGTGACGTCGTTTTCGTCGGCCAAAAGATCGTGGAGCGAGGGGCCTTCGCCCTCTTGGCGCTCGGAGCCCTGGTCGATGGTGATGAACGTGACGGGTTTTGCCTCCTCGACCCACTTGGAGTATTCCTTGGCGTCGAGTCCGAGAGCGGCGGAGACCTCGGAGTCGGTGGCGACGCGGCCGACTTTTTGCTCCACCTCGTTAATGGCGGACTTGAGCTTGCGGGAACGGGCGCGGACGCGGCGGGGGCACCAATCCATGCGACGGAGTTCGTCGAGGATGGCCCCACGGATGCGCATCGCGGCGTAGCCGGCAAAGGTGGCGCCCTGTTCGGGGTCAAACTTGCGGACGGCCGCGATGAGGCCGGTGATGCCGACGCTGTAAAGATCGTCGGCATCGACGTGCGCGGGCACGTTGAGTTTGATGCGGTCGACGACATTGCGGACGAGGGGGAGATACCGTTCGATCAAATCCTTTTCATCGACGGCGCTCGGCGAAACTCCCTGATACGCGCGCCAGGCGGCGGCGGGCGTAGCATCCATGCAAGGGAGCGAAGCAGTGGCGGTATTCATGGAGGGTGGACTAATGGTTACTTACTCTTGGCCGTCGCGGTGGCGGCGGCGTGACGTTGCAAAATGGTTTCCCGGATACCGCCCAACAGGACGGTCCAGAACCAGCGGAAGAGGAGCGCGCCGGCCAGGCAGCCGACGGACGCATCTACAAGGATGCGGTCGGGCTGGTGATCGGAGAGATAGCTGGCGGTGCCCGTGACCATGAGTCCGGAAAAACCGCCCATAAAAAAGATGAATTTCATGCAGGAAAATTTAAGGGTTTCGGGTTTTGGGTCTCGGGGCTGGGGGTGGGAGGTCAGGACTCGTCGGGCAACGTGCGGCGCACGATCGCACCCGGGACGTCTTCTTCGCAGTCACCGGTGAGCGACGGACCGGTGCCGAGGAACAGCGGCTCGATGGACTCGTCGAAGAGGTAGTCCCAGAGTTTACCCCACTGCGGCACCTCATCGAGGTGAGTGAACACGAGGTGCGTGGCGCCCAGGTCGCGGCCGGCGGAGTAGGCGTCACGCAAAGACGCGCGGTCGTAAGCGGCGTTGAGCACGAGCACGCGCTCGTTAATGCGCTCGCGATCGAGGAAGGCGGCGAGCGGCGCGTTGTCGGCCGGACGGCATGGCGAGAGGCCGGGCAGATCAAAATAAACAAAACCGTTCGGCACGGCGGCCTCGGTCCCGCACGGGAAATGCGCGAGCGGCACACCCATGGCCTCGGCGAAAACGGGGAGCGGACCGAGGGGGTTGGGCCGGTCGAATTCGACGCTGACGACGTGGCCGAGGCGCGCGCGGCGAAAAACTTCCTGCGCGAGCCATTTGCAAAGTGCGGTCGTGCGACCGACGCCCGGTGCGCCGAGAAAGGCGGCGCGGGAAAGGGGAGCGCGCGACGGACGGGCCTCGGCGTGGGAGCGGAGCAGCCGCGAAGTTTCGGCGAGAGCGCGGTGGAGCGGCAGCGTACTAAGCTCTGCCCAATTTACGCCGGCTTGGAGCCGCGTGAGCGCAGTCTCGGTGATGCCCGAGCGGCGTAATAGACCGGCGAGACCGAGTGAAGAAGGGAACGGTGCGAGGCGAGACCGTGCGGCGGGAGCGGAGTCGGTCGGCAGCGCGAGCGCGGAGGAGACGGCCAACAACGGA
The DNA here is from genome assembly GCA_945871085.1 of Opitutus sp. GAS368. Lineage (GTDB taxonomy): Bacteria > Verrucomicrobiota > Verrucomicrobiia > Opitutales > Opitutaceae > GAS368. The sequence goes on along the minus strand of CAMBVX010000033.1, from coordinate 23,538 downwards.
GTGCGCGAAGCCGCGAGAGACTCTGCGGAGGGGGCGTCACATTGCGCGATGACCTCGAGTTTCGGCGAGCTGAACAATTTTTTCAGGCCGGTCGGGACCACAGCGCGCACCGAAAGCACGCGGGCGGAGGGGCCGAGCTTTTCGCGGATCAGCGCGACGGCCTGCTCGATGGATTTCACCGTGAACTTGTAGGTGCCGGGCGCGAGGCGTGGAGCGGGAGTGGCCATGACGGGTTAGGCGGCGACCTTGAGCGGGACCTCGGCGCGGGCGATGTGCGCGGGAGGAGTGATGATGCCGGCGTTTTCGACCTCGGTCGCGGCGGGCAACTCTTGAAAAGCGAGCACGACGACGCGGGGGAAGGACGACTCGAAGAAACGTTTGAGCGGCAGACGAATCTCGGTGGAGACCACCATGACGGCGGGCTGACCGGCTTGGATAAGATCGTTGGTGCGGCGCGTAATCTCGTCGATGAGGTGACGGGCGGTCGCGGGATCGAGCGCGAGGCCGACCTCGGTCGGCGAGCGGTGCACCTTGGTCGAGAGCCATTGCTCGAAGCGCGGGTCCAAGGTGACGGCGCGGACGACCCCGGGGCGGCACTCGTATTCTGGCACGAAGTAGAGCCCGAGGCGGCGGCGCACGAGTTCGCTGAGATCATCGGGGTTCTTCGACAGCGAGGCGAAGTCGGCGATGCCCTCGAGGATCAGCGGTTGATTCAGGATCGCGACGTTTTCGCGGAGGAGATTCTGGAGGACGCGCTGGATGATCCCGAGCGTGACGAGGTCGGGGAGCAGTTCGGCGACGAGCGCGGGATGGGCAACTTTCAGATGGTCGACGAGGAGCTGCACTTCCTGGCGGCCGATGAGATGATGCGCGTTGGCCTTCAGAATCTCGGACAAATGTGTGATGAGCACCGAGGCCGAATCGACTACCGTGAAGCCGTTGAGCTCGGCCGTCTTTTTCTCCGCCTCATCGATCCACGTCGCCTCCAGATTAAACACGGGCTCACGCGTCGGCACACCCTTGAGGCGGACTTTGCTGCCGGAGACATTCATGGCGAGCCAACGGCCGGGCAGGAGTTGACCGCGAGCGACGGCCTTGCCGCGCAGGAGGAAACGGTAGTCGTTCGGCTCGAGCTCGAGATTGTCACGGACGGAAACGGGCGGGACGACGATGCCCTTTTCGCGGGCCAGCGTTTTGCGCACGCCGGTGACGCGGGCGAGGAGTTCACCGCCACCCTTCGCATCGGCCAAACCGAGGAGACCATAGCCAATCTCGATGGCGAAGATATCCATCTCGATAAGTTTGCGGACATCCTCGGCGGTGCCGGGCGTCGCGCTCGCAGAAGACCCGGCGGCGGCCTTACCCTCGGAGCCAGCCTTGGCGGGCGAATTTGCCTTCGCGGACTTAGGCGCTTCCTCGCCGTAGGCGTGACCCGTCACATTTTCCTGATCTTGGAGAATCTTGGCCAGAAACCCGAACAGGCCGGCCATGCCGAGGAAAGGCAGCATCGGCATACCGGGCATGACCGCAAAGACGACCATCATGCCGGCGCAAATACGCAGCGCACGCGGGTAGCGGAAGAGTTGGCTGGCGAGCTGCGTGCCGAGGTTGTTGTTGTCGGAGGCGCGGGTCACGAGGAGACCGGCGCCCACGGACAGGATGAGCGCGGGAATTTGCGAGACGAGACCGTCACCGATGGACAGCAGCGTGAACTTCGTCAGCGACTCGGTGAGCGACAGGCCCATCTGCAACACGCCGATCGCGAAACCGGCGACGACGTTGATCAGCGTGATGAAGATACCGGCGACGGCATCGCCGCGCACGAACTTCGAGGCCCCGTCCATCGCGCCGTAAAAATCGGCCTCCTTCTGCACCTTCACGCGCCGGGCGGTGGCGGTGACCTCGTCGATGATGCCGGCGTTGAGCTCGGCATCGATGGCCATCTGTTTACCGGGAAGCGCATCGAGTGTGAAGCGCGCGCTCACTTCGGCGATGCGGCCCGCGCCCTTCGTGATGACGACGAAGTTGATGACCACGAGAATCAGAAACACGACGGCACCGACGATGTAGTTGCCCTGAATCACGAAATGACCGAACGCCTCGATGACCTCGCCGGCGTAACCATGGACGAGCACCTGACGGGTCGTGCTGATGTTGAGCGCGAGGCGGAACAGCGTGAGGGCGAGGAGCAGCGTGGGGAAACCCGAGAACTCGGGTGGATCCTTGACGTAGATAATCGCGAGGAGGACGAGGAGCGAAAGACCGATGTTCAGCGCGAGAAACGTATCCAGCAGCACCGGCGGGATCGGCATGATCAACAGCAGGACGGTGAGAAACAGGCCGCCGGTGAAAATGAGATCCGCGCGCTTGAGCAGCGCGGTGACGGGACTGGAGTTGGCGACGATGGCACTCATCGGTTAGGCGGTGACGTCGGACAAACGCCGGGCCTTCAAGCAGTGGAAGTAGTAGCGATGAGTGCGGTAAACGACCGCGAGAATCCCGGCGACGGCCGAGTAGAGTTCGGCCGGGATGTTCTCGCCGACTTTGCCCATGGCGAAAAGCAGACGCGCGACCGGCTTGTTCTCGACCGTGGGCACGCCGTGTTCGGCGGCGAGGGCCTTGATGCGCTGCGCGAAACGGTTTTCACCCTTCGCGAGAACGACGGGCGCCTGGTCCTTGCCCCGCTCGTATTTCAGCGCGACGGCGAAGTGGGTCGGATTGGTGACGACGACGTCGGCGGTGGCGACCGCAGCGAGCATCTGCTTTTGCATCAGACGGCGGCCCATGCGGCGCATCGCGGCTTTCGTCTGTTGGTTACCTTCGGCCGACTTGCTCTCTTCCTTCACCTCTTGCTTCGTCATCATCAGCTCGCGGGACGTCTTGAACTTCTCGTAGCCGTAGCTGATCGCGGCGACGATCGCCAAGGCGAGCAACAGGCGCGTCAGGAAGAGCAAGGTGGCGTTGTTCAGAAAAACGCCGAGGTAGGCGGCCTCGACTGGTGCACTGAAGAGCGGGTCATACATCAAGCCGCGCGCGCCAAGCCAGAGGGCAATCCCGATGGCGATGAGCTTGAGCAGATCGATCCCACTCCGGACGAGGACACTTTTTGAGAAAATGCGACCAAAGCCCGCCACGACATCGAGACTCTCGAGTTTGAACGTGACGGATTCGGGTGTTAACCGAAAGCCGCTCTGGATGCCGCCGGCCAGGAGCGTGGCGCCGACAATCGCGAGCAGAAAGGGCCCCATCGCACGGAACGACGTGAACATCACTTCGCCGAGTTGGGTCGTCACCGTGTCACGCGCCACCTGCGTGACCCCGAAACGCGTAAACATCGCGACCGCGTATTCCGCAATGTCCCGCGAAGCGGAGTGGGCGGTGAGCGTGAGCACGCAAATCGTAGCCGCGATCGGAAAGAGCACCGTGATCTCGTGCGACTTGGCAAACTGACCGCGATCATGGGCCTCGGAGAGCTTCTTCTCGCTCGCCTGCTCAGTTTTTTGATCTTGATCGGTGTCGCCCATGGGTGGTTGCGCAAAGAGTATTGCAACGCTGATGCCAAGGGCGGGATGAGGTACGTTAGGTGATACTCATTAGTGTGTTAAAGTTTTAACAAAAACCCCGACCGGACGGAAATAACCGCACAGAAACCTGCGTTAAAAAACTCGGCAAATTTTGCCGCGCGCGGGCAGGGTCTCATCAGGGGAAACCGCGAACGCGCCGCGCCGCGAACACAAAAACGAAACTCATCCCAACTCCACTCCGCCGCGCGCGACGGAACCGAAGCCGTGCCGTTGGCCTGATCAGCGCGCCGGCAGGAGCTGCAACATCCGCAAGGGCATCTCGCCAAACTCCAAGAAGAGATAACGCGCGGTCAGCGCACCAGCGGCGCTCAGCAGACCAAAACCGATCAGCGCCCGCGCCGAGAAGCTGACCACAAAAACGTTCATCTTGGGCACGGCGCGGCCGAGCACGGCGAACGCGAGTGTGACCAAGAAGTTCATCGCGATGAACGGCGCGGCGATGCGCAAACCAAGCTCCAAAATATGCGCGGTCGAGCGAATGAGCGCGATCCCGGCACCGGAATTGAGCGCGGGTGCGCCTGCGGCAGCGAATTGAAAGCTGCGCGCAAACGCGGTCAAAACGCTGTGGTGTCCCCCGAGCAAAAAGAAGAGCACGATGGCGAAAGCGGAGAGTAACGCGGCGAGCGGCTCGGTCGACGGTTCGGGCACGCCCATACCCGGTGCCGCACTCATCCCGACTTCGGTCGCAATGAGGCGACCGGCCATCTCGACGCCGGCAAGGGCGATACGCGTCACAAAACCCAGCGCGAGCCCCAACATCACCTCGCCAGCGACGGCCATAACGAGTGCGCCGACCCCGAGCGAAACGGGCGCGGCGGGCACGACACCGATCAGGAGAGTCGCCAGACACACACAGAGCGCGAGCCGGACCGGAATCGGGATCGCGCGACCTGCGAGCACCGGGAGTTGGAGAATCACCCCGATCGAACGGAGAAAAATCATCATCCAAGCGATGAGTGAATCGAGGGGCATGGCGGGTGAGCGGGCGTGGCCTGGTCGAGCTCAGGCGGGTGATTGCGGTCAGGGGCCGCGCATCTTACGGAGCAAAACGAATGACGGTTCGACCGCCGGAGCGTCTCAGTGCCCAAGCGTGCCCATCCGCGTAATCAACGTGATCGTAAACTCGGACAGCGAGCGGAGCAGCCAAGGAGTCAGCACGAGCGAGAGACCCGCGAGCGCGAGTAGTTTGGGCACAAACGTGAGCGTTTGTTCCTGCATACTCGTGACGGACTGGAGCAGGCTGGCCATCAGTCCGACGACGAGGGTCAGACCGAGGAACGGCGCCACAATGTAAAGGGCGAAGACGACGGTGGATTTGAAGAGATCGATGGCGAGGTCGGGATTCATGAATCAGTTTAAGTCTGAAGTTGACGTTGAAGGACCGAGGGAGGAGCGCTGGTGGTTAAACTTAAACTTCACACTTCAACCGCTTCGGCGCTACGCGCCGAAGCTTTGCACGAGCGAGCGGACGACGAGGTGCCAACCATCGACCAACACGAACAGGAGGAGCTTGAGCGGGAGGGCGATCGTGACGGGCGGCATCATCATCATGCCCAGAGCCATCAGGACGGACGACACCAGGAAATCGATGACGAGAAACGGCAGAAAAAGCAAAAAGCCCATTTGAAAGGCCGTTTGCAGTTCACTGATCACAAACGCAGGAATCACGACGCGCATCGACAAATCTTTGACGGCCGTCGGTCCGAAGCCGCCCAGTTCGAGGAAATACTCGATGTCCCGACTGCGGGTTTGTTTCAGCATGAACTGCTTCAAGGGCACCGAGGCTTTATCAATCGCCTCGACCGAGGTAATCTTGCCGTCGAGAAACGGACGCAGCGCCTCGTCATTCACCCGATCCACGACCGGCCCCATCAGGAAAAACGTGAGAAACAACGAGAGGCCGACGATAATTTGATTCGAGGGCGCACTCGGCGTGCCCAAGGCGGTGCGCACAAAACCGAGCACAATGACGATGCGCGTGAAGCTCGTCATCAAGAGCACGATCGAGGGTGCGACCGAGAGCAGCGTCATGATCAGCACGATCTGCACGGCGACGCTGACCTCGCCGCTTTGGCTACTGCCTTCGAGGCCGATGTTGAGCCGGAAGGGACCGGCATTCGGCGCCGGGGAAACGGCGGCGGAGCCCGGAATCGTCGGCGGTGGAAGCGGGCTCGGCGGATTCGTCTGCGACGCAGCCGGGAGGACAAACGCGCAGCACATCAGCGCCGTTAGAAAAAATGCGCGGAGACGGGTCATGAACGCGATTTCTCCAGCGGCGTAGCATCGTGCAACGGCGCGATGAGATCGATCCGGCCCGGACATACACCGAGTAAAAACTTTCTATTTTCGTAGGTGGCAACGACGAGAAATTGGCGGTTACCCAACGAGCGCGTCTCACTCAGGGTCAACTGGCGGACCTCGCGGCCAAGGGGCGAAGCATGGCGCCCCCGCCAGACGAACCAACCCCCGGCGGCCGCGAGCACCACGCCGACGAGCAAGGTGACATGGCCCAGACTGCCGCCGCTCGGAGCGGTCGAGGACGGAGCGGACGAAGTCCCGCCGGGAAAAAGAATCGTGGTGTCGTCGGCGGCGGATGCGGCGGACGCAGCGACCAGGACGAAGGCCACGACCCGAGCGAGAAATCTCCGCGCGCGTCCGGTCATGATTTGGCGCTGCCGACGATTTCCGTAATTTTGATACCGAAGTTGTCTTCGACGACGACGACTTCGCCATAGGCCACGAGCTTATCGTTGACGAAGAGGCCGACGGGATCGCTGGCGTGTTGCGTGAGCTGCACGATGGAGCCAGTGGCGAGTTCAAGCACTTCGCGCATCGGCAGGTTCACCGAGCCCAGTTGGACGGTGACCTTCACCTTCACGTCGAGCACGATTTCAAGAGATTTTTCGTCCATCAGATTTGCCATGGTAAGTATCTTCGGGGGGAAGTTTCCGGGTGAGCTCGACAGCAACGCGGTCGGCATCGAGGCCGACGGTGCCGACAAATTTGGAGGTGCCGTTGAGGAGCACGCGCGTGTCCTGGCAGGCGGAATCCTTCATCTCGATCACGTCGCCGACGCGGAGACTGGAGATCTCCCGCAGTGTGAGTTCAAAAGCCTGCCATTCCGCCCGGACCGGAACCGTGATTCGGTCGTACGACGCGCGCCACTCGGCACGTTTCGCCGTCTGAGCGACGGCCGTGTCTTTCTGTCGACGCGCCTGCATTTTTTTGACGACCGGCTCGATGGTGTAGTAAGGCACCCCGATCTGGATCTGCTCGGAACAATCGCCGAAATTACATTCGAGTGTGAGCGCCAGAATAAAGGCGTCTTTGGGCGAGGTCTGCAGGAAGCGGCCGTTGTTTTCATGACCGATGATGCTGGGACGGAGCTCCTGCTCGCTCTTCCACTGGCCGCACCATTCCTCGAGAAGCAGGAGAATCACATCCTCGATCAGGGCGACTTCGATCTCGGTGAGGTAGCGCTCAACTTTGACCGAGTGCCCGCGACCACCGAGGAGCCGGTCGGCGATGGTCAGGGCGAGGCGCGGATTAATATCGAGGATGCCAACACCCGTGAGGGGCTCGACTTTGAAGAGCGAAAGGTGGGTGGGATTGGGCAGTGATTCGCAAAATTTCGCGTAGGTGATGGTAGTGAGCTTGGCCATCTTGAGGCCAAACTCCATCCGCAGATACAGCGAAAGCCGGGCGCTCAAGTAGCGGATGAAATCCTCGTGCAGCAGGCGGAGCCGGCGCAACTCCGCTTCGGAGAGAAACGCGGGATTGCGAAAATCATAGGGCTCGATCTTGAGCGCGGCCCCCGCCGGAGAACCCGCGAGGATGTGGACCGAGTTCTTGGGCGGGGCCTCGACATTTTGTGCGAGCAGCCGATCGATCTCGTTTTGATCGAGAAAATCGCTGACGGGGTTTGACGGATCTTCGGCCATGGTGCGGGCGACTACTGGATCACGAAGTCGGAAAAATAGACCTGATCAGCGATTTTCTTTCCGAGGGCCTGGTTGTAGGCCATCACGAGCTTTTCGCGGATGATGTTTTTCGAACCAGGCTCCTCCAAGTCGGCGAGCGTGAGCGACGACAGCACGTTCAGCGTGACGTCCATGAGCCGGGCGCGGGAGCCTTCGAACAGCGATTTGATGTCGTTGTCCTTCGCGGCGGTGACGAGGAAACTCGTTTTGAGATAACGCGTGCCCATGGTGCCCGCAAGATTCACCACGATGTTTTGAAACTCGTAGGTGCCCGGGCCGCCGCCGGATTCTTTACCCCCTTTGCCACCCTTGCTTTCTTTGCCGGGTTTGGCGCCATGCGCCGGGGCCTCGGCGTGGGCAGGAGCGGCCTCGGCGCCATGTTCCCCGGGGGCGGTGGCCGCGATTTTTTTCTGAAGACGGGGCAGCAGGACGAACTCAACCGTCGCCCACGTCGCCACCGGTGCCAGCAAGATCGCGGCGATCACGGGAATCCACGCCCCGATGCCGCCCTTTTTGGTCGGCGCGGTGGGCGCAATGACGGTGGCGGCGGGAGCGGGAGCTTCAGATTTAGGAGCAGCCATGGAGAGGAAGGGTTGAAGGCTGACGGTGGAGGGTGGAGCGCAGTCGAAGCGCGTGCAGGACGATCAGCGGGTGCGCGAAGCATCCACGGGTCCAGTCCCCCACCCTCAACCAATCAAACTTAGCTACGTTTCAGACCGACGATGTCTTCAAGGACGGTATCGGACACCGTGATGAGACGGGAGCCGGCCTGGAAGCTACGCTGGGTCGTGATGAGATTGGCGAACTGATCGGTGAGATCGACGTTTGAGAGTTCGAGTGTGCCGCTCTGGATGATCCCGAGCCCGTTCTTGCCCGGGGCGTTGACGTCGCCGGCTTGCAGCAAGGAGTTTCCGGCGGCCGCACCGACCGGACCCGCGGAGAGGAGACCACCGTAGAGATTATTTCCGACGTTGGTGAGCGCGGCGGGATCGTTGAACGTCTGGAGCAGCAGCCGATTCGTGGTGGCCGACGTGCCGTTGGAGTAGAACTCCACGACACTGCCGCTGCGGTCGATCGTCACCGATTGCAACTGCGTGCCGGTTGGCGCCGCGCCGAGCTTAACGTTGCCAACCGCCGTGAGGCCGGTGCCCGTCAGGCCCTGCACGCGGTAGCCTTGAGACGTGACCAAGAAACCTTGGTCGTCCCACCGAAATTCACCGGCGCGGGTGGCGTATTCGGCGTCATCGACGGAATTTTTTACGTGAAAGAAGCCGTTGCCCGAGATGCCGAGATCCGTCTCTTTGCCGGTGCTCGCGAGCGAGCCCTGCGTGAAATTTACGCTGACACCGGCGAGCTTGACGCCGGTGCCGATGCCGGTGGACGGATTGTTGGCCGCGCCGGCGGCCGAGGGCGACGAGCGCTGGAGGATGTTGCTGAAGCTGTCGGCGTATTTCGCCTCGGACGCTTTGAAGGACGTCGTATTAACGTTGGCGATATTGTTGCCGATGACTTCAAGACCTTTCATGAAGGTCCGCAGCGCGCTGACGCCGCTGCCCATTGTGCCGATGAGTGACATGGTGATATGTGTTGGGTTGGAGGATTAAGCCCCGCCGGCCGGAACCGGTGCAGGAGCGGGCGCGATGACAGTGCCACGCTCCACGAGGAGCACGGCAGAAAGTGGATACAACTGACCATTGATGACGAGTTGCGGAGTGGTGCCCCGCTCATCAACGCCGGTGACATCACCGGTGTCGGTCTGGCCTTTGCCTGCATCAACCGTGACGCGATGGCCGAGATAGGAATTGGCGGCGGTGCGTTGTTGGTCGCTGCGGAGCGCGGCCATATCGTTCGCCATGGTCTTCGATTGCTCGAGTGACGAGAACTGCGCCATCTGCGCGATGAAGGCGGTGTCCTCCATCGGCTTCATCGGGTCTTGGGTCTGAAACTGCTTCGCGAGCAGTTTGAGAAAATCATTCTGGCCGAGAGTTTTCTGGGGAATGCGCGAGGCGGACGCAGGGGCGTTCGCGGCGGAGAATTCGTCTGAGCGGGTGGAGGTTAACGCGGCAACAGAGGTCATGGTGAATCAGGCGTGGGTGGAGAGGCGGGGTGAAGCGGCCGGCCGAGTGCCGCGCGAAGCCGTGGGCACCACGGATGCAGCCGAGTCGGTGCCGGTGGCAGTGCCGGAAGCGGCAAGAGAGGAAGCGCGTCCGCTGCGACCGAAGCCTGCGGCATTTTCATCGCCAGAGCGGGCCCCGGTGCCGCGCTGCTGCGACGATCCGTCGCCGCCGGCAAAACCAGCGAGAGTGGATTCATCGGACGGATGCGACCCGGTCGTGAAGGCGGGTGGCGCAAACCGCGGCAAACGGTCCCCGGCTTCCGCACCGTTGGCCGACGGCCACTGATGCACGAGGGCGGCGCCCTGCCAGGCATGCGTCAGCGCGGAACCTTGCCATTCGTGGGCAAGCGCGGAATTGAGCTCAGGTGAATCGCTGTGGAACGTCGCGTGGACTTGGTTGGCCCGTAGCTCAACGCGTACGCTGAGATCGGTGCCGCCAACCGAGAAATGGAGCTTCACCGATTGCTGCTCGCGAGAAGTGAATTGCTCGGCCGCAGTGAGGACGGCTTCGACCGCTTGCTGCGCGGTAGCGGAAGTCTCGGGCCCAAATCCAGCGGGCGCGGGAAAATCAGGAGAACCAGCCAACGGCGTCACCGGCCAGGACGCCACCGGAGCGTGGTCGAGCACGGCGGTCGGAGCGGGGCGGTTGAAAAACGTGGCGGCAGACATGGGAGCATCTGATTTAGCAACGCCGGTGCCAACAGCCGCTGCGAGTAACGCAAGTCTATCGTTGGAAGAGTTTAGAAATGTTTTATCAAAATCTGAATGGTCTATATTTTCCTGCGCTGAAAAATTTCCGGTCGGCACGGCAATTTTTGCCCCGCGCGTGGTGGAGGATTTTTCTCCCTGTGAAATCGGAGCGGATTCCCGCGCGGCCAGAGCCCGCGGCGACGAAGTGAACGGCGCGCCGCCGGAGCTCATGAGCGAAGTGCCCGTCACGGCGCCCGGTAGCGAGACCGCCGGAGTGGGCCCCGTGACAGTTATTTCGGATACGACGGGCAGCGGAGCCGGTGCCGCGGGCCCAGCGCTCGCGCGTGGGGCCGGAGACAGCGGCGCGCCTGCGGTTGTAATGCGTGGCCCAGAGTAATCGCCGACTGACGGCGCGACGGCGTCAAGCGGCGCAAATGCGCGCGGGGCGAAGGGAGCGAACGGCGCACCCGAGTTCTGCTCGAACTTGATCGCGCCCACTTCATCGGCAGCTCCGAACGACGTTGACGGAATCGCGCCAAATTCACCGGCCGGAAAGGCCTTGGGCGAAACGTTCAAAGCTGGCGCAACCCCGCTCGCGGAGAACTGCCGGGGGTGAAACTCAAACGGCCCAGACGCGCTCAGGGCGTGGGACTGAAGCGGTAGACCGGAAAGTGGCTGCGAGTCCGACGGGGTAGATCTCACAACGGCGGCCAGCGGGATCACACGGGACACAAAAGGATGACCGATCGCGTGCGAATCCGCCGAAACATTCAGAGCAGCTGGGGTCAGCGACGGAACCGACCCGGAGTCCGGCGCGAGCGGGGCGCGAGGCACGGTGGGTGCAGCGAAATCGTCCCTGGTGGCTGGGTCGCGGGCCACGGGGACCGGACGCGAGAGAATTTTTGACTGCAAAAACGTGCGTCGCTCGTTCGCGTGCCCGGGAGGCGCCGGGAGCGCGGCCAGATCGCGAAAACGCTCATCACGTGGCGACTCCGGAGTCACGGGCGAAGACAAGGCAGTCGGGATGGCCTGCGAAGACGCAAACGCGGCCGACGTTGATTCAACCAGCGGGGAACGCGGGGAATCTACAGCTGCCGAAATTCCCACGGCGGCGACTGCGCCCGGGCGCGTGAACGCACGCGCCGGTTGGGCGGGAACCGCTGGGTCCGGCGCCGCCGAGGCGGAACTCGTCGCCGCACGCGGCGGAGTAGGTCGGCCAGACGCACCGAACGCGGTTGGCTCCGCAGCCGAGTCGGTCACCAGCGCAGTGTCCACTCGGGGCGTCGGCGCCGAGGCCGCGAGCGGCCATGCGACGATCAACTCAGACGGTGGAATCGGCAGGAAGGGCAGCACCCGGCCCACGATAGAGTCTACCCCCCCGCACGGGGCTTCCTTGTCTTCACGGCGCGAAGTCCCGCTATCGGAACATTCTTCGGAAAACCCGTCGCGTGGGTCCGGCTCCGAGCAATGTTCGTCGCCCTCGGTGCCGACGACGGTGGCTGTGGTGCTCGTCGCAATTGCTGTGATCGGGAATGTTCTGGCAATGAGCGAGCCACCTTTGGTGGGCGAAATCGAGTTGGGCGGCGAGACGACGGGTGCGCGAGGGGAGCAAATCCACGGTGCGGGCGCTGAGAGGGCCGCGCCTGGTTTTCCCGGCGCAGGCGGAGTCGCGGTCGCGGTCGCAGAGGCGAGACCGGGAAAGAGCACGGCAAACGGCGCGGCGAGTGGGCCGGAATATCCGTCAAACGCGGCGGTGCCGGACGCTTCGCCGCCGAGCAATTGCGCAGCGAGGTTTGAATCAGCGGGAGAGGGTGACAGGGAAAGTTGCATAGTGCGGCACCCTCCGTGGATTGCGACCGCGCCGATCCATGGCGCGGGAAGAAAAGAGGCTTAAGACGACGTCGGTTGCTTGGCGGCCTTCATCAGACGGAGCCTTTCGGAAAGGAGCGCGGCCCGGCGCGCGAGTGGCGTCCCGTCGGTATTGGCGGTCTGGCTCATCTGCTCAAAGATGGGCCCGACGACATCCGCTTTCATGAGGGAGAGAATTTTCACCGCCGTGGCGTCGTCCATTTCTCGAAAAATTGCGACGGCTGCGCGCGGGGTCAGGACAGAATAGGTCTGCGCGAGCGTGCGGAGGTTTTTCAACTCGTCGGCGGTGATCTCAATGACTTTGTCGGCAATCTCCTTGCGGAGCGCCTCGATCGAAGTGCGGACTTTGCCGAGTTCCTTTTCTTCGGCGGCGAGGCGAACGCCACGCTGATCAAGCAGCTCGGACTCTTTTTTCAAACGAGCGCGCTCCCCTTTTAGTTCGTTGGAAAGATTGTCGATTTCAATGGTCCAAAAATCCCAGCCCTTTTGTTTCAACTCTTCCGTCGGTTGCTTGGCGTCGACGACGACCACTTTGGCGAGGAGCGGGCCCAGCGCCTTCATCGAGACGGAGACGCCCACGGCGACACTGAGTCCAATTCCGAGGACGGCGGCAAACGCCGGGCTTTGTAGTTTGGCGATCATGAGCTAAAAAGGGGCGTGCGACGCATGGCGCGGCGGGTAGCAAAATCGTCGAATTCCGCCTGCTCTTCACGATTCGTCTCCAGCCGATGGGCGAGACGAGATTTGGTCTCGAGGCGCTTCACGACTTCGAGTTTGCGATGAGCCTCCAGATAATCGGCGCGGCAACGGTCCATCTCGGCGCGCGCGGCAAACGTGGCGCGCTCGGCTTCGACCTCGGCGTTGCACTCGCGTTGGTAGGCCGCGAGCTGCTGCGCTTCCGCCGCCGGATTGAAGGTGCCGCTGCGCCCGGCGAAGAGCGCGGCTTCGAAGCGTGCGACGCGCGCGCGGGTGGCCGTAAGGTTTTCTTCGGACAACACGTAAACGTGAACGGAGGCGGCAAAGGCCTCGCGAGCGCGGAGCTCGCGATGCGCGCGGAGGACAGCCACCGGGCGAAGGGGGAAGCGGAAGCGTTTCATGCGACGATTTTTTTGAGGTGAGCGAACGTTTGCGCGCGAGCGGTGGGCTCGTGCACGGATTGACGGAGAAAGTTTTTGAGCGGTTCGTGGAGGGCGATGGCGTGGTCGAGCGCAGGATTGGCGCCCTTCGTGTAGGCCCCGATGGAAATGAGATCCTCGTTCTTGCGATAGAGGGCGAGTTGCTCACGGGCTTTGCCGGCCAGCGCGACTTCCTCGGGCGTGCAGACGTCGCGAGTGAGACGCGACACGCTCTCGAGGACGTCGATGGCGGGGTAGTGATTGAAGTGCGCCAAGGCGCGCGAAAGCACGATGTGCCCATCGAGAATACCGCGCACGGCATCGGCCACCGGCTCGTTCATATCATCGCCCTCGACCAACACCGTGTAGAGCGCAGTGATGGCACCCTGCTCGCCGGCGCCGGCGCGTTCGAGCAAACGCGGGAGCATCGCGAAAACCGACGGCGTGTAACCGCGCGTGGCCGGCGGCTCACCGACGGCGAGACCGATTTCGCGCTGCGCCATGGCATAACGGGTAACCGAATCCATCATGAAGAGCACGTTCTTCCCGGCGTCGCGCCAGGCCTCGGCGATGGACGTGGCTGTCGTGGCGGCGCGGAGACGCAGTGGCGCGGAGGTGTCGGAGGTCGCGACAACGACGATGGCGCGCTTCATACCCTCGGGGCCCAAATCTTTTTCAATAAACTCGCGCACCTCGCGACCGCGCTCACCCACGAGCGCGATCACCACGACGTCGGCCTCGGAGGCCCGGGCGATCATGCCCATCAGCGTAGACTTGCCGACGCCGGAGCCGGCGAAAAGGCCGATCCGTTGACCACGGCCAAGGGGAATAAACGAATCAATGGCGCGCACACCCGTGACGAAGGGCAGTTTGATGCGCTGGCGGCGCAGCGGATGGGGCGGTTGCGTCGAGCGCGAAGCCAGGCGGTCAACTGGCAACATGCCGAGACCATCAAACGGACGACCCAAGGCATCGAGGACGCGACCGAGCATTTCCGGGCCGACGCGCGGGAGCGGCGGGCGATCGGCGGCAGCGACTTCGCAGCCGACATGGAGACCGGCGGTTTCCCCGAGCGGCATCAGCAAAACGCGATGCTCGCGAAAGCCGACGACCTCGGCGCGGACGCTGAAATCATCGCGACTCGAGCGAATATTGCAGAGTTCGCCCAGACCTACATTGGGACCGTCCGACTCGATGATGAGGCCCGCGACACCCGTGACCGTGCCGACGCGTTGCACCGACGGCAGGTGGCGGACCTGCGAGCGGAGCACTTCGACAAGTGGGGCAACGGCGGAGGTCATGCGGGGGCGAGGTTGCGCTCGAGGGCCGTAAGTTTTGTCTGGAGACGGGCGTCGGTGAGACCGAAACGGCTGCGGACCTGGCAATCGCCGGGTTTCAAAGAGGCATCCGTGCGAATGCGCAGACCAGGATAGCGATCGAGCCAGTCGGGTTTGATTTTCTCCAGCAGCGCCGCGTCATGGGCACCGACCGCCAGCTCAAGATTCTCCCGCTCCGGGAATAATTCCGCGAGCGCTTCCTCGCAAAGCCGCGAAACGACCTCGGGCGGTGGCACGTAGCCGGCGAGTAAGCGATGCGCGATGTCGAGCGCGAGAGCGGGCAGCGCGTCCCGGAGTTGTGCGACCAACGACGGTTCCACGGTTGAGAGTTTAGCGAAAACGCCGTCGCCGAGTTGCTGCATATCGGCGCGAAACTCGACCATCTGCTGATCGGCGAGGCTGCGGGCATCGTCGATCCCGCGATGGTAGGTTTTTTCGTCCCGCGCGGCGAGCTCGACCTCGGAACAGAAGTGACCTGCGGTGCCCGGAATGGCCGCGCCGGCGAGCGGACGATCGAAGGGGATGAGTTTGGCGTAGGCCACGGGAGGAGAGCGGAGTGGGGAAGTCGAGGGTCGGGCCAGGCTCAGGCGACCACGCTCGTGGCACCTTCGGAATCGAGCGTGATTTGGCCCTCTTCTTCGAGGCGGCGGACCACCTGGATGATCGCGTCCTGCGCGACCTCGACGTCTTTGAGCCGGACCGGCCCGAGCATCTCGAGCTCTTCTTTGAGCGACTCGGCGGCGCGCTTGGAGATAGCGCCATAGATTTTGTCGCGCAGAATTTCGCTGGCGGACTTCATCGAGACCGCGAGGTTCGAAGAATCCACTTCGCGGAGCACGCGTTGGAGATCGGCCGGTTGCAGCCGGTTGAGATCCTCGAAGCTGAACAGCTTCTTGCGGATGGCGGCGCCGAGGGTGGCATTGCGCTCCTCGAGGCGGGCGAGGAGATTTTTGCTCATCTCCTTGTCGAGTTGGTTCAAGAGATCGGCCACCGAGCGCACGCCGCCGCTGCGGTGGAAAGCCGGGCGCACCTTGGTGTCGTAGTGCTTCCCGAGCGACTTGGCGATTTTACCGACGAGTTCGAGCGAGGTGCTCTCGATCGTGCCGAGGCGTTCGACCACTTCTTCGCGGAGATCGGGGCTGAGCAGTTGGAACACCTCGGCGGATTTGGCGCTATCGAGATAGGAGAGGAGAAAGGAAATGGTCTGCGGCTGCTCGCTCTTCACGAGGTTGAAAATTTGGCGGCCCTCCATTTCGGAAATATCTTTGATGACTTCGACGGAGGTGCCCACCGGGCCGACGCGGCCCATGATCGAGGAGGCCTTGTAATCGCCCTTCGCAATTTCGAGCGTGCGCTGGGCGTACGCGAGACCACCGAGCGCGGAACCCGCGCTCTGGGCGACGAGGGCGGAAAATTCTTCGACGGCCAGCTTCTGGACCGCGTGCGGGACGATCGTAAAGGCCGACATCTCGCGGCAGAGCATTTCGATCTCGGGATCTTCGAACTGCCGGAGCACTTCGGCGGCCGACTCCGGACCGATCACGATCAGAAAAACGGCGAGTTTCTGCTGACGGCTGAGTTTGGGATAGTCGATCTCGGCGGCCATGGTGATCGTCAGTTTTTGCTGGCGGCGGCGGGCGCGGCATTGGAAACCCAATCACGGAGAGCGACGCCGACATTGGCCGGTTTCTGACGAATGAGTTCGTTGAGGAGTTCCGGCGTAACCGAATTCGAATTGGGCAGAGCGCGGGCGGCCGCTTCGGGGCTGAGCGAGAGCACCTCGACGGGCACCGGCTCGGGCTTCTGATGGGAAAGCATCCGCAGGAAGACGAGGAGAACCAGGCAGGCCACGACGACGCCGGCCCAACGGCTCGCCACGACCAACCAGCCTTGGAGCCGCGTCTCACCCTCCGCGGCCTCGGACTGCTCGGGCAGCGGCAGCGCACTTTGGAACGGCAACTCTTGGAGCGACACCAGCGAGTCGGGAGACTGTCCGGCCACCGCCTTCAAGCCGAGGGCGTTGATCACGACTTGGCGCAGAGCATCGAGCTCTTGCTGCGAGCGCTTCTGCGCCTGGGGCGCGGCAGCGGGCGTGCCCTTCGGGGCGTCGGCCGCGAGCGGCACGGGAATCATCCGTGGCGAAATGAACACGGCCGCTGTCAGGTGCTTCACCGTGCCAGGATTGCGGGTCACGTTGGTGATGGTCTTGTTGATCTCGTAGTTGGTCGTGCGGTTTTTCCGGCTTTGCTCGGAGACCGTGGAAGGACGTGAGGTGTCGGCGCTACCCGCGGCTTTCTCCGGGACATTGGCACTCACGCCAGCGGCGCCGCCAGCGGCGCGGGCTTCGCTGCTGTTGGTGATGTCATCGGTTTGAGTCAGCGTGCGGACGACCTGACCCTCGGGATCGTATTTTTCGGAGGTGAGCGTCGTCGCATCGGTCTCAATCTCGGCCGAGACGCGGACGACGGCGTTGCCGGGCCCGATGACCATGGCGAGCATGCTCTCGACCTTCTTCGCGAGATATTCCTCCACTTGTTGCCGGTAGCGCATCTGCGACGTGGCCGAGCCCAGCGTGGGATCCTGTTTCAACTGCTCGGACAGGGTATGCCCGCGGTTGTCGATGACGGCGACCTGATCGGGCGCCAGGCCCTGCACGGCATTAGCAACGAGGTGCCGGATGGCGTTGACCTGATCGACATCCAAGCGGCCGCCACCGACATCGACGAAGACTGAAGCGGTCGCCTTGACGCCTTGTTCCGTGAGCAAGAGCCGATTCTCCGGCTGCACGATCATGATGCGGGCCGAGCGGACACCCGCGAGTTGCGAAATGGTGCGGGAGAGTTCGCCTTGCACGGCGCGGAGGTAATTTGTGCGCTGCACAAAATCGGAGAGGCCAAATTGACCTTTGTCGAAAATCTCGAAGCCCACGCCATCGCCACTGGGGAGGCCCTTCCCGGCAAGATCCATGCGGAGCTTGTGCACCTTATCCGAAGGCACGAGCACGGTCGTGCCACCGCCCGTGACCTGGTGAGGAATGTTTTGGGACTGGAGGTGGCTGACGACAGCGGCGGCGTCCTTCTCGCCCATGCGCGCGTAGAGCAGTTGCATGTCCGGACGCTGCGACCACAGGACGACACCAACGAGACCGCCCGTCACAGCAATCGCGGCCACGACCAGCGAGACCCGCTGGTTGAGACCGAGCTGTTTCCAGAGATCGAAGAGTGACTGGATAAAATTTTTCATCGGGCGGGCGGAGGCGTAAGGCCGGGGCGGAGAAGACGGAGGTGGAGAACGATTACGAGAACGAGGAACGGGAACGATACGGCGGGCTTATACCTGCATGCGCATGAGTTCTTGATAGGACTCAACGAGTTTGTTGCGCACCTCGACCATCAGGGAAAACGCGACGCCGGCTTCCTGCATCGCAATCACGCTCTGGTGGAGCTGATCGGTGTCGCCCAGCAGGACCTTGCGGGTCAACGCCCCGGCGACGTCCTGCTTCGCATCGACTGTGGCCACGAGGCCGTCGAGCATTTGGCCAAAACCATCGGCGGGGGCCGCCGTCTGGGGACCGAGCAGGCCATGACCGATCTTCGGCAGCGGTGCGTCGAGGCGGGAAAGGGCGGAGGCGGAGAGCGGGTTGACAGAGCCAATGGGATTCATATGGGAAATCTTACTTACCGATCTCGAGGGTCTTCATCGCCATCTGGCGGGCGTTTTTCACGACCGAGAGATTTGCTTCGTAGGCGCGGGAAGCGGTGATGAGGTCGACCATTTCATAGGAGAGATTGACGTTGGGCATCTTCACGAGGCCTTCGGACGTGGCATCGGCATGCTGCGGGTCGTAAACCTGTTGTCCGGGGGTGCGATCGGCGGAGATGGTGCCCACCTTCACACTTTGGAGCGCCGGACCGCCACCGAAGGAGCGACGCATCATTTCGGTTTCGAAGGACACGACTTGACGCACATACGGTCCGCCCCCGGGGGTGCGGGTGGTGCTGGTGTTGGCGATATTCTGCGCGACGATGTCGAGGCGAGTCTTCTGCGCATTGAGCGCGCCGGCAGTAATATCGATTCCGGAGATGAGATTCATGGGCGGAGCGGGAAGAAAAAGGGCGCTAAGAAAGTGGTGCAGGCTAAGGACGATGAAGGGCGGGCCGCGTCAGGCACTACGACCGGTGATGGCCATCTTGAGCTGCTTCAAATTACTCGAGACGATGTCGGAGAGGAATTGGTGTTCGACGGCGTTGCGGTTCATCGCGAGCAACTCGTGCTCGATCTCGACCGTATTTCCGTCGGGGCGAATACTGCGGGCCGCCTGATCTTCGGCGAGGTGGGGCACGAGCGAATTGGCGGATTGCGCGAAGTCACCGGACTCCATGCGCGACCGGAGCTGCATGGCAAAATCCGGCGCGATGTCGAGGCGACGAAAACCCGGGGTCTCCGCATTCGCGACGTTCGTCGCAATGGCGTCTTGGCGGAGCGCCGCCACGTCGAGAAGCTTCCGCGCCAACTGGTAGTTGGTGGTTTGGAAGAGGGGATCGATCATGTCGCACCGTTAAGCAACGCCGGTGCCACCAATTTCGCGATGAATGCAACACCATCGTCGGTAGCGAAATAGAATTTATGGAACGTCCCGATTTCCCGCGCCTAAACGGCGAGCACTCGCCGCGCCGGACGCCGACGGAAAAATTTGCCGCCTGCGCGGTCACCCCGATCCGGCTGCGTTGAAAAACACCGCGAGGCGACATTCCCGGCTCAACTTTCCCGCCATCACGCCGATCTAGCCCGGAATGTTCCTATGAAGGATAGTGAATTCGAATTCATTCGCAGCGTCGTTTACGAACGCAGCCGCATTAATCTCGGACCGGATAAGCGTGAGCTCGTCTCCGCTCGCCTCGGGAAGCGTCTGCGCGCCACCAACGCCCCGAGCCTCCACGCGTATTGTCAGCTCCTCCAAGCGCCCGACGCCGAGGAAGAGATGGGCAATCTGATCGATGCGATCTCGACCAATCATACCTTTTTCTTTCGCGAGAACGCGCACTTCGACTTCCTCCGCGAACAAGCGGTGCCGGAGATGGCCGCCCGCGCCCGGGCCGAACACTGGCCGAAGCTGAACATCTGGAGCGCCGCGTGCTCCTCGGGCGAAGAGCCCTACTCCATCGCCATGACCTTGGCCGGTTGCGCGGGCCCGTGGCCGTGGCAGATCGAGGCCACCGATATCTCTCACCGGATCCTCGCGAAAGCGAAACTCGGCGTTTACAAAGAGGAAACCGTCAGCCGGCTGCCAGCCGACGTGAGGCGCGCGCACTTCCAAGAAGGCTTCGGCCCCCAAGCCGGCAACCACCGCGTCAAAGCCGGACTCCGCGACCGGGTCGCCTTTCACCACCTCAATTTACTCGCAGGCGAGCCACCGTTTCGCGAACCGTTTCAGGTGATTTTCTGCCGCAACGTGATGATCTATTTTGATCGACCGACGCAGGAACAACTCGTGGCCCGCCTCGCGCGCCGACTCGTGCCGGGCGGCTACCTGTTCGTCGGCCACTCGGAGAGCCTTACCCACATCAATCATCCGCTGCGCCTCATCCGTCCCGCGATTTACCAGCAGCCGCTCCGATCCTGAACGCCATGCTCGCCCGCCCCATCCGCGTCCTCGTCGTCGACGACTCTGCCGTCGTCCGCAAACTCGTGAGCGACGCATTGAAGTCCGACCCCGACATCGAGGTCGTGGGCACGGCCGCCGATCCCTACGTGGCGCGCGACAAAATCAAGGAGCTCAACCCTGATGTGCTCACGCTCGATCTGGAAATGCCCCGCATGGACGGACTCACGTTTCTGAAAATCGTGATGGAGCAACGCCCGCTCCCGGTGATCATCATGAGTTCGCTCTCGCCACGCGGCTCGGACTACGCCCTCGAGGCGTTGCGCCTCGGGGCCTTCGACGTGCTCGCAAAACCCGGCGGCCCCTACTCGTTTGGCGATCTCGGCCCGCAGCTCATCGCCCGCATTAAAGCCACCGCCGGGGCGCGCCTGCGCCCGACGCGTGCACTCGCCGCTCCCGCACCCGTGCGACCCGCTCCCCTCGCCCTCGCCCGCGCCGGGTCCGCGCGCAGCGTGATCCTCCTCGGGGCCTCCACGGGTGGCACCGAGGCGTTGCGTGAAGTGCTCACGCGCTTGCCCGACGGACTGCCGGGCATCGCCATCGTGCAGCATATCCCTCCGGTTTTTTCGAAAAGTTTCGCGGCTCGGCTCGACCAGCTGTGCGCCTTTACCGTGCGCGAGGCGGTCGACGGCGATCGGCTCACCCCCGGACTCGCACTCGTCGCACCGGGTAACTTTCACCTCATGCTGCAGTGGCAGGCGGAGCACTACTGCGTGCGGGTCGTGAACGGCCCGCAGGTCTGGCACCAACGCCCCGCCGTGGATCTGCTCTTCAAGTCCGCCGCGGATTGCGGCGCAGGCCCTCACGCTTTGGCTGGAATTTTGACCGGCATGGGCAAGGACGGGGCCGAAGGGCTCCTGCGACTGCGCGAAAAAGGGGCGACCACCTTTGCGCAGGACGAGGCCACGAGCGTGGTCTATGGCATGCCTCGCGCCGCGTGGGAAAACGGTGCGGCGCAACGCCAACTTCCGCTCGACCGAATGGCTGATTCCATGATCCACCACTATGAAGCCGCTGCCGCCGCGCACCTCGCGACGGCCTCCGTATGATCCCCACCGATCTCACTTCGTCTGCACCGCTCGCGGTGGCTCCGGCCGCTCCCGCGACCATTCTCATCGTGGACGACGAGCCCGTGGTGCTCACGGCGCTCAAGTCCACGCTCGAACGCGAAGGCTTCCACGTCGTCGCGTGCAACAGCCCGTTGAAAGCCCTGACGATCCTCGCGGAGCGGGACTTCGCCGTGATCATCTCCGATCAGCGTATGCCCGAGATGCTCGGGCTCGACTTCCTCATCGAAAGCCGCCGGCTCCGCCCGCAATCGTCGCGCATCCTGATCACGGCGGTGCTCACGCTGCCGACCATCGTCGATGCCATCAACAAAGGAGAAATTTTCCGCTTTGTGGCGAAGCCGTGGTTGCGGGAAGAGTTGGTCGCGACGGTCTGGAACGCCGTCCAGCGCCACGAACTGGTGACGCACAATCAGGTGCTCCAAGCCGAGACCCAAACCCTCAACACCCGGCTCCACGAGGCCAACCTCGCGCTTGAAGCCAAAGTTCTCGATCTCGAACAGCAGCGAAAATCGTTGGATGCCGCCAATCGTAGTCTGGCTGAAAGCTACGAGAACTCCTTGGAGTTGTGCCGCCGCATCCTGACGACCTACGACCCGATCCTCGGCGGGCAGGCCAAGGTCCTCGTCGAATTCGCCAACCAGATGGCCCCGAGTGATACGTTCACCGAAGTCGAACGCCACGCGCTTCGTTCCGCCGCTTGGCTGTGCGACCTCGGGCTCATCGGCGTGCCGCGCGAAATACTCCGCGCTTTTCGCTCCAAGACCGAACAGCTCACCGAGCAGGAGCGCTCGATGCTGCACAGTCATCCCGGCTACGGCCAGACGCTCGCGGCGCTCGTGGACCATCGGAGTGATGTCGGCGAAGTCATCCGCGCGCACCACGAACGTTTCGACGGCCTGGGGTTTCCCGACGGTCTCGCGGGCTACGCCATTCCCTGGCCCGCGCGCTGTCTCGCCGTGGCCGTCGGCTTTGTGGAATCGGGACTCGGCAAGACGGCCGCAATCGATGCCATTTTGGCAAAATCGGGCAGCGCCTACGATCCGGAGGCCGTCCGCCTTTTCCTGAAAGCCAGCAATCTCGTCCAACTGCCGAAACAGGTGAGAGAGATTATGCTCCACGAACTGGAGCCCGGCATGGTGCTCGCGAACGGGATCTACAGCCCCCACGGAATGTTGCTCATCGGTGAAGGCCAGGCCCTGAGTCTCAATACGATCTCGAAAATTCGCAGCCACAACCAGGTGACTCCGATCAGCCAGCGGCTCCTCGTCTACTCGTGAGCCGGTGTCGCCGCCACTCTCGGAAACCCTCAAGTTCGGCCCGGCACAACCGAATCACTGATCACACGATGATCGCCTTTGCGCGCTGACGAATCGCATGACTTTTACCTTTTCCACACCTTTCACATGGCGCCCTTTCGGCTGCCGCACCTAACGCATGGCCGGAGCCCCTACCATCGCTTCGCTGTTTGCTCAGCGCGTCGTCGTCGGCGTCGGTGACCTCGGCGTCTCCAACAACGTCGCCATCACGCTCAGCACGTATGCGCTCGGCTCATGTGTCGCCGTCGTGGTGTATGACCCCGTGGCCAAGGCCGGCGGGTTACTGCACATGATGCTCCCCGAATCGGCCATCGCTCCCGACAAGGCGCTCACTCAGCCCGCGATGTTTGCCGACACCGGACTGCCCCTGCTCTTCCGTTCATTGTTGGGCATCAAGGCCGAACGTGGCCGCCTCCGACTTTTCGTCGCCGGCGGGGCCTCGGTGCTTACGGGCAACGACAATTTTAAGATCGGTGAACGCAACATCCGGGCGACCCAACTTTGGCTTTCGCAGCAAGGCTACGGGGTGCGCGGCAGTGCCGTCGGCGGCACGATCAGTCGCACGGTGCATCTGGACATCGGCACCGGCTCGATCTCGCTGAAGACCCCCCTGGCCACCGAAGCCTTCTCGCTCGCGGCGTAACGGGGCAGCGACGGAGCGAGCGAGGGCACGTGAGCGGCCGGGGATGATCGCGCCGGAAGCGTTCGCCCTGCACGCTCGCGGAATGAACGCCACCCCTCGAACTGTCACGTAGCGGCGAGCGCCAGCCAGCCGAGTCTGGCGTCGGCTCGCGGGCGC
>CAMBVX010000032.1 GCA_945871085.1 Opitutus sp. GAS368 | reverse complement strand
CCTGGTTTCAGCGCGGCGTCCAACTTGGTCATGGTGTCGACCATCTCCGATTGAATCGCCGGCCATTCGGATTCCGGGCTGCGGTAGCCGCCGCGTTCGATCACGTGTTTGATCCGGCAGGCGCGCTTGGTGTCCAGTCGCTCCCATGAGAGTGTGGCGCCGAAGGCCTTTTCGATCTCGTCTTTGCGGGCATGGAGTTCGTCGAAGATGCGCTTGTTCTCGCCGCGTTTGACGGTCTTCCCGCGCACGATGACCCGACCCTTGGTGAAATAGGCTTCCTCGCGGATCTGCGTCATCACGTTCCACTTCTCACCATGCGCGCCGACGATGGCCGGAGTGATGAACTTGGTCCGAATATCCGCTTCCGTGAGAGATTTCTTATTCATGGGGCGGGTCCGACACGGGACGAGCGAGACGCAACGCAGCGGCGGTCTCACAGCCGAAGTAGATTGCCCGGGCCCCATCAGCGAGGGTGCTCAGCGAGTTGGTCGCGGGGTCCGGTCGGGCGCACGGCTTGAACTCGCAACCGACGGGGCTGGTGGGTTGGGCGAAAGCAGAGCGGGAGTGAGCGCGGGCCATGAAGACGAAAACAGCAGACGATCAGTTTGAGATAAGCAGAGTCGGGCTCGTTGCCAAGCTGCGCAACGTTCGTTTGCGTCACCCGCGAAGAATCCGCCTCGGCTTTCGCCACCCGCGCGGAAATTTGAAAAAACGCCACCCCGCGCGCCTCCCCCGCCCAGTGGTGCAGAATACGGCAATCACCACTCCAGCGCCGAAAACCTCGACGGACCGCATTCTCCCTGCATCGTCTCTGCCTCTTCGCCCAAGTGATGTTTGCTTTCCCCTCACTCTCCCTCGATCGGCTCCTCCTCGTTCAGGCCGTAACTTTTGCGACCGGACTACTATTGAGCGGTTGCGGTCGCCCTTCGCCATCGGGCTCATCCGCCCCATCCGGTGTCATGACGGTGGCGCAGGCGACCCAGCAGACCTCCGACACGTGCATGAACTGCCATACTGGCTATCACGCGTTATGGGCCGGCACCGACCACGCCCTCGCCAACCGTCCGGTCACGACCGCCCAAGTTGAGGCCGCCTTTACGGGCCAAAAATCCATCGCCGATGGCGGCTCCGCCTTCGACCTCGCGTGGAATAACGGTCGACCGACCATGACCCCGCCCGCCACCGCCGGCGCACCCACGGCCGCCCTCTCGCCCGATCTCATCCTCGGCCACCTGCCGATCTGGCAGCCGCTCATCCCCGCCGGCGGAGGGCGTTGGCAACCCACCGATCTCGCCTACGATCCCGTGAAGAAAGATTGGTTCAATGTCTTCGCCCAGGAGAACCGGCGCCACGGCGAATGGGGCCACTGGACCGGCCGCGGCATGAACTGGAATTCCATGTGCGCCCACTGCCACGTGACCGGATATCAGAAAAACTATGACGCCGCGTCCGACGGTTACAAATCCACTTGGGTCGAGCACGGCGTCGGCTGCATCCAGTGCCACGGCCCCGTCACCGCCGCCCACGTCGTGCCCGCCTACAAAGCCAAGCGCCCCGCCGCCCCCTATGTTGCCGACCGTCAGAAGATGATGCACACGTGCGCCCCGTGCCACGCCCGCAACGAGCAGCTCACGCCGAATTTTCAGCCCGGTGACAATTACCACGATCACTACCGCGTGACGTTGCCCACCGATGCGGCGGTCTTTTATCCCGACGGCCAACAGCGCGACGAAGACTTTAATTGGACCTCTGTCCTCACCAGCCGCATGGGCCACGCCGGCGTTACGTGCATGGATTGCCACGATCCGCACTCGAACAAAACCATTCTCCCTGCGAGCGACAACAGCCTGTGCATGCAGTGCCACTCCGCTCCCGGACGCCTCCAGCCCAACGGCACGCGCGCCACGCCGATCGACCCGCTCGCTCACTCCCGCCACGCCGCTGGCAGCACGGGCAACCAGTGCGTCACGTGCCACATGCCCACCACCACCTACATGCAGCGCTCGCCTCGCCATGACCACGGCTGGCTGCGCCCCGATCCCCTGCTGACCAAGGAGCTCGGCATCCCCAACGCCTGTAACCGCTGTCACACGGACAAGGATACCGACTGGGCCATCAAGACCACCGCCGAATGGTATGGCACGAAACTCGATTCCCGCCAGCGCGCCCGCACCCGCGCCATCGCCTCGGCCCAAGCCAACCAACCCGGTGCGCCCGCCGCGCTGCTCGCCGAACTCGCCCGCGAAGACGTCCCCGCCTGGCGCGCCACGCTCCTCGATCTGCTGATCCCCTTTGAGCGCACGGCTCCCGTGATCGCCGTGGCGCAGACCTCGCTCGCCGCGCGCGACCCGCTCGAGCGCGCGGCCGCCGTCCGTCTCCTCAACGGTCACGCGCCCGCTCAAGACCGTCTCCGCGCCATGTTGCAGGACCCCGTGCGCCTCGTGCGCCTCGACGCCGCGTGGGCGTTGTCGGCCGAGTTGCCCGCCGATTCCGCAGCGCGTCGCGAACTCGACGCCTACTTCGCCCTCTCACTTGATCAGCCCGGCGGTCAACTCCGCCTGGGCCAAGATCTCGCGAACCGCCGCCAATATCCCGCCGCTGAGAAGGCCATCAAACTCGCCGTCCAGTGGGACCCCAATTCACCCGGCATCTTCGAGGCCCTCGGCTTCGTGCACAATGCCCAGGGTGCCGCCCAACCCGCCGCCGCCGCCTTCTTCCGCTCCTCCCAACTCCAACCCAACGACGCCCCCGCCGCCTACCGTGCCGCCCTCGCCTTCGCCGAAGCCCGTCAACCGGCCGACGCCGAGATGGCCTTTCGCCAGGCGATTCAACGCGACCCGCGCTTCGACCGTGCGTGGTATAATCTCGGGCTCCTCCTCGCCCAAACCAACCGCTTGCCGGCCGCCATCGACGCCCTGCGCAAAGCCGAGGCCCTCGCTCCCGCGTCACCGGACTATCCCTACGCGCTCGCGACGGTCCTCCTCCGCCACGGCGACCGCGCGGGAGCTCAGGCGGCGGCCCGCCGCACGCTCGCCCTCGATCCCGCCCGCGCCGACGCCCGCCAACTCCTCGCCGCACCCTGATCGGGGTAACGTTTCCCGCCCCCACGCCGTCCTTCCTGCCATGCCTTCGTCTCGCGTTGCCCGACTCCTTGCGTTTTTACTCTCCCCACTCTTCGTCGGTGCCGCCGCGCCCGCCAGCACCTCCAGCCTGCTTGAGCAACGCTTTCATCAGCTCGACGCCAACCACGACGAAAAATTGACCCGCGCAGAAGCCGGCCACGCCGCGTGGTTCGATCGCTTGGACCGCGCCAAGCGAGGTGTGATCACCCTTGAGCAGCTTCGCCTTGTGGCTCAGTGGCTCGACCCGGAACGCGCCGCACGTTTGCGCGAGGCCTTGGGCGCGTCTTCGGCGGCCACACCTCCGGCGGCGTCCGCGCCTGCACCCACTCCCGCACCTTCTCCGCGCGAGGGGCCCACGATCCTCAAGCCCGGCGCGGAGGGCGTCGACCGCCTCGTGGCCGATCTCACGTTCATCGACCTCGACGGCCAACCCGGCCGCCTCTCCGACTACCGTTCCGCCCCAGCGCTGGTCATCGCGCTCACCAGCACCACTTGCCCGGTCACAATGAAATCGACCGCTAGTCTCGGCCGGCTGGAAAAGGAATTCGCCGCCCTTGGCGTCGCTTTCCTTTTCGTCAACCCGACCGCCACCGACTCCGTCGCCGACATCCGGGCCGCTCTTCGCGAACACGCCCTCGCCAGCCGCTACGTCCACGACCGTGACAACGTGCTCGTCACCGCGCTCACGGCGAAAACCACTGCCGAAGTTTTTGTCCTCGATGCCGCCCGCACCCTGATTTATCGCGGGGCCCTCGACGACCAATACGGTCTTGGCTACAGCCGCGCCGCACCGCGCCAGACCTACGTGAAGGATGCACTCACGGCCCTTCTCTCGGGACAACGCCCGCTGGTCGCCGCGACGGAAGCCCCCGGGTGTACCCTCGATCTCCCTCTGGCCACCCTCGCCTGGCCGACTGCGCCCACGCCTGCTCCCGCCGAGAAAAACACCCTTTCTTACCACAACCGCATTTCCCGTCTCGTCCAAAACAACTGTCTCGAATGCCATCGCGACGGCGGTGTCGCGCCCTTCAGCCTCGCCACCTATGCCGACGTGCGCTCCCACGCCGGCATGATGCGCAAGCAGGTCGACCGAGGAGCAATGCCGCCGTGGTTCGCCGCCCCGTCTGTGCCGGGCGAGTCGATCCATTGGAGCAACGACCGCTCCCTCGCGCCCGCCGACAAAGCTGACTTCCTCGCGTGGCTCTCCTCCGCCGACAAACCCCTCGGCGATCCCGCCGATGCGCCCCGGCCCCGTACATTTCCCACTGACTGGTTGATCGGTCCGCCCGACGCCGTCCTCCAGTTCCCCAAGGCCGTCGCGATCAAGGCCGATGGCGTGATGCCCTACCAAACCATCCGCGTTGAAACCAAATTCACCGAAGACCAATGGGTGCAGGGCTACGAAGTTCAACCGACCGCGCGCGCCGTCGTGCATCACGTGATCATCCGCGTGCACCCGCCGGGCGAAAAAAAATCCGGCAAGCGCGACGAGGGTGCCGAAGCCCGTGACGGCTTTTTTGCCGCGTATGTGCCGGGCAACACTTCTTCGATTTTTCCGCCCGGCTTCGCCAAAAAAATTCCCGCCGGCTCCACGCTGAGTTTTCAGATGCACTACACGCCGAACGGCAAGGCGACCACCGACCAGACAAAGCTCGGCCTCATTTTTTCTCCGACCCCGCCGCGGCACGTGATTCAAGTCGCGGGCCTCGCGAATCCCCGCCTCAGCATTCCACCCGGCGAAGCCAACCACCCCGAGACCACCGCCCTCACGCTGCCGACCGCCGTGACGCTGCTCAGCTTCACCCCGCACATGCACGTCCGCGGTAAAGCCGCCCGTTACGAAGCCGTCCTGCCCGACGGCGCGCGTCGTCGCCTGCTCGACGTGCCCGCCTACGATTTTAACTGGCAGCTCCAGTATCGCCTCGCCGAACCCCTGCCGCTCCCGCGCGGCACCCGCCTCGTCTACACCGCGTGGTACGACAACAGCACCGGCAACCCCGCGAATCCCGATGCCACGAAGAATGTCCGTTGGGGCCCGCAAACCTTCGACGAAATGATGCTCGGCTACGTCGAGTATTTTGTGCCCGAGCGCGGCACCCTTGCTCAAACCACCCCATGATCCGCGGCCTCGCCCCGTCCCCCTCTTATCCCATGCGCTACGTCACTCTCGTTTTCCTCCTCAGCACGCTCCTTGTTCGTGCCGCCGACCGCCCCAACATCGTCATCCTCTACGCCGACGATATGGGCTATGGCGATCTCGGCATCCAGAATCCCGATTCGAAGATTCGCACCCCCCACCTCGATCAACTCGCGCGCGAAGGCCTCCGGTTCACCGACGCGCACAGCTCATCGGGCGTCTGCACGCCGAGCCGCTATGCCATGCTCACCGGCCGTTTCCACTGGCGGAAATTCCACGGCATCGTCAACAGCTTCGGCCCGCCGTCGTTCGACCCCGCCGAGCTCACCCTGCCCGAGATGCTCAAGGAAAAAGGCTACCGCACCGCCTGTATCGGCAAGTGGCACCTCGGTTGGAATTGGGACGCCATCAAGCGTCCCGGCGCTCGACCCGACCCCAAGACGGGCTACGCGCCCGCCGACTTCGACTGGACCAAGCCCATCCCCGGCGGCCCACGCGATCACGGCTTCGATGACTATTTC
Organism: Opitutus sp. GAS368; assembly: GCA_945871085.1. Taxonomy (GTDB): domain Bacteria; phylum Verrucomicrobiota; class Verrucomicrobiia; order Opitutales; family Opitutaceae; genus GAS368. Next base: position 26,251 of record CAMBVX010000032.1, on the reverse strand, counting down.
GGCGACGACGTCCCTAATTTCCCGCCCTACGCGTGGTTTGAAAACGACCGCGTCATCACTATCCCGAGCGTCCCGTTGACGACGCCACCCCAGACCGCCGAAGGCAATTGGGAGGCGCGCCCCGGCCCCATGACACCCGGCTGGGATTTCACCGCCGTCATGCCGCGACTCACGGAACGGGCCGTCACGTGGCTCGGTGAACAGCAGGGAAAGTCCGCGCCTTTCTTCCTCTATTTCCCTTTCACTTCACCACACGCGCCGATCGTGCCTTCGCCCGAGTTCGCCGGGAAATCCAAAGCTGGCGGTTACGGTGACTTCATGGAACAGACCGACGCCACCGTCGGCCGCGTCCTCGCGGCGCTCGCCGCGCATGGCTTCGCCGATAACACGATCGTTATTTTCTCCGCCGACAATGGGCCCGAGCACTACGCCTACCCGCGTATCCAGAATTTCCAGCACCGCAGCGCCGGCCCGCTCCGCGGTCTGAAACGCGACCTCTGGGAGGGCGGTCATCGCGTTCCGTTTATCGTCCGGTGGCCCGGGATCATTCCCCGGGGCCAAATCAGCCCAGCGCTCGTGAGTCAGGTCGACCTCATGGCGACCCTGGCCGCCATCACGGGTTTCAACCTGCCGGCCAATACCGCGCACGACAGCCACAACTTGCTCAATGTCTGGAAATCCGGCGCCCCGAGTCCGCGCCACACGATCGTCCATAATACCAACGCCAACGGCTACGCCCTCCGCCACAACCAGTGGCTGCTCGTCGCCGCTAAAACCGGCGCCATCAGCAAAGTGCCGGCCGGTTATGACACCGCCCATCATTACACCGCCCACGATCAACCCGGGGAACTATACGATCTCACCCAGGACCTCGGCCAACACGAAAACCTTTACGCCCGGCAGCCCGCGAAAGTGGCCGAACTCCACGCGCTCCTCGAACAAGTTAGGCAAAAAGGCCAGGTGCGTTGAGGCAGGCCCGGGGGGCGACACGTCGCCAACATTGCGACGATGTTCGCGTTCGCCCTACGAAAAACCGCCCCACGGATCTCCTTGCCAAGCCGGTGGGCGAGAAATCAGCGAACCGAGGAGTCGCTCCCCATTTCTAAGGTAAATTCTAATTATTACTCATTGCTCCTTTTTTCCCAAACGACATCCTGATCTGCATGAACCGGTCAGGAAATAATTTTCGACATTCTCGCCCTGCACGGCACCGCAACGCGGGCTTTACGTTGGTTGAAATTATGGTCGTCGTAACCATCATCAGCCTGCTCGCGGCCATGGGCGTGCCGGCCTTGAGAAGCGTCCAACGCCGCACCATCGCCACCGCCATTGGCAACGATCTCCGTGCGTTCGCCGCCGCCTTCGACGTTTACGCGCATGAGACGGGCAATTGGCCGGGGGAGGCCGCCGAGGGTGTATTCCCAATTGAGATGGCCAACCGCATCAAGTCCACCGACTGGCTGCGCACTACGACCCTCGGTGGCCAATACAATTGGGATAACAACCAAATGCACGGCGGCACGCGCTACCGCGCAGCCATCGCCATCAGCAGCACCGCGTCGGCTCCGTTTAACGAGGATCTCGACCTGCTCGAAGCCATCGACCGCGTCATCGACGATGGCAACCTCGCCACCGGAAATTTCCTTATCGGCGCCGATGGCGAACCCGTTTTTATCATCGCACCATGAGTTCGCCCGGTGAGCCTCTTTATTCGGTCGCCTTTCGTTACCTCTCGTCCGACGCGAAAAAAGCCGGCGCGGAGCTGCCTGAGGTGCAGCTCCACCATTTGTCGATCAGGCAAGTGCGCTCGCTCGTGGAATCGGCGGCGGCACTCGCTCCTAGCGTCGCGCTCGGTCTCGAACCGGAATTGCGGATCACCGGAGCCTCCGGAAAATTTGTCGTTCAACTGAAGACCGGTCACCTATCCCTCGTGAGCTGGGCGTCGAACAAGCAAGGTGGCGGCGTGCTGAACCCTGCGCAAATCGTCGCCGTAATCACCGGAGAAGACACTGCGGCCGACGACCGTAGACAATTCGCCCGCGCCCCCCGGCTGCTGGGCCTCCTCGGTTCGATGAACGTGGGCCTACTGGTCGTAGCCACGGTCGCCGTGAATGTCTTCACGGTTTGGTTCATGACACGCGCGCCGAGGACGAACGTTCCGAAATTTACCTTGCTGCAAGCCGGGCCGGCGGAGCGCGTCCTGACGGATGTGGCCGGGGTCTATGAAACGGGCGGCGGACCGGGCGACCGACGCTTAGAAATTAAGTCAGATGGTGGCGTGCAACGAATCAAGTTTGGTCCCAACCGGGTCGCGGCGCAGAAACAGAATTACACCGTCAAGGCGGCGGAAGCGGCCGGGCGACCCGCACTCGTTATGGTTACCAAGGGGCAGTCGCTCATCACGATCAAAGATTCGCTCTCGATCGTCCTTTACGGTGACACTTATCAACGGGTTGCCGCCGGCCCTGCCGCTGCCTCCTCAAAAACAGATTAGTTTATTATTGATTCAAGGGGCTCGGCCGCTTCGGCCGGTTTGCGCGAAGAAAATTCGACTGAACGAGCCTCCTCCGGCCGTGCGGCAAACAGCCTGCGGCGTGGTCCGCAGAATACCGCGTAACGCTAGCGCGGGGTCGCGGTGCGCCTTCACCGACGACGAACTGGTTTCCCGCGCCCGGGGGGCGATGGGTAGCTTCCGTCGAAGTTGGTAGTAGTTGGTATCCGGCTAGTCGCGGTTACTCGTAGGAACAACGATTCCCATTGATTCAACCCACCCACCGGCGCACTTAAAGTAATCACTCCGAATTTTTTACATTTCATTCTCTCACACGCACAGACGCTCACTCGCTTGAGATGAAAATTGCTCCTCCAAACCCTACGAGTCTCAGAGTCCGTCAGACGCGCGCCGGGTTCAGCATGATCGAGATCATGATCGCGCTCACGATCATCAGCCTTTTAGCCGCCCTCTCGATCCCGACCCTGAAGAGTGTGCGACGCCGAACCGCCGCAACCGCGATCGGCAACGATCTGCGCACCTTTGCTGCATTCTTCGATGCCTATGTGCATGAAACCGGCTCTTGGCCGGCTGATACAGACGCGGGCGTGATTCCAACGGAAATGACCGGCCGCCTGAACGCGGTCGGCTGGCTGCGCACGACGCCGATGGGGGGCCAATACAATTGGGACAATAATCAGATGCATGCCGGCACGCGCTTCCGCGCCGCGATCGCGATCACCGGCACCGACACCGCGCCGTTCGTCCAAGATCTGGATCTTTTTGAAGCCGTCGACCGCATCATCGACGACGGTATTCTCACGACCGGGAACTTCCGGATCGGAGCAGATGACGAACCCGTTTTCATTATCGCACCATGAACAAGCCCATCGAAGCACTCTACTCGGTCGCGTTTCGACACCTGTCGTCCGACGCGAAAAAGTCAGGCACGGAGCTGCCCGACGCGCAGCTCCACTACCTCTCGCTCAAACAAATCCGCACCTTGCTCGAATCAGCCGCCACCTTGGCGCCGAACGTCATCGCGCCGGCCGAGCCCGAGCTGCGCATTACCGGCGATACCGGCAAATTCGTGATCCAGCTCCGGGCCGGAAACTTGAATTTTGTCAGCTGGTCATCCGCCAAGAAAACCGGCGGAAAACTTACGCCCGCTCAAATCGTCGCGACGATCGCCGGTGAAGGTAGCGATGACGACGAACGCCAGAGTACGTCGTCCGGGGCGCGTGGCTTTCTGCCGTCCATGAATGTTGGCATGATGGCAGTCGCGATCGTGGCCGTGAATGTCTTTACGATTTGGTTTATGTTGCAGCCACCGAGGAAGCTGACGCCAAAGTTCACGCTGCTGTCACCAGCCCCCGCGGAACGACTGCTCACGGAAGTGGCCGGGGTCTACGAAACCGGCGGCGCGCCCGGGGACCGACGCTTGGAGATCAAACCCGACGGCGGCATTCAACGCATTAAATTTGGCCCGAACCGCGCTCCGGCCCAGAAACAAAGCTACACGGTCAAGGCGGCCGAAGCGGCCGGCAAACCGGCGCTGGTTTTGGTGACGAAAAACCAATCGTTGATCACCATCAACGACTCGCTCTCCGTCATCCTTTACGGCGACACGTATAAGCGCATCGCGGGCATGCCTAGCGTCACCCGCTAGGAAAATGTAGCGTCGGCCAGCAGGCGTGCGGCAAAAATATCTTCGCGATCCGCGGTCGTGGTGACAGACAAAATCGCAGGCGACGTTAGAGCGTTGGACTGCGGCGGTGGGAGCCAAAGCTACGCAGGGAAACGGGGTGGATCGGGATCGGAGTGCGGTCGGGGTTTTCGACTGCGGATAGTTCCATAGCAGCCAAGCCAAGGGGCGGGCGTTCACGTGGGTGGAGTGAGTCGCGATGGCGAACAGATAGGCGAAGGCGTTGATCTCACCTCCCCTTCCGCCTCTCTCCACTCAACGTGCCATCGTCGCGCAGCGGCAAAAATCACCGGGTGAAATTGTCGCCGCCAGCGCCCGCGCCGACGCCCCGTCGTCCGCCTGCGCGACGCTATCGCCAACCTCGAAAACGACTGGAGCCTCAAGTGTCACCCGTGTCCCGCCGCCCTGGAGCCACGCGCCAAACGCTGAGGCCAGCCGGGCAATGCTCCCGGGGTAGGCATCGGCCGGGAGAATTTCATCGTGCCGACGAGGAACAGCGGCGACGTGATCGTGGCCACGACCATCGCCGACACGTCTGCACGCCGACCAGCACCGAGCTGCGAGAGGGAGCTTGTCCTCCACCCCATAGACGATGGTGACGGTTTCTCAGGCGATGCGGGCGGGGGTGAAATTTCCATGCCAATCCGAGCAGTTTAGCACGTCCCACGCCATGACCGGAATCGTCGGATGCGCCCAGCAAAAAGCCGCTCCGGCCAGGGAGCGGCTTGATAAAACAGTCGCGAGCTCGGCGGTTGCCGCCGCCCATCGCTGATCAGAAGCTGTGCTTGAGCGTGAACTGCACCTGCGTGCCGGGCAAGGCGAGGATCGAGCCGTTGCCGTAAACGGCGTTGGGCGGCGACCAGTTTTCTTCGTTGGTGGCGTTGAGCACGCTCACGCGGAAATCCCACTTCTTATATTTGTAGGAAGCGCCGACATCGAAGGTGTATTGCAGCGGAATCACGAGTGATCCGGAGGAATTATTGTTCATTTCTCCCGTGACGACGGTGTTGGCGCTGACCCCGAACCCATTGTCGAACGAGTAGGAAACCAGTCCGTTGAAGAGGTGCTTGGGCAATCCGGACACCCGGGTGTTCGCTCCGATCGGCACGGTAGCGCCTTTGTTAGCCGGAGGAACTTCGGATGCGCCACCGAATAGTCCGTATTGGAACGGGGCGGACGTCGTCGCATCGATATAGGAGTAGGACACGGTGGCGTAGAGGTGCTTGTTCGGCTGGTAGTTCAATTCGGCTTCCGCGCCCTTGTAGCGGAAAGTCGAAATCACTGTGCTGCTGGTGCTCTTGGCGGTGCGCTTCTGGTCGTAGACCGCGAAGTTCAGGAAGACCTTGCCGCCCGCGAGCGAATATTTGGTGCCGAGTTCGTAAAGCGAGCTGGGCTGCTGGAAGCTTTCTTTGTCCAGGCCGCTGCCGGTCGAATTCCACCCGGTGATACCGCCGCCGTTGCCGACGGCACCCGACGTGTTCTTGCTGAAGTTATAGGTAAAATAGACGCTGGAGTTGGGCGTCGCCTTGTAAACCACACTACCGTTCACGTTGGGCAACGCGACCGAGATGCTCGCCTCTTTGAAAGGAGGTAGGAGCGGTTCGCGCACGTTCGCCTTGAAAAAATCGTAGCGCAGACCGCCGACGAGGCTAAACTGCTCGTTAACCTTCCAGGTGCCCTGAGCAAACGGACCGACCGTCGTGCCGCTGCTGTCGTTGGTGTCGCCGTTAAAGAGGCCGGGCTGGGCAAAGCGGTTGGGCCAGCCGGGAATCGGAAAGCCGTGGTTTTTGGCAAAATCAGTCGAGTTATAGACGTTGATAAACGAGCGATCCTTCGTGATGTCCCACACGTTGGTCGGCTCGAAGAAATAGTCGTCGTAGGCCTTGGTGCGCTGATAGCGGAGATCGAGACCCGAATTGATCGAGAGTTCCTTCTTGGAGTATATAAACTCCGTGCGATTCTCCATAAACCACGACGGATCGATCACCTCGGAGTAGTAATAGGTGCTGAGCGTATTCCGCTTGGTGTGGCTCAGGTAGGAGGTGTTTTTCAGATTGAGATCGGAATTGATTTTGGCCGTCTGGATCGCTTGGACGCTGAACTCGACACCATCGGACTGGTTACCCGGACGAAGCAGACGGGTGTGGCGATTGATCGGAACTGATGGTCCCCAGGCGATCGTGTTGCCGCCGCCGAGCACATTCTTGGAATTCTGCGCATCTGACGGTGCCGCCGTCGCACCATTGTTGATGTTGATACCGGTCACGTAGCGACCGCTGTCGATCAGTTCCTGCGTCGCACGGTTGATGCCCCAGTTCTCCGTGTAGACGCCGAAGAACGTTTGCGCATTGAGGAACAGCTCGTAGTTCGGGGTCGGGCGCCAGGTCAATGCACCGTAGAGCGAATGCGTCTCCTTCTTGCCGTCAGTGTAGTAGCCCTTGGTGTCTTCACCCGAGTAGCTCACACGGTAGGCCAATTCTTTTGAAAACGGACCGCCTGCATCGATCGTCCAGCGGTTCGTATTGTAGGAACCGATGGTGTAGCTGATCGAGGCCTTCGACTGGTCAAAGTAAGGGCGCTTGCTGATCAAATCGATGAAACCGCCCACATACATCGAGGTGCCTTGCACCGCCGTCGCCGGGCCTTTGACGATATTGACCGACTCGACCGAGTTAAAATCAACCGGCAGACCGTTGCCGTTGCTCGTGATGCGCGCGCGCACACCGTTGATGAACAAATCCGCCGACTGCCCGCGGATACTGGCGTTGGAGGGCGCACCGAAGTTCGTCGTCGTAAACGCGCTCGACGTGAGCTTGGAAAAATCGAGGACGTCCGTGATCGAAATGTCCGTGAGTTGCTGGCGCGAGATGATGGTCACGTTGCGCGGGACATCGACGATGTTGTCGTCGGTGCCGAACACCGAGTTAAACGGACGCGCCGTCGGCAGAATCTGCAGATCGATCGGCACGTCTTTGACTTCGAACTTGCTCATCGTCACGACGTCCGACTTGGCCGGCGTGGTCTGGGCGTTGAGCAACGAAACCGCAGCCAGACCGGTCAGGGTCAGGGCCGCGAGGATTTGGCGGGATTTAGGTGTGGGCATGGTAATCACGCGTGTGGGCTAGCAACCTTCGCGCCAAATCCAAGCGTTAACTCAGATTTCATTCAATCGTTTCACGGCGAGCCCACCATTACCGAATCTCACTCGAATAACGGCACCACCCGCATCTCCAAAACGTCGATCAACCCCTTGTCGGTCAGGCGTAATTCGGGGATCACCGAGAGCGGCAAAAGATTGAAGCCCATATAGGGCACTTTGCAGCCGAGCTTCGTCCAAGCGCGTTTTAGCGCCGTCGTTTCCTTGGCCACGACCGGCGCCCGCTGGTCAGAAAGTAATCCCGCGATGGGCAAGGCGACGCTCGCGAGCACCTTCCCGCCGCGCACTACACTGACGCCGCCGCGCATCTGCTTTACCGTCGCCAGCGCGAGCTGCATGTCGCGCTCGTTAGTGCCGGCGAGGACGATGTTGTGGGCATCATGGCCGACACTGCTCGCGACCGCACCATTGGTGAGGCCGAAATCGCGCAGTAAACCGTAACCCACCCCACCCGTTTTTCCGTGGCGCTCGACGACGGTTAGAAAGCACACGTCATGCTTCGCGAGTTGCGCGGCCCACGTCGCTCCGTCCGCCGGGCTGAGCGCGGCCCGATCGTGCGCGGTCACGATCCCCGGAGGCACTACCCGGATTACATTCGCCGTCACCGGCGTCGTCGGCAGCGACGGCACCAAGGTGGTTTTCTTCGGCAGCTTCACCGTCGAGTAAGCAGCCCGCGGATAACGGTAGGGCTTGCTCAGCGCCTGATCGAGGAGCGGCGTGATCTTCCGGCGCTCGACCACGAGTTCGCCGCCATACCATGTATTTTGAACTTCGAGCGCATCGTTGAGTAACACCACGTCGGCCCGGCGCGCAGGAGCGAGTCCGCCGAAATCTCCATCCATCGCGTAGCGCGTCGCCGGGTGCAACGACCCCATACTCCATGCCGTGGTCGTCGGCAGCCCGGCCGCCACGGCCTGGCGCACGACCCAGTCCATGCCGAAGAGAAACAGGTCGTCGGCGTCGCGGTCGTCGGTGCACACGCAGACGCGCTTCGGACTCGCGCCGAGTTCCGTCACGGCCTTGATTGCCTGCGGGAGCGAGTGCCACGGCGTCGCCGGATTACCGCCTCGCAAGAAAATCCACACGCCGTTCTCCAGAAAGTCGTTCGCGATTTCTCGGTCGATGGACTCATGGGTATCGGTGATGCCGCTCGCGGCCCCCGCCGCCACAAAGTCCCGTCCGTAGATATGACCGCACACCGGCTTCCCACGTTTCAACGCTTCCGCGAGCACGCCATGACTCCGCTCGTCGCCGAGGGACACGGACACGTAATCCATCTTCTCGCCCAGCGCCGCAGCCTCGGGCCACCGGTCGAAAATCCGTCCAATCTTCGCCGGCGTGAGATCGCCGCCCGCCGTTTCCAGCGTGGCATTCGTCGCCGGCACCGTGCTCGGCACGGTAAGAAAAACGGACAGCGGCGCACGCCGCGCATCCTCCAGCATCCACTCAATTCCGGCCACGTCGCACACATTGCCGATTTCATGGCTGTCGCAGAAAACCGTCGTTGTACCGTTCAACAGTGCCGCCTCCGCAAACGCGCATACCGTCATCATACTGCTTTCGATATGCACATGGGGATCGACCAGCCCCGGAGCTAGGATACCACCCCGTGCATCGTAGAGTTTCGCGCCGACGAGTTTCGATTTCTTGTAAGCACCGGCCGGTTTCACGACGGCGATGCGGCCGCCCGTGATCCACGCCTCGCGGTCGGCATGGATGCGCTCCGTGTAGGTTGAGAGCAGGCGCGCGCCCGTGATCACGAGGTCGGGTGCAGTCCGCCCCATCGCCACGGCGGCGAGCGAGCGGGTCATGGTGTGCAGCGGGGCGACGGAGAAACGGGTGAGCATGACCGCAATGAAGCAACCCCCGGGCCACTGCGCCACGCCAATTTTTACGACCGCTCAGGTCCCTTCGTAGACCGCCGCCAACTCCAACAGCAACTTCTCCAGCTCCGCGAAATACTTCGCCTCCACCAGCTTCGCCTTTCCCTCGCGCAGCTTGGCGATCTTCAACTCGAGGGCATCGCGCCGCGCCCGCGCATCCGGCGGCAACTGCTGCTCTGCGGCACTCCGCACAAGGTGAAACTGATGGGCCCGCGTCCCGTCGAGCGTCGCCCCATCCTTCGCTTGTTTCGTCGCCCGCACGCCGCGGAACCAGTCGGCTGGGGTGCCGAGTCCGTCCCCATTATCATCCATCAAGGCGTGCTCGGTCGCGAGCCGACCTTCCGTTTTGTAGAACTCCGCCGTTCGCTGCGAACCGCTGAGAAAAGCTTCCAGCAGCGAAATCTGGCCATCCTTGTCGAGGTCACTCTTCGCGTCGCCGATCGCTTCAGCGAAAAACTTCCCGAACCGCGCATAGTTCTGCTCGTTCCCGCTCCGCGTCGCGCTCACCACCACGCGGCCCTGGCCGGCGAGCTTGCTGAGAAACGGCGCACTGGCCGAGGCCGTGGCGATGATGGCGAGCGGACGTTGAAAAGGCTTGAGCCACTCGGCCAACTCCGTCGCGGCGAGATCCAGCCCGCGCAAATTGAACTTCGCCTCTTTGCCGTTGAAGGTGCCGTGGCCGACCAACACGAGCCAGAATTCGTCCGTCCCCGTTTTTATTTCGGTTTCCAAGGCCAGCTTCAAAAGGTCGCGATCCGACGTCGCGCCGCCGGCCTCGGCCCCGATCATAATCGGCTTCGCCCCCGCTTGCGCGCAGACCTTCTTCCACGCCTCGACCTGCTGGGCAAACACCGTGGCATACTCGTCCTCGCCCGGTGCACCGGCGACCACGATCACGGTCGCGCGTTCACTCGCGACGCTGCGCGTCACCGCAGCCAAAACGACCAACACCAGCAAAAAAAATGAAGTTTTCATGGCATGCCTTTCCAGCGCCGCAGTCCCCACTCCGCCAGCAAACACGCGAGAGCAAATCCGAACAACAGCGGCGTATGCCATGCCGGATAAGACCACGTCTCCATCACCGGGGCGCGCAACTGCGGGAGACGTTTTGAGAATTTCTCCAAATCAGCCGCCGCGATCACTTCCCCGCCCGTCTTCCGCGCGAGGTCTTCGAGCAGCGCCACATTGGGCGTGAGCGAGCGAAATTCCTCCGCCGCGAGGTCCGTGCTCCAACCCGCCTCGGCACGACCGAGATCCGCACCGGCCGGATTCTTTACGCTCGCGACGACTTTGTAGCCACCGGTCTGACGTGGCACATACGTCGCTTGATAAAGCCCCGGTTCGCTGAGCGCCGGCTCGGCCTCGAGTCGGATCGCCTGGGCGGTCGCTCCTGCCGTGCCGGCGAACACCACCGGCTCCACGTCGATCGCCACGACCGCATCGTCCACCGGTTGAAATTTTTCATCGCGCACGCGCACCTGCACGCGCACCGCTCCGTTCGCATCCGCCGCCATTGTCTCCACCGTGCAATCGACGCGGTTCGGCACATCGGCCACCAGCCAACGCGCGAGTTGCCGCCACGCCTTTTCCATATCCAAACGTGACGCAGCATCCTTCATGCCCCACTTCCAGAGGTCACCGATCATCAGCGTGGCTGTGCGGCCGCGACCAAAACGCTGCACCGCCAGCGCGGGCAACTCCTCCCCTTTCTCGTCGCGCACGCTCGCGATGACACTCGCGCCGGGCTTGAGCGCACGCACGCGATTGACCACGTCAAACGTCGGCATGCCGTCGATCCGCGCCCGCTCGTCGCCTTCGTTGTCACGGAGCCGCGCCCACGCTTGCAGCCAGCCCTCGCGGGCGAGTTGGAGATGCACCGGGCCGAGCGGCGCGGTCGCCTGCGCCTCGCGGTCGAGGTAAACCGGCAGCATGTCGCCGATCGGCGTGCGCACGTATTTTCCCTCCTGGAAACACTCCATGCCGCCCAGCATCAGGAAACCACCGCCGCGCTCGGACACAAATTTCTGCAACAACATCGCCTGCTCCGGGGCAAAAAACTCCGCCTCCAGATCGTCCACGATCACTGCGTGATACCCGAACAAATCTTCCGCCGTGCGCGGAAATCCTGCCCGCAGTTCGATCTCGTCACGGGTATTAAGGCGCACAAGCACGGGTTGATCATATCCCTGCACTTCCTCGGCCGACTGATTGCCGAAGCCCCGGAAGAGCGGATTACTCGTCTCCCCCGCCCGCCCACGGAAATCGAATTTCGGCTCGCGTTTCGCGACGCGGATCAACCCCACGAGCTGCACTTGCTCGTCACTCATCAAAGCGCGGTTAAGAAACTTAAACTCCCAATTCGGCCGGCCTGACACATAAAGAATGCGGAATGGCCCCTGCCCCCGATTCACCGCGATAACGCGCGCGTTGTTCGCGAGCGTGGCTTCTGCGGTCTTGGGCAAAACCGGTGGCAGCACGGACGGTGAAACTACGGGTGCCGCAGTGCCTCCGGGGGCGACCGGCCCCGGCGCCACCACCGCGGGCGCCGCCACCGCGGGCGCCAACTCGCTACGCGCACCGACGCGCACTTGATAAAATGACAAACCCGAATGCTCCGGTTTCAGCTGAAAGCGAAACGCCACCGCCTCACCATCGCCGCGCGCGTCGGCCGCCTGTTCCTGCAACGTTTTCCCCGTGCGGTCGATCAACCGCGCCACGACCGGCTGGCCGCGATACCCCGCCGCCGTCACATCCGCTTGGACGGACACCGGCGCGTCTTCGAAAGCACTCTGGCTGACCGAAACCTGCTGCACCGCGATATCGCGCACGGCATCGCGCTTGCCGATCACCACCGGGTAAATCGGCGGCAACCCCTTCAAGTCGGGTAGTGCCCCGCCGGGCAAGTCCGTCGCGTTGCCATCCGTAAACAGCAGCACGCCGGCCAGCGGTCGTCCCTGAAATCGTTCCGTCAACGTGCGCAGCGCCGAACCCAGCGACGACGACCGGCCATCGAACGCCAGCTCGTGAAAATCGTTGGTTGCCTGCAACCGAGCGTCAAACAGGTAGCGCCGCAGTTCGAACGTGTCACCGAGCATGGATTGCCAGCCCGCTGCGCTCGGGTCCACGAGCGCCCGCAGCCCATCGCCGCGACTGGCCGTTTCGCCGCGGTCGTGGATCTGCAATCCCGCACTGTTGTCCGCGACGACCGCAAAGAGGTTGGCCCCTTGTCGCGGGCGTTGCCCGAGCCACAATGGCTCCAACAGGCAAAGCGCGAGCGCGACGATTCCCGTGATTTTCAGCGCGAGGCAGACCCCGCGCAACGGCTGCGCCGCCGAGGCGCGATAGCTCCACGCCAGCACGATCGCCGCCACCCCCAAGAAGGCCACGCTCGGCCAGAGCCAGTTCCAACCCGAGAAAGTAAGTTCAACCAAAAAAATCATCTTAGCGCGTGTCCGGCTTGTCCTTGCCGAGTTCCTCGTAATAGCGACGCACCGACTCCGCGAAACGCGCCGGAACCGGATCGCGGTCGATCGGCGCGAGCGATTCCTTCGAGTCCCGCCGGGACAATTCCTCGGCGACGCGCGCGCGGACTTCCACGAGCGGTTGTAAAATTTGGAGCTTCACGACCGCCCAATCGGGCTTCTTTCCGTCGTTGACGATATCGCGCCGCAAGAGCCGCGCCCGCTCGCGCGTCGTCGCGACCGCGTTGCGCAGATCTGGCGAATCGAGCAATTGCTCGACGTCGCGCAGCCGTTCGTTCCATGGCGCGAAATTTCCCCCGATTAACGGACCGCCCCGATACATCCCGCCGACCTCGCCGCCGCGTCCGATGCGTTCATCCCCGCCGTCATTGCCGCCACCATTGAGGATATTGTTCACATCCAATCCGCCGCGCTCGCCACCGGCGCGTGGTTGGTTGCGGCCATCGCGACCACCACCCGCGAGTCGCGTCGCCTGACGCGCCTGCTGGCCCGCTCTACCCGCGCCCGCCCCCTCGCCCGCCGCCTGGCCTTCGCCCGGTTGACCAGGTTGGCCCTCACCGCCGGCACCCGCTTCACCGGGTTGTTGATCTTGACCGGGCTGCTGACCGGGCTGACCGCGTTTCCCTCCGGGCAGGCCGCTCTTTTGATCCGCGCTCGCGAGACCTCCCGTGCCCTGACCGGACTGTTTTCCCGACTTTTTGCCACCTGCACTTAGTTGCTGGCCTGGTTCATTTCCTTCGCCGGGCGTTCCCGGTTCGCCATCGGCGCCCGGCTCGCCGGGTGCGCCTTGGCCCCGCTCGCCTCCGGGCTGCGTCCCGGCCTGACGTTGTTTGGGATCGCCGGTCTTCGGTTCACCGCCCGGTGTCTGACCTTGCCCAGGTTGCTGCCCCTGCGCTTGCGCGATCTCGCGCGTCAGCTCATCGGTAATCTTGTCGAGTTCAGACTGGGCCATTTTCAACTGCTCCGCATCGTCGCCGAGCACACTGTCCGCCGCGCGTTCGACTCCGCGTTTTAATTCATCGATGCCCGCACGGGCGCGCCGGCCGGCCTGCGCCGCCTGCGGCAAATAGCCTTCGTTCAGCATGTCCTTCGCGAGATCCATCGTCTTTCCCGCTCCTTCGCGATCGGCATTCTTGTTCAGCCGGTTGAGGAGTTCTTGGGTCAACATTCCTTCGCGGAGCAGCTCTTGTTTCGATTCCTTCACCGCGTTGGCATCGTCCTGACTGAGCTTGCGCACGCTGTCGTAAAGTTGGCGAGAGAGGAGCGGCTCGGTATTTTCGGACTGCTCGGAAACCTGTTGCGCACGCTCCGTGAGTTTGGTCGTGCGCTCTTTTTGCTGCGCGAGTTGCTCGAGCAGTTCTTTGCGGTCCGTCGATTCGCCGAGTGACTTCCGCTGCTGTTTTCCGCCGAGGGCGTCCAACTGCTGACTGATTTTTTCCTGCTCGCGGGCCAGCTCGCGGGCGTCCTGGCGCATGTCGCGGAGATCCTCGGCAAACTGGCTGGAGTTCTGTTTCCGCATCTCTTCACGCAGTTCCTGGAGTTTGCGTTGCGCGCGGGTGCCGGCGGCGAGCGCCTGTGGCACGGAGCCTTGGGCGGCGGCATCGGCCGCCTTCTGAATATCGTCGCGGGTCTGGTCGAGCTGTTGTTTTTCATCCGCCATGCGCGACTGATTTTCCGGACGTTCCATGCGTTGGCGCATCTCATCCACGTCAGCCAGCATCTGCTGCTGCTCCTCTTGCAGCCGCTTAAGGCGACGTTTGAGGTCCTCTTTCTCCTGCTCCGTCTTCGACTCCTGCAACGACGCCTGCAGCTCCTTCATACGTTCGTTCAAATCCTGCTGACGGCGGGCCAACTCTTGGAGCCGGTTCATGACCTGCAATTGCTCTTTGCGTTCCGCGTTCTGCGGGGCTTGGGCCTGCCGCTGGGTTTCATAACGGTTCTCGGTTTGCGTCAGGTCGAGTTGGTCGATTTGCCGTTGGTTGCCTTGTTGGCCACCGCCACCGCCCTTGCCCTTCTTGCGCGTCACATTCGTCTCACGGGCCTGTAATTTTAACAGCGATTGATACGCCGCCTGCTCGGCATTCAGGGCCTGGGCGAGTGGCGCGGGCGACTTGGCCGCCGTTTTAAGCTGCACCAATGCTTTTTTCATCTCTGCAATCGCGCTCGTCCACGCGGCCTGTGCCCTCGGCGAGCGCGACTCTTCCATCGCCTCTTCGGCCTGCTCAAGCGCTTGCGCCTGCGCATCGGTCACGACTTTGACGTCGTCGGTATACTTGGTGGACGCACCGTCCCGTTCGAGGCGCCACGTCGCATTGATCACCTGCTTTTGGAGATCCGTCAGCTTCCGCGCCTTATCGCCGCCCTGCTTCTCCTTGCCCGGTGGTTCGTCGCCATCCATGCCAGCGCTTTCGCGAAAGATTTCATCAAAGGGCCGCACCTCCGCGAAAAATAAATCGCTGCTCGTGCGCCGCACCTTGCCATCCGGCCCGATGTCGTCCGCCCACGCGTGCCACGAAACCAGATCGTCGGGCTTGGCGCCGATGTCTTCCAGTTTCAAGAGGTGGTTGAACGTCCGCTTCTCCTTCGCCGCCGTGCTCTGCCCCAATTCGATGAATCTTGGTTCGGCCCCGGCCATCGCATACGAGATCCCGTAGGCCGAAGCGCCGAAATCGTCGAACACCGTGCCCTCAAACCCGATTTCCTCGAGCGCCGACGGACGCACGTCGCCCCGCGGCGATGCGAGGCGCAATTCGGGGGCCCGGTTGGGCTGCACGTCGATCACGAAGGGTGACGAGATCTTGTTCGCACGTCCGTCCGTATCGACGAGCTTCAAGTCATAGGTCTGCGACTTCACGAGTTCGAATGCCGTCAACGTCGCGACGGCTTTGTCCGCCGTCACCGTCAAAGGAATCGCTGTCTTCTTGCCATCCCGAGCCACGAGCTGCGCCGAGGCGACGGGCTTGTTGAGTTGGAGGGCGAAATCCAACTTCGTGCCGACCACGGCGCTGACGCGACGGGTCTCCTCAATGTGTTTGGGAGGGAGTTTCGTGTAGTCGGGAAACACGAGATCGGCGTCCGCGCGCACGAGCCGCGGGTGCTCAAAGACCGACACCTTGAACGCGCGTGTTTTCTCACCGCGGTATTCGAGATGGTACGTGAAATCGCCCGCGACCTCCGGCACGCTGCCCCCGAACACCGGATCGGCCAGGCTCTTCACGAGCGGGATCGTCCGCGCGACCGCGTTCTTTTCGCTCACAATCAAGCCCACGGTAGGCGGCAACGTCTGCCCGAAGCGCGCCAATACCACGAGGCTCTCGCCCTTTTCGATGCTCGTATCGCCGGGAGAAATCGAGATCCCCTCCGGACCAACCCACACGGTTTCACCCATCTTTGCCGGCGCTCCGACGCGGATGTTTACGAGCGTGAAAACGAAAGCTACCAGCGCAACCGCGTGCACGCTCTGGGTCCATGCGAGTCGGGACGTAGGCACGACGCCGGTCCAGTTCTGCTCTTGGCTCCGGGCAATCGCCTCCTGCAACACCCGGTGCTGCAGGTAACCCGGCTCAGCGCCAGGCGCGAGGTGCTGCTGCACCGCCGTCAGCAATACGCCCTTGAGTGCCGGATTGGCCTCCTCGATCTTTTGCGCGGCCCAACGGTAGTCGGGCGCAGTTTGAAAGTGTTTGATCGCGATGCCGGACGCGACAGCCGCGGCGATCGCTGCCAGCAGCGGCAACGCGAACGGGGACGACCAGCCGGTCTCTCGCTGCAACCACACCAACGCGAGCCCGACCAAGGCCGAGACCGCCCACCACATCGCGAGCTTGCGCCAGAGGCCGACCCACTGATGGCGACGGATCACCCGCTGAAGTTTGGTTTTGAGGAACTCGTTGTTCATGTCGCAGCCTCCGTTTGTTTTGAATTTTCTTTTCGCGCCGTCCAGCCGGCGAGTGCCGACTCCACCAACAACACGGCGAGGGTCGCCGCGATAAACCACCGCCACAGTTTCTGCCGGTTTTCCGCCTCGATCCCCTGCAGCACAATTTTGCTGTCCCCCGTCACGACCGGCTTGGCTTCAGCTTTGGTCAGCGGAACGCCGAGGCGCTCCAACTCATCCGCCGCGAGCGGCGCCGTGCGGCTCTCGTTCGGGTCCAAGTTCACCGCGAATCGCATCACGCGCTCGCCCACCTTGATTTCGCGGAGGCCGGGTTCCGTGAAGCGCACGTCCTTCTCCGCCTTTTCCAATTTCGCCGTTCCAGCTGCGCCCGGGGGCAAGGGTGCGGTATCACCGACAAACCATTGCGCGGGTGCCGCCGCGCCCCCCCCGCCGAGTTCCAGCAGCGACCAGAGCAGCGGCACAAATTTCGTGGAAACTGCCAGTTGGCTATCGTCGGGCTGCCAGCCGGTCGTCAGTACAAACAAGCGACCTTTGCCAATCGCCGCCTCGATCACCGCTGGATCGCCGCTGTCAAATCGCGCGAGCACCCGTGCATCGGGAATGGCCGCGGCATCGAGCTTCCGGTATTTCCAAATGTGGATTTTCGTGAAGTCGCTGAACCGAGGATCGGCAAACGACGCAAACAGCGGATGCTTGAAATCGATCTCCGCAAACATCGCGTAATTCGTCGGCCTCGCCTCGGTGAGCGCCACGCCCTCGCGGCCAACCAACGCGCCGAGGGTCGCGGCTGAAGCGGCGGATTTCGGGGCAAAGACCAACGTCTTGCCCGCGAGCGCTTGCTCGCGCAGCGCCGCCGTCTGCGCCGCCGGCAGAGCATCGGTCACGAAAACAACACTCGCAGTCGCGATGTCGTCCGGGAGTAACTGCGCCGTCGAATTGCGCGCAGCCACACTAACGCCGAGTCGCGGCGTATCGGAAAGCGCCCGACGCAAGAAGAACAGCGGTTGGCGGATGTCCTCGGGCGCGTCGTTGCCGAGCCACAGCACGTTGAGGCGCTGCTGTCCGGGTGGGATCACCGACACCACGTTATCAAAATCCTCGTCGTCGCCTTTGAGCTCAATCCGCTCGAGTCCGGGAGCGTCCTTGGCGATCGGCACGGCGATCACGCGGCTCTGGCCCGGCGGCACGTAGACGTCGATGGGTTTGCCCACAAACGCGAACTCGCCGGTGGCGGACGCTCGCGTCCAACCAAGTTTGAATTGTTCTCGCTGCGCATCGGCGGAATTGCTGACCCGCACGCGCACCACCGTTTCGGCCGCACCACTCGTGTCGGCACTGTCGGCAACGAGTTGGAGACCGGCATTGGTCGGTTTGCTCGCCTTCACGGTTTCAACCGTGAGAGTGACGGTTTTGGGCCATTCGTAGGCTTGCAGCGCATCGATCCGGCTACCCGCTTGCAGATCGCTCACAAGCACGATCTGGCGCGGACCGGGAAATTGTTTGCCGTCACTCTCCGCGAGCGCTTCGGCGGCGGTCATCAGGGCTGTGCCGAGCTGCGTGCCGGACCAACCCGGGGAAACCGCGGCGAGCCTGGCCTTCGCGAGCGCCGCGCGGTCGGTCGCCGGCGTACGGTTCCACTCCTCAAACGGCAGCAGCGGCGTCGCCGCGCGGTCGAAGGTGTAGAGTGCGACGTGGTCCACCGCCGACACTTTCCCTAACGTCGCCTCCACCCGTTCCCGCGCCGCCGCCCACAGGCCCGTGCGGCGCATGCTGGCACTCACGTCGACCAGCACGACGATGCGCTTGGGCTGCACCGCCGTGGGGTCATCCAGCTGAGTCTGTTTGAAAAAGGGCCGCGAAAATCCGAGTGCCAGCAGTCCCAGCGCCAAGCAACGCAAGAGGAGCAACAAGAGGTGCTCCAGTCGGCTGCGCTTCGCCAGACGCGGCGGCGTAGGCAACAAAAACATCAGCGAACTGAACAAAGTGCGCTCCCGCGTCGTACGCTTGATCAGGTGAAAAATAATCGGTCCGGCGATCGCGAGCCCACCGATAAAAAACAGCGGCGTGAGAAAGTTCATGGGGCAGAGCCCCCATTGCTACCCCGGAACGCCGGCCGAAACTGTCGACCGCGTTTCATGCGGTCCTGCAGGAAGCCGAAGAGTGCGGTTTCCAAGGGCTGATCGGTTGCCAGCAAATGATAACTGATCCCGAGCTTGCGGCACATGGCGCGCAGCGCCGCACAATGCTCGGTGAATTTCTTCATGTAAGCCGCCCGCGCCGCCGCCGGATCAAGGTAGAGCGTGCGCTCCGACTCGAGGTCTTCGAACATCGCCGGCTGCTCGAGGCCGAGAGTGAGCTCCGCCGGGTCGAGCACCTGAAACACGCTCACTTCGTGCCCGCACGCCCCGAGCGCGACGAGTTTCCGTTCGAGTTGGTCGATGGGTGCCAGAAAATCCGAGACGAGCGCCACGAGCGCGCGCCGCCGGATCAGCGAGGTGATGCGCTCCAGCGGGGCGGCGAGGTCCGTCGTGCGCCCCGCCGACGGACGTTCCAGCGCGTGCATGAGTTGACGCAGGTGACCGGCGCGGTGGCGCGCCGGCAGATAATCCCGCACCTGGTCGTCAAACGTCAGCAGCCCCGTAGCGTCGCCTTGCAGATGGAGAAAATAGGCGAGCGTCGCTGTGAGCGTCGCCGCATACGCGGCCTTCGTGTGACCGCGCGAGCCGTAGTTCATCGAGCGGCTCTGGTCGACGAGGAGGTGACAGCGGAGGTTTGTCTCATCCTCGTATTTCTTGATCACATAACGGTCGGTCCGGGCGTAGACGCGCCAGTCCAGGTAACGCGGATCATCTCCCGGCGTGTATTGGCGATACTCGGTAAATTCGACGGAGAAGCCGTGATAGGGACTGCGATGCATCCCGCTCCAAAACCCCTCAACGACGGCGCGCGCCCGCAGCTCCAGGCTGCGGATACTCATCAACGTCGGAGCGTCGATGAGTTTTGCGGACGGTAACCGGGCAGTGGACGAGGCAAGAGCCATGCGTTTTACGCGCTAACCGGGCGTTTTGTGCCGGCGAGGAGTCGCTTGATGACTTCTTCGACGCGGATGCCCTCGGCTTCGGCGCGGTAGTTGAGCAGGATGCGATGGCGGAGGATCGGGGCGGCCAGCGCCTGAATATCCTCCACGGTGACGTGGGCTCGGCCTTGCAGGAGCGCGCGCGCCTTGGCGCCAAGGATGAGAAACTGTCCGGCGCGTGTGCCCGCGCCCCAACTCACCCACTCGTTCACGTAGTCGGGCGTGCCGGCCTGATGCGGACGAGAGGCGGAAACGAGTTGCACGGCGTAGCGCACCATTTCCTCGGCGACGGGAACTTTGCGCACGAGTTCGTGAAAGCGCAGCACGTCCTCCCCCGTGAAGAGCGCCTCGATGGGCGCCGGCCGGCCCGCCGTCGTCTGCTGCACGACGCGCACTTCGTCGGCCTCCGGGAGGTAATCCATCACCACGTTAAACATGAAACGGTCGAGCTGCGCCTCGGGCAACGGATAAGTGCCCTCCATCTCGATGGGGTTTTGCGTCGCGAGCACGAAGAACGGCTCCGCGAGGACGTGGCGCACGCCCGCCGCCGTCACTTGATGCTCCTGCATCGCCTCGAGCAGCGCCGCCTGCGTCTTCGGCGGCGTGCGGTTGATCTCATCGGCAAGGATCATGTTTCCGAATACGGGACCGGGCACGAAGGTCAATTTTCGCCCGCCTTCGGCGTCCTGCAAAATTTCCGTGCCCGTGATGTCGGCCGGCATGAGGTCGGGCGTAAACTGGATACGGCGGAATTCGAGGTGAAACACCTGCGCGATGGACTTCACAAGGAGCGTTTTCGCGAGTCCCGGCGCACCGGTAATCAGACAGTGTCCGCCGGCGAGCAGCGCGAGCATGATCTGCTCGATGACCTCACGTTGGCCGACGATCACCTTGGCCAGTTCGGCTTCGATCCGGCTGCGGCCGGCGAGAAGTTTCTCGGCGGTTTCACGTTCGGCCGCGAAGGCGTCGGCGGAGGTGTCGGCGCCAGTGGTAACGGGAGGAAGGAGGGGCGGGAGATCGGTACTCATATCAATGGGACATCAGGTAAAAGATAATGTTTACGCCGAGCGGATAGGAAATCTTCTCGGAAAAAGTACGGAAGTAACTGTCGTCCTCCCCCTCGCGCTCCCAGCCATCGGGGACATCGCTGTTGTGGATCACCAGAACCATGATCCGCCCTTTGTCGTCGAGCATCGCGCGCACGGTCATCGGCTCGGAACCCGGGCCGCGGTCGACGCGCTGGAGCTTGGGCGAATTGGGATTGGACCAATCATGGCTCTTGTTCCAGAACTGCATCGTCGGCACTTGGAGGTGTTGCATCGGGCCCTTAAGTTTGAAGACGCAATGGAAGATCGGGTGGTCCACGGTCAGGTCGGTCCACTCGCGCTCCGGAAAGACGCGTTTCATTTCTCCCGCAAAGCCGTTCCATTCACGCTGACTCCAAAAATCGCTGACGAACAGCGCACCACCGTTGCTGAGGTAATTTCTCAGCGCGACGAGTTCCAAGGGGTTCAGATGAATGTAGCCGGGATGCTCCATCATGATGAGCGGAAAGGTGGGGAGATCCGGATCACTCAGCCGGAGCACGCGGCCGTCGGGATCGGTGCGCATCGAAGTGATCTGCTGGAGACGATACGAAAAATTCAGGTCGGCATCCGGAAAATCCACCCACCAATTCAAGTGACTCCCCCGACCCCAACCGCGCTCATCTGGCCCGCGTTTACCGTCCGATTTGAAGAGGATGCGGGCAAACGTGAACACATCCTTCTCGAACCCGGGAGGATTTGTCCATTCGGGTGTGCCGGTGCTGTGGGAAGCGACTTCGCGCGCGGTTCGGACGGTGGCCTCATCGATCAAAATGTTACCTTCGCCGCGCACGAGACTGCCGCCTTCGTCACGCATCACAAAGTTCGGCGCCGGACCCGCAAACGGATCGGGCTCCGGCGGGCCGCTGCGGCCGGGGCCAATCCGTTGGATTTGCGAAAAGGTTGCGCCCGCGCTAAGCGCGAGGATCGCGACCATCGGGAGGATTTTCAAACGACGCGGGTCCATGTCAGTGCGTCATTGCGTAGAAGATAATGTTAATGCCAAGCGGGTAGGCTATTTTTTCGGAAAAATTCTTGAAATAATAGGCGTTCTCACCTTCGCGCTCCCACCCGTCGCCGTTATCCGTATTATGCGTGGCGATCACCATCATCCGGCCCTTGTCGTCATAAATCACGCGGTGGTGAACTTCTCGGGCGTCGGACCGCTCCCACGTGACGCCATCATACTCGCTTTCCGTGCCCAACCGGATATTCGGCACTTGGCCTTTTGATTTGATCTGAAACACGCAGTGATAAAGGGCGTGATCGAGTGAAAGCTCGGTGAAACTGCGGTCAGGAAACACCCGTTTCATAACTTCGGCCATGGTGGCCCACTCCCGTTCGCCCCAGAAATCGTCGAACATCAGGAAGCCACCGTTGAGCAGATATTTTCGCAACGCCTCGATCTCGGGATCGGTGAGTTCGAGGCTGCCGGGCTCCACCATATAGATAAACGGATAATCCGAGAGGTCTTTGTCGCTGAGCCACAGATAGCGTCCATCCGGATCGACCTTCAGCGAGGTCATCTGTTGGAGCCGGTAGGAAAAATTCAGTTCGGCATCGGGCGTATCCGTTGCCCAGCCGCCGCGACCGTAGCCGCCCGAGGAACGCCGCACGCGCACAAAAGTAAACACGTCTTTTTCGTGTCCCGCCGTATTCGTCCATTCCGGCGTGCCCATGGAGTGGGACTCCACTTCCCGCGCCGTCCGCGCGTTGTCCGGAACGCGACTCTCTCCTCCACCCCACCCGCCCCGACTCCGGCCACCAAAACTCCGTTGCGCCGCCACCATGCCCGCCAGCACCAGAAACAACGAGAGGAGCGGGATCAGCCGTTTCATTTTTTCTCCTCGCGGCTAAGTTGGAGCAACATCGTGAGTGCCTCGCGGAACCGCGGCGCCTCTTCGAGGGCGAGCAGGGTCTGTGAGCGCGCTTCGGCCGTCTCCCCATTCTTCCGCAACAACTGCGCGAGTTGAAAATGCGCTCCCGCTGGATCGGGCGCGTCGAGCTGCAGCAACGTGCGCCACGCCGCGATCGCACCCGGCGTGTCGCCCGACTCCGCGCTCGCCTGCGCGAGCGAGCGCCACGGCGGGGCCACGAGTGGATTGACCGCGAGGTAGCGCTCGGCGTTTCGCTTCACGACCGGCCAATCTTTGTCCTCAGTCGCCAATTCGGTGAGGCGTTGGTAACCATCGATGGCTTCATCATCGATGGCCGTCCATGCGGTCAACACCTCGCGCTCGGCGGCCTTGTCTCCCGTTTCTTTGAGGAGAGCGGCCAACAGGATGTAGGCGCTGTCGGTGCCTTTCGCCGTAGGAAAAAAACCCACCAACCGCTCGAGCAAGGTCCGCGCCTCGGCCCAATTCTTCTTCCCCGTCAGCTCGCGCACCCGCTTCATCATCAGCCAAGAATTATCCGGATGCGTGGCCTCCCACGCGGCCAGCTCGATCGGGTTCGCCGACGGCAACATCAGCTCCGCCGGCGGCTTTTCGAAATTCAACTTGGGCGCCATCTGCTCGGCACTCTCGCGGGCATAGACCGCAAACTCCTTTTCCAAGGTGTCCAATGGCGCCACGTTCTTGGCCAGCGCCGCATTGATTTCCGTGCCGCCACGGAGGTCGCGCAGCACCGCCCGCAGTTTGTCGATGCCATGCTGCAAAATGATGAACTCCACCACTAGCGACGATTGGAGGTAGGCGAACTGGAGGTGCCGCGGCGATTTCGGGGCGAGGAACGCCGCGCTCAATCCCGCGATCTGCGCCATATCGCCGTCCAAAATCATCTTTCGGTATTCCGGATTGATCCGCATGCCCCAGGCCCGGCTCGCTTGCCGTTCCTCATAGACGGAGATGCCCTCGCTCAACCAACGCGGCATCTTGTTTTTCGTCATCTGCAAGGTCACCACGTGGCAAAACTCATGCCACAGCACGGCTTCCCAATTGTTCACCCGGCCGCCTTGCGCCGCCGGGCTGTTCGCGGTGACCACGCGGCCAAAACACACGCCCAAGAAACCCGCGACATCAGGCATCCCAAAGGTCCGCACCGCGAAATCTTTGGGGTCCGCAAAAATCTCCACGGTGGTCGGATTGGCGAGCTCAACGTCATATTTCGCCGTGAGTATCCGCTTCGCCTTGGTCAGCAGCTCCAGCACCCGCGGACCGTAAATCGCGGCCTCATTCTTCGTCATCCGGATCACAAAATCGGCCGAAGTCAGCGTCGCATATTTGGACATCGTGTCCTGCAACGTCACCAGGTTGAACGCCTCGACGTCGTATTCGTCGCGTTCGTGCACCGCCTTCGCGAGCGCCCAGCCTTCCGCCTCTTCGCCGAGCCTGAGCAGATCATTCGCGAGTTGGGCCGTCGCGGGCAGATAAGCGGGATCTGCCTGGCGCGCCCGGCGTTGATAAGTCGCACCTTCCGCGAAGCGATACTTGGCCGAGAGTTTCTTCCCGATGAGATAATCGACGCGGGGATTATTCGGCCAAAAACGCAGCGCGGTGGCCCGGGCCGTGGCTTCGGCCGTGATATCGTTTCGCAGGTGCGCCACGACCGCCCGAAACGCCCATGCATCCGACTGGACAGAGTTAGTGGCGACGACTTCCGCCAAGAACTTCTCCGCCCCCTCGTAATCCTCGGCGTCAATACGGCGGTCGGCCAACTCGAGCAGACTCGGAATATGCTTCGGATTGATCTTCAACGCCGCATTCAGCGCAGCGGCCGAGACCTCGCGATCGCCGCCCTCGTAAGCGCGAGCGCGGCCAGCATGGAGGTCGGGGTCGTCCGGCAGAACTTTCAAACCTGCTTCAAACGCTTTCGCCGCGAGAGGAAAATCGTGTTTCTCCAAGGCCAGTTCGCCCCGCGCAAGATAAACCTCGCGCAACTTCGGGTCGGCTTTTTCCGCCACCGCGAAGACACGTTCCAGCACATCTTTCGGGTCAGCACCCAACAGCAGGGCCGCGCGGCCAAACACCACCAAGTCCGCCGGCTGCCGATAGGTCCATGATCGTCCCGATACGAACCGCGTAATTTCTTCGGCGCGCTTGGCGGCCTCGGCGGGCCGACCGTTGGCGAAGGCGACTTCGCGCGAGAGCCAACGCAGGCGAATGCTCGAAGGGTCACCGCCCAACGCCACCGCCATCGTCGTGTCCGCCTCCGCATAACGTCCGGTGGCCAGCAACACTTCGACGCGGAGGAGTTGCCAATCGATATTGCCCGGCGCAGCGCGCAACCCCGCCTCACTTGCCGCCAAGACGACCGGATAGTTACCCATCAAAAATTCGCGCCGCACTTCCGCCGGTTCGGCTGCGCTTGCGGCCCAGACCCACCCAACGAGTGCGAAGACGGCACCGCCCCACCATCGAAGTCGGGTGTGCGCAGCGGGCGGCGGCGAAAATTCGCTCATGCCGGCAGCGTGAGGGGTTAGTAAATCATGGCAAGGCACTGACACGTTTCGTTGAAGACGCAACGAATCGGAAAGAGTGGTAAGAATCCAGCGATTTTATTTCCGCTCGTCTGACGGATCGCCAAACCCGGCTTATCGCACGGCCCGTCACTTCAATTTCCACCCGCGCAGAGCACCATAACGCTCGCGCGGCTCTGCCGTCCACCCGTTGACTCCGTTGCGCAGCCACCATCAGGCATGGATGACCACCACCGCCACGGCCACCACGACCAAGAGCACAATAAACCAACCGCGCCCGGCCGGCGCGGAAACAAACACCCCGAGTGCACCGCCCGCCAAGACCGTGACCACACGCTGCCGCTTCGGGCGGCCCTCTTCGAAGTGTTCGAGTAAAATCTCGCCGATCGAGGTGAGACCGAAAACCACCGCGAGTTCGAACCAACGGAGTGTGTTCTTATATGATAGTGGTTCCTCGCCGCCGCGCCGCCGCATTCAGGCGGCACCCCTTCCCTCGGCCGGCGTCCCCGCTGACACAAGCCGCCGTTGCCGCCGCGCCGCCATCAACCCGTGCTTCGGCGCGAAGACCAGCGCGGCCAAAAAGACTGCCGCCTGCAAGAGCACGATACACGCCCCCGTTGAAGCATTGATAAAGAAGCTCAGATAAACGCCAAAAAAGCTGGAGCCCATCGCACTCGCGGCAGCAATAAGGAGCATCAAGTTAAATCGATCCGTCAGCAGATAGGCGATACACCCGGGCGTCACCAGCATCGCAATCACCAAGATAATGCCCACCGCCTTCAGCGAAACCACGATCGTCACGGCCAAAAACGACAGGAGCAAATAGTGGAGGAACGCCGTGCTCAACCCGATGGTCCGCGCGTGCCCGGGATCAAAACAATAGAGCAGCAGGTCGCGCCGCAGCACGAGGATTACCCCGAGCGTAAGCCCGGCTACGATCAGGGTGTCGCGCAGATCACCGGGAGCCAGCCCGAGTATATTTCCAAACAGAATGTGGTCCAGATGCAGGTCGCTCTTCACCTTCGTAAAAATCACGAGGCCAAACGCAAACAACCCAGTA
>CAMBVX010000031.1 GCA_945871085.1 Opitutus sp. GAS368 | reverse complement strand
CTTCGCTGGCCCAAATCGCCGGGATGCTAAACCTGCCGAAACAGAGCATAATCGCAGCCTTGAGGCTGGCCCAGCGCACCATCACCTTACGTGAAAAAACGCGCAAGCCGTTTACGCTGGAGGAATCAGAACGCCTCCTGCGGGTGCTCCGGCTTCACCGCCTCGCCCGACAAGTATTCACCACCAATGAAGCCGTGGCGCAGTGGCTCAGTGCCCCAGACCGAAGCTTGGGGATGAAGTCTCCGCTCGAAATGCTGGCGACTGATGTTGGCGCGGCCAAAGTAGAGAATCTGGCGCAAGCCATGATGCATGGGGTCCCGATATGAGGGTGTTCCGGATTGCGCTGCAGCAGTTTGGCGCGACCGCTAAAGACGCCTTTTCGGGGCAAAGCGGCTTCTGGGCTGACGGTCGGTGGCACACTCGTGCCCTATACCTGGATTATGCGGCCGAAAGTCGTTCCCTTGCGACACTGGAAAGACTGGTGCACTACAAGCGTTTCAACTGTCTGGCGCCCCACGTCATCTACGAGGTCGACGTGCCGGACTCGGAGATCGACATAGTTCCGGCTTTTCCGAAGGGGTGGGATGGCGACGATCTGCTCCCTGCGGCACAGTCCATCGGCGATACCTGGTTCAATAAAGCGACGAGCCCAGCGCTGCGGGTTCCGAGCGCCGTCACTCCCGGAGAGCATAACTTACTGCTCAATGCACGGCATTCTGCCTGGTCGTGGAGTTGGGTGATCTCTGGACCGACGCCGTTTCACTTCGATGCGCGGTTGGTTGCACTGATCGGCAATCTGCCAAACCCATGACAAAACAACGAGTCGGGGACCGGCGCCATCGGCGCTGAGGGGAACGAAGGCCGAGAGATCGCTTGGCGCAAGCCACCCGCGGCCTATTCTCGCGCCAGTGAAGCTATTCCTCAGCCACACCTCGGAGGACAAGGATTTCGTCCGGCGGCTTGCTGCACAGCCCGTAGGTGACCTGGTTGCCACCCAACTCGAAAAGGTCTGCAGATTACTTATTTTCCGGGTGCAGACCTAATTATCTGAAAGCGGTGTTCGGGAATTATTCGCGCAAAATAGACCTTCAGAGGTAATACGTCTGCAGACCTAATTATTTGAAACCACGGTTTGCCTCACGGCGCGGTCTTTGGACCGCGCCTTTTTTTGGTCCGGATTCGGGGTATGAAGCGATGGCGCGACGAAGCCTATCGTGGTCGCACAAAACTCGCGGGTGAGCGGATCAGCCGTTGCGCTGCCAGTCGAGTTTGTGGCTGTCGATCCAGCGGTAATGATCTGCGTAGTGGAGACCGGCGGACGAATTTTCGTCGAGGATCACCGTGGCGCGGGGGTGAAGCTGGAGAGCGGAACCGGGACAAATTGCGGCGAGCGGACCTTCGACCATGTGTTCGACGGCGCGGACTTTCGCGGGACCGAACGCGAGGAGCAGGCAGCGGCGCGCATCAAGGATGGTGCCGATGCCCATCGTGAGTGCGTGTTTCGGCATGGCGTCGAAGGAGCCGAAGACCGCGCTGTTATCACGGAGCGTTTGCTCGGAGAGGATCTTAATCCACGTGCGCGAGCGGAGCGAGCCGGTGGGCTCATTGAAGCCGATGTGACCGTTGCGGCCGAGGCCGAGGAGCTGGATGTCGATGCCGCCCGCGTCGAGGATGCGTTGTTCGTAGCCGCGGCACTCGGTGTGAAGATCGGCCGCCGTGCCAACGGGCACGTGGGTGCGCTGTTGGTCGATGTTGATGTGGCGGAAGAGATTTTCCCACATGAAATACCGGTAGGACTGGTTGTGGGTGCCGGCGAGGCCGACATACTCGTCGAGGTTGAACGTCGTGACCCGGCTGAAGTCGAGGCCCTCGTCGCGATGCAGGCGGATGAGCTCTTGGTAAAGACGGAGCGGAGTGCGACCGGTGGCGAGGCCGAGGACGGCTTCGGGTTTTTCGCGGACGACCCGGGCGATAATTTTCGCGCCGAGGAGGCAGCCGACTTCGGCATTGTCGCGGATGAGGATTTCCATGGGGATGAAAGGATATGAGACGTTACGACGGCGGAGATTTTCCGGGCAAGCCGGCGAAGGGAGCTTGTGGCGGACGAGGGTTGTGGCAATGAAAGGGTGAGATTTTTGGAGCGCGCTCTACCCCACCCTAGCAGATTATGATGAGAAAAATTGTTTGGTTCACGCGCCGCCTCGTGCTGACGGCAATTTTGATGGCGGCCGCAGTCGGAGCGGAAATTGTGGAGGTTAAAAAAATATGGGATGCGGGCGGACACAACGCCTTCACGGATCTTGTGCGTTGGCGCGAGCAGTGGTGGTGCACGTTTCGCGAGGCGGATGGGCACGTGGGTGGCGATGGGGTCATCCGGATTATCACATCGTCGGACGGATCCATTTGGGAATCGGCGGTGGCACTCGCGGAGAAGGATGTTGATTTGCGAGACCCAAAACTATCTGTCGCGCCGGATGGGCGGCTGATGTTGGTCTGTGGCGGATCGATCTACCTTGGGACAAAGGAGCTGAAGGGACGGCGGCCAAGGGTGAGTTTTTCGAAGGATGGGCGCGCGTGGACGCCATCGGAAAAGATTCTCCGGGAGGGCGATTGGCTGTGGCGCGTGACGTGGCACGAGGGGACAGCGTATGGCGTGTCGTATCGGTCGGTGAAAACGACGGTGGGCAGCGGCGAGGAGATTTTCGTGTGCAAGAGCAGCGATGGAGTCGCGTGGAAGGTGGTCGGAAAAATGGACGTGCCGGATCGGCCAAACGAGACGACGCTGCGGTTCTTACCGGATGGGCGGATGGTCGCAATGGTGCGTCGCGAGGCGGGAAACAAGCTGGGCTGGTTCGGCGAAGCGCGTGCGCCCTACACGCAGTGGACGTGGCACCAAAGCAATCTGCGCTGGGGTGGGCCAGATTTCACGGTGTTACCCGACGGGCGCTGGATCGCGGGCACGCGGATCTACGCGAAAGCGCAGGGTGGGCCGGCGGAGAAAACGGGCATGATCATCGCCCGCGTGGACAAGTTTCAACTGACGCCGCTCGTCACGCTGCCGAGCGGCGGTGACACGAGCTACTCGGCTTTTGTGTGGCACGAGGGGCTGCTCTGGACGAGCTACTACTCGAGTCACGAAGGGAAGACCGCGATCTACCTGGCCAAAGTGCGGCTTTAGCGGCGCGGACTGGTCAGGGGCCGCCGGGCCGATGAGGAAATTTTTTGCGGCGCACAGCCGCAGTCACCGCCGCATCCGGGAGTTTTTTTCTTCGCAAATGCGCGGCGCACCAGCCACGTGGCGGCGAGGGCGACGACGGCGAGGGCGAGGAGGGTTTGGAATTCGGCGCTCACGGGTGTAATGACCTCAGAAACCGAGCGCGGTGCCGGTTTGGTAGACCATGAAGCTGAGAATCCACGCGGTGCCAGTCATGTAGGCCGTTTGGAAAAGCGGCCATTTCCAGCTGTTGGTTTCCCGCTTCACGATGGCGATGGTGCTGACGCACTGCATCGCGAAGACATAAAAAATCATCAGGGTGAAACACACGAGCGGCGTGAACAACGGCCGGCCGTCGGGCCATTTGGCGGCGAGCATCGCGTGGCGAAGCGGAGCGATGTCGTCGGTGGCGTCGGCGTTGAAAACGACGCCCATGGTGGAAACAAACACTTCGCGAGCAGCGAAGGAACTGATCAGGCCGATGCCGATCTGCCAGTCGAAGCCGAGGGGCTTGATAGCGGGTTCGAGGAGATGACCGGCTCGGCCGGCAAAACTTTGCGCGAGTTGCTGCTGATCGGTGGCGCCAGCAGGGGCTTTCGGATACGCGGAGAGGAACCAGAGGATGATGCTGATGCCGAGAATCAAGGTGCCGGCCCGGCGCAGGAAGAGTGCGCCGCGCTCGAGCATGTTGAGCGCAACGTCCTTCACGCGGGGCAGCCGATAGGGCGGCAATTCCATGATCATCAGGGGTGGCGCGCCTTTGAGCAGAGTGCGCTTGAAGAGCCACGCGAAGCCGAAGGCACCGAGCGTGCCCAAAGCATACATGAGGATCATGACGGAGACTTTCGTGAGCAGTGGCACACGGTCTCCGGGCACGAGTGCTGCGATCATGAGCAGGTAAACGGGCAGTCGCGCGGAGCAACTCATGAGCGGCGCCACCAAAATTGTGACGAGCCGATCCTTGGGATCTTCGATCGTGCGCGTGGCCATGATACCGGGAATGGCGCAGGCGTGGGAACTGAGCAGCGGGATGAAACTCTTACCGTTGAGCCCGACGCGGCTCATGAGGCGATCCATGATGAACGCGGCGCGCGCCATGTAACCGGTGCTTTCGAGCAGTCCGATAAAGAAAAACAAAATGAGGATCTGCGGCAGAAATTTAATCACGCCGCCGACTCCGGCGATTACACCGGTGGTAATAAGATCACGGAGATCACCCTCGGGCATGACGCGTTGGACCCAGTTGGCGAAGACGGCCGTTTGGTCATCGATCCAATTCATCGGCGGCTCCGCCAGCGTGAAGATACTGATGAAGAGCAGGGTCATTACTGCACCCAGCACGGCCCAGCCCCACACGGAGTCGGTGACGACCGCGTCGATTTTATCGGAAGCAGTTGGGCCGGTCTCACCGGTCTGAAGGATCACGTCGGCGGCGATGCGGCCGATCGCATCGTAGCGGGAGTTGACGAGTGCGCCGGCCCAGTCAGTCCCCTCGCCTTCCCAATATTTTTGCCACGAACGTAGGATTTCTTCGGTGCGGGCATGGAGCGGCGTTGAGCCGGCGACGCGCACGCTATCCTGATCGGTGAGGAGCAGGAGTGCTTCGGCGCGGGCGAGGAACGGCGCTTTGCGGTCGTGCGAGACGAGCGAGGCCTGGAGTTCGGTGACCGCTGGAGCGATCGCGGCAGGGACATCCCACGCGTGTCGGGCCAAAGGAAGGTCGGGTCGGCTCATGGCGACTTTGAGCTCGATGAGGCCTTTACCGTTCACTGCTTCGCAGGCGATGACGGGTATGCCGAGGGCTTGCTCGAGTCGCGAGATGCGGACTGTCAGGCCGGCGGCAGCGGCGAGATCCATCATGTTGACGACGAGAATAACTGGGCGACCCAAGTCGAGAATCTGGTGAAGGAGATAGAGGTTTCGTTCGAGATTGGTTGCATCGACGATGCAAAGAATCCGGTCGGGCTGCGCGGTATCGGCGCGGCGGCCGAGGAGGACGTCGCGGGTCACCGCTTCGTCGGGGGAGCGAGCGGCGAGCGAATACGCGCCCGGCAAATCGATGACCGTGATGGGTTGGCCGTGTTGCGAGTAGGCTGTGCCGATTTTTTTCTCAACGGTGACGCCGGGGTAGTTGCCGACTTTTTGTTTTAGTCCGGTGAGCGCGTTGAAGAGCGTGGTCTTGCCGCAATTGGGATTACCCACGAGGGCGTAGATTGGTGTCCGCGCAGACGACGGATTCGCGACCGTGGAAGAAATGTGCGCGGGCAAGGCCATGGAGAAACGGCGTTCGAATCAGGTCGTTAGTTCGACAAGCACGGTATCGGCCTCGGTTTTTCGGAGAGTGAGGTTGTAACCGCGCAGCTTAAGCTCGAGCGGATCGCCAAGCGGTGCGGTGCGAACGAGGGTCACGCGGGTGCCGATCAACAGGCCCATTTCGCGCAAGCGAATGGAGGCCGAGCCGGTCTTGAGAAACTCACGGACGACGGCGGAGGCACCGATGGCGAGCTCCGAGAGCTTGATCGTGGCGGCCATGGCGGCGATTAACGCCGGTCGAGTGGCTCGACCAGGATGTTTTTTGCGGCACCGTGGCTCAGGGCGATGCGATTTCCGTTAACCGAACAAAGGATCGTGACGGTGCCAGACACCTTCGTCACGCAGGCCGATTCGCCGAAGCCCATCTCGCGCACGCGTTGGCAAAATTGCGCGTCACCGGTGAGCTCGCAGACGCGTCCGACGGTGCCAGTAGCGAGTTGGCAGAGGGGAAGCCGAATGTTGGGAGCGGATTGGCTCACGAGGGATTGAGGGAGTTGCTGATGAGACTCGGTTTCAATGACGGTTTAAGAAAAAGGCCCGAACGCGGAAAACGCGAGCGGGCCTTGAAGAATTTTTTAGCGGCGGCGGCGTTTGACGGCGAGTTGGACGCCGCTGTAGCGCACCAAATTTTGCAAGTTTTCGTATTGTTGCGGGTCGATGTCTTTGGCGGCCTTGAGTTCGTCTTCGGCGCGTTTGAGCGCGGCCACGACGGCATTCTCGTCAATTTTTTCTTCGGTGATCGCATTTTCGGCGAGCACTGAAACGCGATCGCCTTCCACTTGGGCGAAACCTCCGCTGACGGCGAGCATGGTAGTCACACCGTTTTTCGTCACACGGAGTTCGCCGTGCTCGACCTGGGTCAGCAGCGGAATGTGGCCGGGGAGGATGCCGACTTCACCGGTGGTCGTCGGGATGACGACGGTATCGATGGTATCGGAAAAGACCCGGGCCTCGGGCGTGACGATTTCGAGCGTGAGGGCCATGGCCGATTATTTTTTGCCGGCGGCTGCGATCACTTCGTCGATGCCACCCTTCATGTAGAAATCGCCTTCGGCGATGTGATCGAGTTCGCCATCGAGGATCATTTTGAAGCCGCGGACGGTTTCTTTGACCGGAACGTATTTGCCGGGCGTGCCGGTGAACACTTCGGCAACCGCGAAAGGTTGCGAGAGGAGGCGCTGGATCTTGCGCGCGCGGTAAACGGTTTGTTTGTCGTCCGGGGAAAGCTCATCGAGACCGAGAATGGCGATGATGTCTTGAAGATCTTTGTAGCGTTGGAGGACGCGCTGCACTTCGCGGGCGACTTTGTAGTGCTCTTCGCCCACGATGTCGGCTTGGAGGGCTTTCGAGACGGACGCGAGCGGGTCGACGGCAGGATAGATGCCGAGCTCAGCGATGGAACGTTCCAACACGATGGTGGAGTCCAAGTGGGCGAAAGTGTTCGCGGGCGCGGGATCGGTGAGATCGTCGGCGGGCACGTAGACGGCCTGCACGGAAGTGATGGAACCTTTCTTCGTGGAGGTGATGCGCTCTTGGAGGAGGCCCATCTCGTTCGAGAGTGTAGGCTGATAACCGACGGCCGACGGAGAACGTCCTAGAAGTGCGGATACCTCGGAGCCGGCTTGCGAGAAGCGGAAAATATTGTCGATGAAGAGGAGCACGTCCTGGTTCATCTCGTCGCGGAAATATTCGGTCATCGCGAGCGCCGAAAGGGCGACGCGCATACGGGCACCCGGGGGCTCGTTCATCTGGCCGAACACGAGCGCGACCTTGGATTTGCTGAGATCCTTTTGGTCGATCACACCGGCTTCGGACATTTCGTGGTAAAGGTCGTTGCCCTCACGGGAACGTTCACCGACACCGGCGAAGACAGACATGCCGCCGTGGGCTTTCGCGATGTTGTTGATGAGTTCGAGGATGACGACGGTCTTGCCGACGCCGGCACCACCGAAGGCACCGGCTTTTCCGCCCTTGATGAAAGGGCAAATGAGATCGATGACCTTGATGCCGGTCTCGAGGATTTCGGCTTTGGTGTTTTGCTCGGTCAGCGTGGGAGACGGGCGGTGAATCGGATAGCGTTTTTCAAATTTCACCGGGCCTTTGCCGTCCACGGGGTTACCGGTGACGTCGAAGATGCGGCCGAGGACGCCGTTGCCCACCGGAACGGAGATGGGCGCGCCGGTATCGACGACGGGCATACCACGGACGAGACCTTCGGAGGAAGACATCGCGATGGCGCGGGCGACGCCGCCGCCGAGGTGCTGCTGGATCTCGAGGGTGAGATTCTCCTTCTTGCCATTGACGGTGAAGTCGATGGTGAGCGCCTGATAGATGGGCGGGATGGCGTTTTCCGCGAACTGGACGTCAACGACGGGGCCGATGACTTGGACGATTTTACCGGTGTTGCTCATGTGAGAAAGGGTCGAGGGAAAGGGAGGCGCGAGGGGATGGTTAAAAATTAGGCGGCGAACTGGGCGGCGGCGATTTCGAGGATTTCCTGCGTGATGCCGGCCTGACGGGCCTTGTTGTATTCGAGGGTGAGCTCACCGAGGAGTTTCGTGGCGTTATCCTTGGCGGTCTTCATAGCGACCATGCGGGCACTGTGCTCGGAGGCTTTGGCGTCGATTGCGTGCTGAAAGAGTTCACGGTTGATGTAGAGCGGGAGAATGGCCTCGAGGACGCTCGCGGCATCGGGCTCGAAGAGCATTTGGTTCTGGGCAGTCTTGGCGGCAGCGGTGGTCGTCGCTTCGAGGCCCGCGTCGGAGCGCAGATCGGCGATGACATCCTTCACGCTGGTGAGCGGGAGGAGCGTCATGACGGTGGGGGCTTGGACGAGGGTATTGCGGAAGCGCGGCCAGATGACTTCGACGGTGTCTACGACGCCTTCGAGGAACTGCTTCACCATGAATTCGGCGACGACCTTGATGTCGGCAAACGAGGTGCGATCATTCGCGGGGAAGTCAGCGAGCAAATCGCGGTGCGTTCGGGCGATGAATTGCGTGCCCTTGCGGCCGATGACGGCGTATTTTGCGGGTGACTTGATATCGGTGACGACTTTAAGGACGTTGGAATTTAACGGGCCGCAGAGTCCCTTATCTGAAGTGATTAAGATGATACCGCGGGTGCGGATTTCGCGTTTGGCGAGGAACGGGTGTTGGGCTTCCTCGACGCGGTCGGCGATAGCGCCGAGCATTTTCGCCATGAGTTCGGCGTAGGGGCGGCCGGCGAGCGCGGCGGCTTGGGCCTTCTTCATCTTAGAGGCAGCCACCAACTCCATCGCCTTGGTGATCTGGCGGGTGTTCTTGACCGACTTGATGCGGCGGCGAATGTCGCGGGTGGAAGCCATGGAGGATTATTTATGATTTATGATTTACGATCTATGATTTTCCGAGTGCGCGGGCAGAGTTCGGGGAAATCATCGATCATCCATCATCCATCGTATTTAGTTCAGGCGGCGAAGGTGGGCTTCCACTCGT
Organism: Opitutus sp. GAS368; assembly: GCA_945871085.1. GTDB lineage: Bacteria > Verrucomicrobiota > Verrucomicrobiia > Opitutales > Opitutaceae > GAS368. The sequence continues at coordinate 23,210 of CAMBVX010000031.1, read as the reverse complement.
CGCAGGCGGCTTGAAGCTTGGCTTCGAGATCTTTGTCGAGAGCGGCCTTGGTGCGGATTTCCGTGAGAAGGGGATCCTTGCGGGTGGTGAAAAATTCTTTCAACGAAGCGGCAGCGGCGACGGTTTTCTTTGTGTCGATGGCGTCGAAGAAATTTTTCTGCATCGCGAAGAGGACGGCGACCTGGAGTTCGATGGGCGCGGGGCTGAGGGCGGGTTGTTTGAAGAGTTCGACGATGCGGGCACCGCGTTCGAGCTGGGCCTTGGTTTTGGCGTCGAGGTCGGAGCCGAATTGCGCGAAGGCGGCGAGTTCGCGGAACTGGGCGAGCTCGCCCTTGAGTTTTCCGCCGACTTGTTTCGTGGCCTTGATTTGCGCGGATGATCCGACGCGGGAAACCGAGAGGCCGACTGAAACAGCGGGACGGATACCTTGGTTAAATAGGTCGGTCTCAAGGAAGATCTGGCCGTCGGTGATTGAGATGACGTTTGTCGGGATGTAGGCGGATACGTCGCCGGCTTGGGTCTCGATGATGGGGAGCGCGGTGAGCGAGCCCTTACCGTCGAGACGTGCGGCGCGTTCGAGCAAACGTGAGTGCAGATAGAAGACGTCGCCAGGATACGCTTCGCGACCGGAGGGACGTTTCAAAATGAGTGAGATCTGGCGGTAGGCGACGGCGTGTTTGGAGAGATCGTCGTAGACGATGAGGGCGTCCATGCCATTTTCCATGAACCACTCGCCCATTGCGGCGCCGGAGAACGGAGCGAGGTATTGGTTGGCGGGGTTGTCGGCGGCGGGAGCGCAGACGATGATGGAGTATTCGAGCGCGCCGGCTGCTTCGAGAGCCGACATGGTGCGGACGATGTTAGAATTTTTCTGACCGACCGCGACGTAGATGGAATAGACGGGGCGGAATTTCGGATCTTTGCTGGCGATGCCGACCTTATTGATCTTGGCCTGATTGATGATCGTATCGATGCAGATCGTGGTCTTGCCGGTGCCGCGGTCGCCGATGATGAGTTCGCGCTGACCGCGACCGATCGGGATCATGGAGTCGATGGCCATGATGCCGGTGAAGAGGGGCTGGTTGACGGATTTGCGCGCCATGATGCCGGGCGCAATTTTCTCGACGGGATAATATTCGGTGGAGGCGATGGGGCCTTTTCCGTCGACGGGGTTGCCGAGCGCATCGACCGCGCGGCCGAGAAGGGCTTTGCCCACGGGAACGGAGAGGAGCTTGCCAGTGGTCTGGACTTCGTCGCCTTCTTTGAGGAGGGAGACGTCGCCGAGGACGACGCAGCCAACTTCATCTTCTTCGAGATTGAGCGCGATGCCAATGGCACCGCCGGGGAACTGCACCATCTCGTTATACATCACCTCGGAGAGGCCGTCGATTTTGGCGACGCCGTCGGCGACGGTGCGGATTTTGCCGGTGTTCTTTTTGACGGCCTTGCTGGAAAGCTTGGCAATCTGCTGTTCGATTTGGTCGAGGACGGTGCTCATCGCGGGTAGGAAAAGTTGTGAGTTGAGAGCTGAGTTTTGAGAGTCGAATTAGACGGCGGCGGCGAGGGCGGCGAGTTGGCCGGCCACGGACGACTCGTAGGTGTCGTCGCCCACGCGGACGCGAAGGCCCGCGAGGAGCGTGGCGTTCGGCTGGGTGGTCGCAGTGATCTTGCGGGAGTATTTCTTCGCCATCGCGGCGGTGATGGCGGCGATGGTGGCGTCGCTCACGGAACCGGCATGTTCCACGACGGCCTGGCCGCGGGCGAATTCGGTCGCTACGAGGCGTTGGTAGGCCTTGAGCACCGCGAGCGTATTAGCCGGGCGGTGCTTCTCAATATACTCCAAGACGCCAGCCACGCGGTCAGTGGACAGAGCACCGTCAACGATGCTCAGTTTAAAAAACTGGCGCGCGAGGAGCTGGATTTGTTTTTTGCCGGAGGCCATGGCGGGTTGCTAAGAGTCGAGAGCGGAGAGCCCGAATTAGACGCTTGTGAGTTCGCGGGATGCGGCGTCGTTGTAGGAGGCGCGGTCGGCGTCGGTGAGTTTCTTGGCGAGGACGCGTTCGGTGGTTGTGACGACGAGGCGGGCAATTTCCGAGCGGGCGTCGGCGAGCATTTTCTTGTGTTCGAGCTCGATGGCCTGCTGGGCCTTGGTGAGGATGTCAGTGGCGCGGGCGGACGCTTCTTGAGTCTGCTTGTCGGTGAAGTCTTTGGCGGATTTGCGGGCGTCTTCGATAATGCGGGTGGCCTCGACTTGGGATTTTTTGACGAGTGCCGCGCTCTCTTGCTGGGCGGCGGCGAGTTTGGCCTGCATCTCTTCGGCGTATTTGAGGCCGGCACCGATTTTGACGGCGCGCTCATCCATGGCTGCGATGGTGGGCTTGATGCCGAATTTGTAGAGGACGGCGAGGACGATGAGGAAGCTGATCGCCTGGATGACGACATACTTTACATCGAGGCCGAACGTCTCCGAGAGACCCGGTTTGGCGGATTGGGTTTCGACGGCGGCGGCGAGGAAGAGGGGCAGCGTCATGGCAAGAAGGCGAGAAAGGGAATGGCGACGCGGACAGAGCCGCGCCGCCGGTGCAGAAGACGGGCGATTATTTGGCGAGGAACAGCGCGAGGATGCCGAGACCTTCGGCGAGGGCCATACCGATGATGGCTTGAACGAGGATCTTGCCCGAAGCGGCAGGATTGCGACCGACGGCTTCGGCAGCCTTTTGGCCGATGAGACCGACGCCGATGGCGGCTCCGAGGAGACCGAATGCGCTGGCGATGTTGCCTTGAATTTCAGCGAGGATGTTGAGCATGTGGGTGTGTTTCTGTGTTGTTGGATTTCCGTCGTGCGCACGCGAAGCACGCTCCCGACGGGAGAGGGTTTAGTGGTGCGCTTCGGCAGCGTGGCCGGCCTTGTCATCGTGCGCCTGTTCGTCGTGGTCGTCCCCATGGTTACAGAGTAGCCCGATATAAACGGAGGTCAGGAGGGTGAACACGAGGGCCTGAATGAGGCCGACGAGTAATTCCATAAAATAGAATATGAAAAGGAAGCTGGTGCCGTGGAGCAGGTTTTCGCCCCCGAAGACGTTGCCGAAAAGGCGCACAGAAAGGGTAAAGGGACGGATAGCGATCGAGAAGACTTCGATAAATCCGACGATGAGAAACACGAGGGCGAGAATGGGATAGAGCCAGCCGGGGGTTTCTTTTTTATCAGCCTTGTTGCCGAAGAGGTCCCAAAGGATTAGTTTCGTGCCCGCGATTTTGAAAACAATGATGGCCCATGCGCCGAACGAAATCAGGGCGAGCGCAATGGTGCCGTTGAAGTCTGAGTTGTGAGGGCGGATTAGTGGGCGGGTCAGATGGAAGTGGCCTGTCGCGTCTGTTGTCCCCCACCCCATGGTCCCGACACCCGGAATAAGCCCCATCCAATTGTGAAAGAGGATGAAAATAAAAAAGGTGACCAAAATGGGAAACGCCAAAGGGAAAGCTTTCTTGCCAACAATGGGCTCGAAGAGGTCGCGCAGGGCTTCGATCAGAGACTCGATCACGGCCTGTCCTTTCGAGGGGAGAATGGTTGGTTTGCCGACGAGAGAGAGCACCAGCGTCACAAGCAGAGCTGAAACCATCCAGCCCGTGAACATACTGTTAGTGATGGCCCAGCCTCCGCCAAAATCGACGAGTTTAGCCGCGCTGGGCGCTACTCCCTCCGCGAATGCGGTGACGGTAAGAGCGAGTGGTGCGAGAAGAGTGGCGAGTTTTGTGCCTCGTGACATGCGGCGTAGAACGGTTTGGACCGAAAGAAAGGCGAGAGCAAAGGCTACGGCGCTGAGCTTCGTCAACCCCGGAAATGCCGCGTGTTCAGGTGGGCGTGACAAATTAGCCGAGACGGATTTTCCCGGCGTCGGCCTTATGGCAAGGTGTCGAGTGGCTCGCCCAGTGGGTTCGGTGGGGTGGTAGTTGGTTGTTTGGGACGCGCAATGAGGGAGTGGTAGCTCGGCGCGCGGGCTTGGAAAACCGTCTCGTGTTCAAAGGGCCACGGTTCGGATCCGTCGGATAAGATATCCCAGTTCGGATGAGAGCTCAGTACCGCCTTGGTATCGTCGTAATAGGGTGTGAAATCGGTGCGGAAGTAGAGTCGCGCGCCCGCCCCTGCCCTCGCGGCCACGGCGGCGAGGAAATCAGGCTGCATGATGCGATGCTTGTGGTGGCGGAGTTTGGGCCACGGGTCGGGAAAAAGAATAAAAAGTCGGGAAAACGTGGCGTCAGCGGGTAGGGTTTCTTGGAACAGTCGGGCCTCGGCATGAATAAAGTGGAGATTTGCGAGGCTGGCCCGGTCGCGTTTCCGGAGGGCCCGTTCGACCCGTTCGCCGATAATGTCGATGCCGATGCACAGTTCGGTCGGGTGGCTTTGGGCATAGGCGGTTAGGAAATGGCCATGGCCGCTGCCTATTTCCCAAGTGAACCGGGCTTGGGGTGGGAGGATTTGAGCCTGTCGGGCGCGCAAACTGCGGCGACGTGCTTCCATCCGTTCAAGGTATTCGGCGGTGCGGGAGGGATTTTCCACGGGCAGAAGGAGAGTATTGGCGGGGTAGAATGACGAGACGATCAAGCGCTCACTCCCCTGCCCTGCCCGCTTGGATGAGGATCATTAAAATCCCTATGTCAGAGGGATTTACGCCACTTATTCGGCTGGCTTGGCCTAGTGTCATGGGTTTGATCTCGGTGAGCTTCAACGCGCTCTCTCGGCGCAAGCCGCTAACAGTCATGTAGTTAATATTAGTCGGAATTCGAATTTTATCGATGTGGGAGAGTTTTTCGACGTGGCGTTGTTCCCGGGCGAGATAACCCTGGTAACCAACGCGATAAATGACTTCTTCTCGAATGGCGGCGGGTGCTTTCAGAAACACTTCGGGTAAGGAAGCGGCTTGGCGGTCGCGGCGAATGGCTTCACCCCAAGTACCACCGTGGGTGCGGTTTTTTTCGAGGAATTCGACCCAGTAGGAAATGTCTGCGAGTTTTTGTTCGATGCGTTTGATGCGACTCGATGAGAGCAAGGATTGGGCGCGAGCGTGGTGCAGGAGGCGTCCTTCCGCGCTGCCGTGATTGAACAGAAGGCGATGTTCGGCGCGACTCGTGAACATGCGGTAGGGTTCGTCCGTGCCCTTGGTGACGAGGTCGTCGATCAGCACGCCGATGTAAGCTTCATGCCTTTGCAAAATTAGCGGGGCCCCTCCCCTCACCTTGTTGACCGCGTTTACGCCGGCCACGAGACCTTGGGCGGCGGCTTCTTCATAGCCTGAGGTGCCGTTGATCTGACCGGCAAAGAACAGGTTTTCGACCTTCTTGGATTCGAGGGAAGCGAAAAGCTGCGTCGGCGGCGCAAAATCATATTCCACGGCATAGGCCGGGCGGAGCAGGTGCGCCCGTTCGAGGCCGGGAATGCTATGCACCATTTGGCGCTGAATCTCGAACGGCAGACTTGTTGACAAACCATTCACATAAAATTCGTTGGTCGCCCTACCCTCTGGTTCGAGAAAAAGCAGGTGCCGGGGTTTGTCCGCGAAGCGCACAAATTTGTCCTCAATACTTGGGCAATACCTTGGTCCGACGCCCTCTATCTCACCGCTATACATGGCAGACAGGTGAAGGTTGTCACGCACGAGCTGCGCGGTCTCGGGCGTGGTGTAGGTCATCCAGCACGAAACTTGTTCACAACCGGGGGCCCAGCCGAGGCGCCGTTCGCCGGTTTGTTCCACGTGGAACAAATCCGAGGGATCGCGGGTGTCGTGGAACGCAAAGTGCGTCGGCGTGGTGTCACCTTTCTGCTCCGTCATCTTCGAGAAATCAAGACTCCGGCCTAGCAACCTGGGCGGCGTGCCAGTTTTTAGGCGCCGTAGTTCAATTCCGGCCTCGGTAAAACTGGCCGAGAGTGTCTTGGCGCTGAAATCTCCCAAGCGGCCGCCTTCGTTCTTGTTTTGGCCGATATGCATGAGGCCGCGTAGAAATGTGCCCGTGGTCACGACGACCGTGCGGCCGCGGAACTCAATATCGAGATTGGTGCGGCAGCCGACAACCTTGCCGTGCTCAAAGACCAACCCGGTGACAGTCGCTTGGAAGATTTCCAGATTGGGCTGAAGCTCTAGGGTGTGCTTGAGGCGGAACTGGTAGGCCTTCTTGTCGCATTGGGCGCGCGGCGATTGCACTGCGGGGCCTTTGGATTCGTTCAAGAGTCGAAATTGAATGCCAGTAACATCGGTATTAATGGCCATCTCTCCGCCCAGCGCGTCGATTTCACGGACCATCTGTCCTTTTGCTAAACCACCAATTGCTGGATTGCAGCTCATCTGGGCGATTGTATCGATATTTCCGGTCAGGAGAAGGGTGGATGCGCCCATGCGCGCCGCGGCCATCGCCGCCTCGACACCGGCGTGGCCGGCACCGCAAACAATCACATCATGGCGGGTTCCGTTTTGAAACATCGGGGGAGTCAATAGGGCAGGGGACGTTGAGATCGGTCGACCAGGGAGTAGCGTCCTATTTGCCGACGCAAAAAGTCGAAAACAAGGCATCGAGCATGCGCTCGTTGTCTACCTTGCCGGCGATGGACCCATAGGCCTCCAACACGCCACGAAGATCGCTTGCGAGGAGTTCGACCGGCTCGTGCGTCGCGAGCTTTGCTTGGGCTTCAAGCAGGCATTGCTGGGCTCGACCCAGCGCATCGGCATGCCGCGCATTGATTGCAATCGCCTCGGTTCCGACCTGCTGTTGAAAGGAATCTGCGCGCCGAATGATTTCGGCGATTAGCGCCTCGATGCCCTCTCCCGTGAGCGCTGAAACATGGCGAACGGGGATATCGGCAGGAAGTAAAAGTGTCGGTTTAATATTTCCTAAGTCGCTCTTGTTAAGGATAATTATAGAATTATGAGAGGTCAAGTTCTTCGTGACTTCAAGGGGAAGTGCCGGAGGTGGAGGTTGGGTAACATCGCAGACCAAAAGAAAAAGGTCAGCCTCGTTCGCGCGCTCGAGCGTCTTGTCCATGCCAAGTCTCTCCAAGGGGGCAGGGGACGGGTTGAGTCCTGCCGTATCAATGATCCGCAAACAGTGCGGCCCAACGATCAATCGCTCTTCGATAAAATCTCGGGTGGTGCCTGGTTCAGGGCTGACGAGGGCGCGCTCGTGGCCGACCAATCGGTTGAGCAGGCTGCTTTTGCCGACGTTGGGCGCCCCGACGATGATCGTCTTGATCCCATCGCGGAGTAACTCGCCGTAGTGGCTAGTTGCCAAGAGGCGATCGGTCTCGCGGGTGAGGAGCGTGAGCTCCTGGGCTAGGATAGAGCGGTCTTCCGGCGGCAAATCCTCGTCCGGGAAGTCGATATATGCCTCCACGCGGGCCAATACCTGCAATAAACGATCTATAAGCGCCTTCATTTGGCGTCCGAGTGAGCCGCGCAGCAGCTGATTGGCGGCGGCCAGGGCTCGTTCGCTACGTGCATGGATCAAATCCATCACCGCCTCGGCCTGGCTCAGGTCCATTTGACCGTTCATAAAAGCCCGTTGCGTAAATTCACCGGGCGCTGCGGGACGACAGCCGCGCGCGAACAAATCCTCCAGAATCATTTGGGCGATGAGGGGATTGCCATGCGACGAAACTTCCAAGGAGTCTTCGCCGGTGTAGGAGCGCGGGCTTTGGAAAAACGTGAACAGTACATCGTCCAACAGTTTGCCCGAGCGGTCCCGGTAGTCGGTGTGGGTCGCGAAGCGGGGCCGGGGAGTGAGGCCGAAGATCGCGGCGCACAATTGTGACGTATCCGGACCGCTAACACGAACAACCGCAATGGCAGAGGTCCCCGATGGGGTGGCCAGGGCGGCAATGGTGTCGGTGGAGCGTGGCATGGAACGGGCGGCCACGCTTCGCGGGGGCGTGCACCAAGTCAAACGTGCGTGCACCGCCGACACTACCCTAGACTAGCAGCCTGTCGGACTTAGAAATTAAAGGCGTCCACAATGCGATAATCGCGAAAATATCTTTCAAAAAGATTAAATATTGAGCTGCAAATGCCTTCGCCGGCCTAAGTCCGACAGCCTGCAGTTGGTCGCAACGTGTTAGCCGCCGGCGGGGACCAATTGGTGCTCAACGGGCTGTAACACTCAGCGGTGCCACCCGCATACCGTTGGAAACTTTATCGCCCGGATAAACAATGACCTGCGCGCCCTCGCTCAATCCTTCGACGATCTCGGTTTGAACACCGTTGCTGCGGCCAACCATTACCGTGCGCAGGTTGGACCGGCCTCCGTCTACCACAAATGACTGCCAGATACCTGCGCGCTGAAACAGCGCACCCGCAGGTGCGCGTAGCGCAGCGGTATTTTCCCAGATCACGATCCTCGCCTCCACCCGATAGTTGTCAGCGAGGGTAAGCCGCTTTTCGAGTGGGTCCGTAAAATCAGCGATCACGTAAACGCGTTGTTCTTCGACGCCGAGCGCGGAAATCTTCGTGAATCCCGACGGCTCCACATGTCGCACTCGGGCCGCCAGAGATTCAGCGCCGCCCCACTGCTCCAGCATTACGCGTGCACCGGGCTTGATCGCCACGCCGTCGCGTGAGAGCACTTCGATGCGGATCTCGAGATCCGTCGGGTCGCCCACTTCAAGCAAAGGAAAACCTCCGGGCACCACGCGCGCACTTTCTTGCAGGACGCGTAGGATGCGTCCGCTCACGGCGGAAGTAATCGCGAGGGGCTCGGCGCCGTCGCGGCCGCTGCTCTTCCCGCGCGAGAGAATCGCTTGGGCTTGCTCAAGTTCGAACTCCGCCACTTTCAACGCAAACTCGGCCCCGCGTTCGTCCTGCAGCGTGGTCGTCGCACGCATCTCTGCGGCGTCAAATTCCTGAGCGGAAAGCACTTTTTGAGTAAAGAGCTGCTTGAGCCTTGCGAGGTCGGACGAAAACAATTTGGCGGCGGCGGCGGCCCGTGCCCGCTGGGATCGCGCGGCATCACGTGCTGCTTCTGCCGTGCGCACGCGGGCCTGCGCCTGCGCCTGGCTGCGTGCATCCAGAAAGTCAGCACCGCTCGTTTCAAGCGTGGCGAGAACGGTTTTCCCGGCTTCGACCACGGCCCCGGCCTTCCAGTCGATCCGCCGCAGCTGGCCCGCCACCGGGGCCGACACGACGTAGCGATGCTTCACCCGGGTCATGCCTTCTTCGTCGACCGTGACAATAAGTGGCCCACGGGAAACGCTGCCCGCCTCGACGGGCACGGCCCGCGGCCAGAGCCCGCCGGCGATCAATGCAACCAGCAGCACGAGGCCCAGCAACGGCAGGCGGCGACGCCAGGCCGGCGCGGCATTTTTTTTGGCAGCAAGTGAGGGCAGGGGAGCTTGGTTCATGGCAGAAAACGAGGGCGCTAATCGAGCGCTTTGAGGGCGCTCACCAGATTAATATCCGCGAGCTTGCGGGCCGCAAACCAGGCGGACAACGCGGAAGCCACCGCGACGACAAGGATCGCAAAAGCGTAGTTGTCGGCGGTCAGCACGAGCGGCAAGCGCACGGTTTCGGTGTTCACGGAAGAGAGAATGCCCTGCGCGAAACCGGAGCCGATCACCAGCCCGAGCGGCAAGGCCACCACGGTGAGCAGCACGAGTTCGCCCACGAGCACAGCTCCAACCTCGCCGCGGCTGAAGCCGAGCACACGCAGGGTGGCGAGTTCACGCGCGCGCTCGGAGAGCGAGATGCGGGCGCTGTTATAAATAATCCCGAAGGCCACGATGATCGCGAACATCATATACATTTTCTGGAGCAGTCCGATGCTCTCCCCGGTCGTTTTGCGAAAACCGTCACGTATTGAATTCTTGATCACGCACCCCGCGGCGCGCGGCGTGTTCTTCACCGCGTGCAAAAAATCGCTCCAGCGACTCGCGTTGACGACGAGGTGTGCGCCACTGATGCGATCGCCCTCAAGGAGCAGACGGTTTAAAGCATGCAGTTCCATGTAGGCGGCCATGCCCGCGAAATCTTCGGCGAGACCGACGACGGGAACGGCGAGTTCGCGCTCATGACCTTCCAGGACTTTCGCAATTACTTCGTCGCCCGGTCGCACCTGAAGGATGTCGGCCAGTTTGCTCGAGATGACGATGCCGCGCGCGGGCAAGGTGAGTTGGCGGGGCTCCGCGTCGATCACGCGGCTGAGTGTTCCACGCTCGGGTAGGCCCTGGAGAGTCAACCGCCGGGAGATCGGCCCGGCGCGAAGTTCGATGGGCACGTAGCGAAACGGCTCGGCGAGTTCGACGCCCGGCAGGTGCCGGAAATCGGCAATGGCCCGGGCGGGACCTGGTTCGACGAGGGTGAGCGTCACGGTCTGCCGTTGCACGATGTCCCATTGGAAATCGATCACGTAGGCGATCCCGTCGCGAAACGAATTCGGCACGATGAGAATCCCGGTCGCGAGCGCGAGCGCGAGGCACGTGAGACCGCTGCGGATGGGGCGGCGCTCGATGTTGCGGAGTGCCATGCGAAACGAGGCGCTGAACCACCGCCCACCACCGATACGTTCCAAGAGCGCGGGGCGGAAACTCGCCGGGGCCTCGGGCCGCATCGCTTCAGCGGGCGGCAGGCGCACCGCGCGATGCACCGCCCCGGCCACCCCGGCGAAGGCGGCGAGCGCGCTGACGGCGGAAGCGCTCACCAGCACGCGAGCGTCGAGCACGAAGTCCAGTTGGGGAAAGCGGAAAAACAAATGATACATTTCCACGAGCCGGTGCCCGAGATAGATGCCCCCGATGGCACCGAACAGCACGCCCACAATCACGATCGCGAAGGAGAATTTGAAATAGTGGGCACCGACCTGGCGGTTGCTAAATCCGCACGCCTTGAGCATCGCAATTTGTTCACGTTGGAGTGCGATCTGTCGGCTCATCACTGAATTCGTCATGAATGCGGCAACGCTGAGAAAGACCAAAGGGAACGCGACCGACAGGCCTTGCAGCACCCGGATTTCATCGTCGACGCGCCGATGCGACGGATGGTTGGAGCGCCCGTAGGCACCGCGGGCTCCGTACGGTGCGAGCACACGATTTACAGCCGCAATCACTTCGCCTTCCGACGCGCCGGGGGCGAGGGTAATGGCGACATTGTTGAAGGCTCCGTAGAGTTGGAAGGCGGTCGCGAGCTCTTTGTAGGGCATCCAGAATACACCGTAGGTCTTGTTGTCGGGGAGCGCGGCACCGGGCGGCGCTTCGAAGACAAATTCTGGAGAAAGCACGATGCCGGAAAGGCGGAAGGCCTGCTTCGTGCCGTTGAGAATTGCAGAAATTGAGCCACCGGGTTTGAGCCCATGCGCCTCCGCGAACGCTTCACCCACGGCGATCTCGCCCCGCGTGGTGCGGCCGAGCGGGAGGCGGCCGGCGCGCACGTAGGGACGATTGAGCACCGGCTCGCCGCGTTCCGGGAGCGAGTTGATGAGGCCGACGGCCGGCTCGGGGAGACCGGGGACGTCCAGTGTCACCTGAACGGCGATACCCGTTTGCACTGCGGCGACGCCAGGGATGGCAGCGAGTTGTTCGTGCACGGCATGGGGTGCACGTTTCAGTCGAGCGAAGATGTCGGTGAAACGGTGTTCGCTGTAGTAGGCGTCGCGGGTCGAATCGAGGGAGAGGATGAGCGACCGCGTGGTCACCATCATGGCGAGACCGCAGGCCATCACGAGAGCGACGGCGAGCGCCTGAGATTTCAACGCGATGAGATCGCGAAGAAGTTTACGGTCGAGGAGGCTCATGGCCGGAAATCGTTCTTCGTTCTCCTAATCGTTCTCGTTATCCTGGAGTGGATCCAGGCGGCCCGACGGCTCGGTCGCGTGAAAAACCGGGAGCAAGAGAATGAGAACGAGGAACGAGAACGATTCATCGCAGGAGCCTATCACCAAGCGAGATCGCGGACGGAACCACGCTGCGGATTGGTGCGGGCATTCACTATCCTGCCATCCGAAAGGGTGAAGACGCGGTCGGCCATATCGGCGAGAATGGCGTTGTGCGTGATGATGACGGCGAGCGTGCCGAGATCGCGATTGATGCGTTCAATGGCTTCAAGCACGGTAATGCCAGTATGCACGTCGAGCGCGCCGGTGGGCTCATCGCACAGCAGAACCGCGGGGCGCTTCGCAATGGCACGGGCGATGGCCACGCGTTGTTGTTCACCACCGGAAAGCTGGGCCGGGAAGTGGTCCAGACGCGGACCGAGGTCAACCAGTTCGAGGGCCTCTTCGGGAGTCATGGGATCACGGCAAATTTCGGTGATGAGCGCGACGTTTTCGCGCGCCGTGAGACTGGGAATGAGGTTGTAAGCCTGAAACACGAAGCCGACGGCATCGCGGCGAAATTGGGTTAGGCCGGGTTCATCGGCGGTGCCAAGATTCCAGCCGCGGTAGAGGAGGGTGCCGTTGGTCGGCGAATCGAGACCGCCGAGTTGATTCAGGAGCGTGGATTTTCCGCTACCGGACGCGCCGAGCAGGACGACAAGTTCCCCGCGAAAGAAATCGAAATCCACGCCTCGTAAGGCGGTGACCGCCGCCGTGCCTTCGCCGTAGACGCGGGCGAGGCCACGCACGTGAAAAACAGGTTCGCGGTTGGCGCCATCCGGCCGAGAGGACGAAGCGAAGGTGAGATTGGCTGCGGCTGGCATGGCGGAAGTAGGGGATGAAACCCAAACACACCCAACCCGGCAACGCGCAAACGACAGGAGATCAGGCGAAGCGAGATAGACTGAAATTGATGCAGTCCTATCCGCGATCCGCGAAGTCGCACCCATGTAGAAAAAGAAAAACCGCAGCGGCCGGAGCCCGATGCGGCTGAGAAACAAGGACGCTTGGTGCCGAAGGCGTCCAGGGTGACCGCGCGCCAATTAGCTTTCGCCGATAACGGGCTCGCCCGGTTTGATCGTCACTTTTTCGAGGATGGCCTTGCCGATTTTCTCCGCGAGTTCGGGCTTTTCCTTGAGTGCGGCTTTCGCGGCGTCGCGGCCTTGGCCGACGAGCGCGCCTTCGTAGGCGATCCACGCGCCTTTCTTTTCGAGAATCTTGTGCTCGATGCCGAGATCAATGAGCGAGCCCATCTTCGAAATGCCCTCGTCATACATGATGTCGAATTCCACCTCGGTGAACGGCGGGGCGATCTTGTTCTTCACAATTTTGATCTTCGTGCGGTTGCCGATGACTTTGCCTTCGGGCGTCTTGATCTGGTCCTTGCGGCGGATGTCGATACGGACAGAGGAGAAAAACTTCAGGGCGCGTCCGCCGGAGGTGGTCTCCGGGCTGCCGAACATCACACCAATTTTTTCGCGGATCTGATTGGTGAAAATACACACGCAGTTCGTCTTGCTCACGACGGCGGTGAGGCGGCGCATGGCTTGGGACATGAGGCGGGCCTGGCTACCCATCGTCATGTCGCCCATCTGGCCGTCGAGTTCGGCCTTGGTGATGAGCGCGGCGACGGAATCGAGGACGATGACGTCGATGGAATTGGAGCGGATGAGTGTCTCCATGATATTGAGCGCGTCTTCGCCGGAGTCGGGCTGGGAAACGAGGAGATCGTCGAGCTTTACACCGACGACCTTGGCGTATTTCGGGTCAAGGGCGTGTTCGACGTCGATAAAGGCGGCGAGACCGCCAGTTTTCTGGGCCTCGGCGATCACGCTGAGACAGAAGGTGGTTTTGCCGGAGGATTCCGGGCCGTAGATCTCGATGATGCGGCCCTTAGGGAGACCGCCGACACCGAGCGCAAGATCGATGGCGAGGGAGCCGGTCGACAGGGTCTCGACCTTCATCTTGTGGTTACTACCGAGGCGCATGATCGAGCCCTCGCCGAACTGTTTCGTGATGGCGGAGAGCGCGAGGTCGATGTTTTTTTCACGTGCGACCACGGCGGTGGAGGTGGCGGCGGGAGTGGTTTTGGCGGGAGCTGCTTTGGACATGGGTGATTTAGGTTCAGGATTTGATGAGGAGTTGCGGTGGATGATTGATACATGAGACAGATGATGTCTCACGTATCAAGATAAAAATCGCGCATCACTGAAAATTTCTGACCTGATGGCTTATGTGAGGCCGTGGCGGCGGCGTTGGGACGGCCGGAAATCGCCGCTGCGGCCAAGGATTCACCAACCCAAACACCGCTTCCAACCAAGGCAGAACAGTCGCTGGTCGCGTTTGAGGCTTGAGCCTGTGGCGGTGGTGGTTCGTTTCTAACGGTCTGTCTTGTTTCCCGTCACCCTCCAAAAACATCCCATGAGAATTGGCCTTAATTCCTTCCTTTACGCGTCTCCGTTCACGACCAAGAGCACCTCGCTCTTCGCGAAATTCAAAAAATGGGGCTTCGAAACCGTCGAAATTCCGGTCGAAGACCCCGGCCACATTGATCCGGTCAAGGTTCGCGTCGCGGCCGAGAAGGCCGGTCTCGCCATCGGCAGCATCTGTGCGTGCATGGGGCCCGGACGCGATTTCCGCGGCTCGGACGCCGATCAAAAGGCGGCCATGGATTACTGTGTCGCGCTAATCGACCAAGCCGCCGTCATGGGCTGCCCGCGTCTCATCGGACCGGTCTACTCCGTGGTCGGCAAAGCGGACGCCGTGGAACCTGCCCAGCAGAAGATCGAGTGGGCGCTCGTCGTGAAGAACCTCAAAGTCCTCGCGAAGCACGCCGAGGCGAAGGGCATTACCATCTGCATTGAGCCGCTCAACCGTTTCGAAACCGATTTCCTCAACACCTGCGACCAGGGCCTGAAGCTCGTGAAGGCCATCGGGTCCAAAGCGGTGCTTCTCCACCTCGATACGTTCCACATGAACATCGAGGAGAAGAACCAGGCCGCTTCGATTCGGAAAGCCGGCAAGCTGCTCGGTCACTTCCACGCTTGCGGCAGCGACCGCGGTACTCCGGGCGGCGATCACATCGCTTGGCCGGAAATTGTGCAGGCGCTTAAAGCTATCGGCTACAAGGGCGACGTGGTCATCGAATCGTTCACGACTGACGTGAAGGTGATTGCTCGTGCCGCCGCCATCTGGCGCAAGATCGAGCCGAAGCGCGACAACATCGCGGTCAACGGCATCAAGTTCCTGCGCAAGGCGCTGAAATAAACAGACCAACTCGTTCACTCGAAACCCTAGAGCCATCAGGCCGCAATGAAACTGTTCCAAACCCTCACCCTCATCGCGGCCTTGGTGTTGCCGCTCGGCGCCTTTGCGGCCGACAAAAAAATCGTGCTCATTGCGGGCAAACCCAGCCACCCGCCGGGTGCACACGAACATCGGGCTGGTTGCCTGCTGTTTCAGAAATGCCTCACGGGCTTTCCTGGCGTCAAAGTCTTCGTCTACGACGGCGGCTGGCCGACGAAGCAAATCGACGGAAAGATGGTGGACGACGATTCCGTCCTCGAAGCCGCCGATGCGATCGTGATCTACAGTGACGGTGGCGCGAAACACCCGGCCCTCGTCGGCGAACATCTCGCGACGTTGGGACGCCAGATCAAACGCGGTGCGAGCTTGGGCGCGATTCACTACGCGGTCGAGCCGACCAAGGACAAAGGTCAGGCGGAGTTGCTCGATTGGATCGGCGGCGCTTTCGAAACCAATTGGTCGGTGAATCCGCACTGGGATGGAAATTTTAGACAGCTGCCGGTGCACGCTGTCACGCGCGGCGTGAAACCGTTTACGACGAACGACGAGTGGTATTTTAACATGCGCTTCCGCGCCGGGATGAAAGGCGTGACGCCGATTCTTTCAGATGTGCCGCCACCGAGCACGATGAGCCGGCCGGACGGTGCGCACTCGGGCAATCCTGCCGTGCGCGAGTTGGTCGCGAACAAGACTCCGCAGCACGTCATGTGGGTGACGGAAAATGCCAACGGCAGCCGCGGTTTCGGTTTCACCGGCGGGCACCATCACGCGAGCTGGCAGAAAGAGGATCAGCGCAAACTCGTCCTCAATGCGATCATCTGGCTCGCCAAACTCGAAGTGCCCGCCGGCGGAGTCGTTTCGACGGTCACCGACGCAGACATGGCGGCCAATCTCGATCCGAAGCCGACGCCCAAGGCGAAGAAGAAGTAGCCGAAAGGAGCCGACGCCGTTGGGCCGGAAGCCGGCGCAGGTCCGCTCAGCCGAGGAGCCGATCCTCCAGTGCTGCGACGATGAAGAGCGCGGTGGCCTCCGGCGAAAAACGGGCGGTATTGATTACGAGATCGTAGAGGCAAGGATTGTCGATGTCCTGCTGGAAATGGGTGCGCACGTAGCGGCGGCGCGCGAGATCGTTCCGCTCCAAGTGCGTGAGGGCAGCCGCGGACGTGCAGTTGAGCAGCCGGGCGATGCGTTCTGCGCGAACTTCCAGCGGTGCGACGAGCCGAATATGCAGGCCGCCAGGGACATCGCGGGTGATGAGATGTGCGGCGCGACCGACGAAGATCACGCGGCCGACGTGTGCCAGTTGGAGGACGGCCTCGGCAATCTGGTGTTCACGCGTCCAGAGCGACGGATGTAGCCCGACGAGTTCACCGATCACGGCATTAGTTTCGGAGATACTGTCTTCGGGCAGAAACGCCGCGAGGCGCTCAGGCAGGCGGTGGAGTGTCAGCGCGTGGGTTAGTAAATCTTTGTCGAGCAAGACCCAATGGTGGCCCTGGCTGCCCAGATCGCGATCCAGCAGGGCCCGAGCAATTGGCCGATGGTGGTCGCACCGGCACCCGTTTCCCGGGACAACGTGAGGAAGGGGCGGATTTCCGCCTGGGCTTTGGTTGGATTCGATTGGGCCCGCTATCCCAACCGCGTGTGCCGAATCGAGAGACCGTGCTCCAGATATGGATGTGTAATTATTGTAGCACCTCTTGGGAGGGTTGTGACTGCGCGGGCCGCCGTGCCGTGGACCCCGGGATCGGGGCTGGGCGCGACGTTGGGCGTTGGCAGCAGTCTACCTTCCCGCAGTGCCTTAGCGAGCAGGCGGGAAACGGTTCACATTTCACTTCTAACCCGAATCACGCCCTTTTCAGATCATCGATCGCCGGCCGCGGCGGGAGGGGGGGCAAAGTTCCCGCGCTACACGAGCCACTTCTTGCGCTCGGGCAGGTGAATGAACCGATCGGCTTCAGGACACCCACGGGCCTTCATGTTGGCGCTGTCCCAATCGATGGGCTTGCCGGTGCGGAGGGCCACGATGCCCGTCATGCCGAACTCAGCGGCGCGAGCGGCGTAGTTGAAGTCCTGAAAGGTCTTCGGGCCACCCCGACACGCGTCGAGGAACTCCCTCATGTGTTCGCCACCGACGCGCGGGTAGACGGTTGGCAGCGGCTTCGCGGCTTCGTGCTCCATCACGCCGCGACATTTTGGATTCGTGTCAGATTTCAGGCGCATCACGCCGCCGACGCCCCAAGCATCGGAGCGCAGAACACCCTTCGAGCCCACGAACAGCACGCCGTTGGTCGGCAGTTTGCTATAAGTGGCGACCAAATCCTGCGTCAGCTCCGGGGGCGGCGCAGCCTCGGCGCCGTCATGCCACCACACACTCACCGGGGCAAAGCCCTCCCGCGCCGCGAAATCCCAGCGGAAACGCGTGGCGGACGGGTAACTGTCTTTGACGGGCTCGCCGCAGAATGACTCAATGCGAATGGGCGGCCCAAGCTTGAGCGCACGCAGGGGCAGGTTGTGAGCATGGGCACCCATGTCGGCCAGATGGCCGTCGCCAAACTCGAACCAGCGGCCCCAGAACAGACACCCGCCGAGGTAGTGCTCCTTGAATGGCAGGAGCCGCGAAGGCCCGCACCAGAAATCCCAGTTCAATCCGGCCGGAATCGCATCGGCCTGCGTGGCGATCATTTCGCTCGGCGGGAAAAAGCGGTTCATCCAGCAATGCACCTCGCGGATCTCGCCCAGCACGCCCGCTTGAATGATTTCCATGCTGCGGCGAAACGTATCGGTGGAGCCGCCCTGCGTGCCGATCTGGGTGACGACTTTGCAGTCCGGCATCATCGATGCGATCTGCCGCGCTTCGCCGACGCTGTGGGCGAGCGGTTTTTCGCAGAAAACGTGTTTGCCGGCCTGCATCGCGAGTTTCGTCATGGCGAGGTGCCAGTTTTGGCCCGCCGAGATAATGACCGCGTCCAGGGATTTTTCGGTCTCGAGGAGCTTGCGGTAGTCTTCGAAAATTTTCGCCTTGGCGAGGGCCGCGACGACGACGTCGGATTTTTTCCCACCGACATTGCCGCTGCGGCGGAGATCGATCTGGCTCTGATTCACGTCACAGAGCGCGACGATGTTGTCGCCCTCCTGAATAATGGAAGGTATCAGCTGTCGACTGCGGTTGCCGCAACCGATGACCGCGACGTTCAGTTTGCGATGGGCCGCACCGTAGACGCGCGACGGCAGGATTTGGGGTAGGGCGAGCGCACCGAGGCCGGCGGCGGAAGTTTGGAGAAACGAGCGGCGGGACAACGAGACCGAGTTTTTCATGGGGCGGTGAGGGTTGGGTGATAGCGAAGCGGATTCCTCCGAGGAACGAAAGCGTGGTGGCGGGGCTGCCTACAGTAAGAAGTAGGCATGAACGTGCCCATCACGAGCCCAACGGACGCGCGGTCGCACTGCGACCGGTCACCGTCAGAGTTTGGCGTGACCGCCGTCGCACAGCGCACCATTGGCGCTGTGTTTGCAGCCACAGAAATAGACAGTGCCGTCTTTTTCCGCGGTATACGGCGTGGGCGCGAAGCCGGTGCCTTTGTGGGAGCCGTCGCACATCGGCTGGTTCTTGCTCAGGCCGCACGAACACCAGTGGTAGGTTTTGCCGGCTTGGACGTTGACGGGATAGGGGGCTTTTTGGGCGATGGTGGGTTGGCTCATAAGATCGAAGTGACGTTGCGGGTGAGAAATCCTCGGGGCGAAAATGTGACGTGCAACAGCGGGACACGCTTGGATGCGGAACACGAGGTCGTTTACTTCGCTCCGTTTTTTACCGCGTAGAGCTGGGTCATGGTCGCAACGTAGAGCGTGCCGTTCGCCGCGGTGGTTGTGGCACTGATCGGCCGCGGCAGCTTGCTCTCGCTGAGCAACCGTTTCTCGCGCCCCGTCGTGAAGACATAGTAGGCACCGCTGCGCGTGCCGAGGTAAACCTTGCCGTCGGCGACCAGTGGCGAGGCCCAGACTTCGCCATTGATCTCGTGAGTCCACACGGCCCGGCCCGCGGCCGCGTCGACGCAATGAAACGTGCGCCCGCAATCCGCGAGGTAGATCAACCCCTCGTGCCACACCGGCGTGCCAAACACGTGTTTCTGCAGCGGGTAACTCCAGATCTGGCCGTCGCGCGTGATGTCGCCCGTCATCGTCGCGTCGATACATTTGAGCCAGGCTTCGTTTTTGCCCCAGAAAAGATCGCCGCCGCCCGCAACGTAGAGTCGTCCATCGTGAAAGACCGGCATGCCATAGATGTTGCTGGGGCCTTCTGCGCGATTCGTGGTGAAGCGGTGCACCTCGGTCTTCGGGCCGGTTGGATCGAAATCGAACTGCGATATTTTTTTTAACTTCGCGACCGGTGCCGTGTGGGCACTGGCACCGGTCGCGGCCGAGCTTCCTCCGCTGGCGACGTGTTCGGCCAACGGCTCGAACGCGTAGACCACGCCGTTGCCGCCGGCGAAAAAAACGAGCGGGCGACCGTTGACCTCAGCGAGCGACGGCGACGACCACGTGCAGTGAAAAATATTCGGAGCGATGGATTCGTCGTCACGCGCGAGGTAGCGGCCGGTGCGTTTGTCGAGGACGACGAGGCTGGGGGCGTCGGGCGTGCGGATTTTCCGGTGGGTGTGGTCCACTCCGGTGCCGCTGTTGAGGTAAAGATGATTACCGTGAATGAGAATCGAACTGTGCGCGCCGTCGTGGGACCAGATGCCGGCTTCCTTGGTGAGATCGAAGCTCCACAGAATGTCGGCATCGAGTGGGCCGGGGGCGGGGAGGGGTGCGGCGGGCGCGTTCTCACCGCGCGGCGTGTAGTGGGCGTGTTCGTCGCGAAACGGGCCGTCGTTGCCATTCGCGAGCCCGTGGACATCGAGGCACATCACCTCCCCGCGACTGCTCACGATATAGACACGGTCACCCTCGACCGTGACCGGTGACGAGATGCCGCTCTTGGGCCAGTCGTGGTAACGATCTTCCTCACGCTTGGGCACGACGAGTTGCCAGAGGAGACGGCCGTCTTTTTCGTCGAAACACATCAACACGCCACGATCGCCCTGATGTTTCGGATCACGCGGCTCGCCGTTGTTGGTGCCGATGTAAACACGTCCGCCGGCGATGATCGGGGTGGAATGCGTCTCGGTGCCGAGCTTGGCCGTCCAGAGAATATTTTTGCCGGAGGCCGGATCAAACGATTCCTGCAACCCGCGTTCGGCGGAAACCAAGTTGCGCGTCCATCGCTGGCCCCATTGCGGCTGGTCGCCCGCCCGCAAAGCGACACCGAATAGCGCGATGAGTGGCCACAGAGCAGGGACTAAGCGGGACAGGCGAGAGTGACGGAGAGCGTTCATGGCGGATTGCTGAGACGTAAAGCCGACGTGTGGCCGTCCACAGGGTGAATTTCTTCAGGTGAGCATGTCCGCCACCCACCGCGACGCACTCCCGAAAATTCCGCTCAATGCGTCGGTGGCGGCACCGCGGGTTTGAAGGCCGTGGCAAACCACACCGCGAGCATGATCAGCGCGAAGCTCACCGCGTAGTTCCACGCGAGTTTCTCTTTCAGCACGACCCACGCGAAGACCACGAACACCGCGAGCGTGATGCACTCTTGGATGATTTTGAGTTGGTAGCCCGTGAACTCGCCGCTGAGGTAGCCGCCACGGTTCGCCGGCACCATCAGACAGTATTCAAAAAACGCGATGCCCCACGATACGAGGATCACGATGAAGAGTGATTTGCCCTCGAGGAATTTGAACTTCAAATGACCATACCACGCCAAGGTCATGAAGATATTCGAGGCGGTGAGGAGGAGAATGGTTTTCATGCAAAAGAGAATCGCTAATCGGCGCTAATTTCCGCTAATCCTGACTCGCACCGCATGGTTTTCGATTAGCGGTGATTAGCGAAAATTAGCGGTTAAAGTTCATAGTAGCTACGAAACCACTGGACGAATTTGCCCAGTCCTTCTTCGAGGGAAACTTTGGGCGCAAATCCGATGGCCGCTTGGATGCGGGTAAGGTCGGCGCAGGTTTCAAACATGTCGCCCGTCTGCGGCGGGAGGCGTTCGATTTGCGCGGTCTTGCCGAGCAATTGCTCGAGCATTTTGACGAAGAGCACGGTCTCAACCGGACGGTGATGGCCGAGGTTAAAAATGCGGACCGGCGGGGTGGGGCGCTCGGCCGGTGGGTAGAGCAGGACCTTCACGACGCCGTCGACGATGTCGTCCACATAGGTGAAATCGCGGAGATTTTTCCCCTCGTTGAAGAGCTTCAGCGGCTTGCCCTCGCAGATCGCCCGCGCGAAAAGCGTCGGTGCCATGTCGGGGCGACCCCATGGCCCATAGACGGTGAAGAAACGCAGGCCGGTGATGTTGAGGCCGTGCACGTGCGCGTAGCTGTGCGCGATAACTTCGTTGGCCTTTTTCGTCGCACCATAGAAGGAAACGGGCTGGTCGGTGTTGTCGTCCTCGCGAAACGGCGCCTTCGCCCCCGCACCGTAGACGCTGCTGCTGGAGGCGAACACGAGGTGTTTCGGAGGCGTGCGGCGGCAGGCCTCGAGCACGCTGGCGAAACCGTCGAGGTTGCTGTGCGTGTAAGCGGCAGGCTTTTCGATGCTGTAGCGCACGCCCGGCTGCGCGCCGAGGTGGACGACATAGGCGGGCTTGAAGTGCGCCACGAGCGCGGAAAACTTTTCCGCGTCAGCGAAATCTCCCTGCACAAAACGAAATTCTTCGGTCGTCGTGCACGCCGCGAGTTCGGCGAGCCGCGCGCGTTTCAGCGCCGGATCGTAGTAGTCGCCGATCACATCCACGCCGAGCACTTCGCAGCGTTTGCTCTCGGCGAGGCGGCGCGCGACGTGGTAACCGATGAAGCCGGCGGCGCCGGTCACGAGGACTTTCATCCTGCGCGTGATAAGCGAGCGTATGGGACGCGGCTAGCGGAAAGTTTTTCCGAGCGTGGGGCTGCCGCTCGTCGGCAAGCCGCCGCGGCTATCATTTCCGCAGCGTGGCGGCACGGTGGGGAGCGCCGGCCCTACGAAGAAATATTACCCCGATGTTTACACCTACGTCCGCCTGGCCGCAACGGGCGGGGCGCGCGCATCTTGCCCAGCCCCCAGAAAGAGCCGCGTGCTTGTCGCGCGTTTCGAAAATCGCCGCGGCGAGCCGGCGCTCGATCTTACCGGACAGTTGATGGCGGATCACATCCGGCGGTATCTGCCTGCGACCGAAAAAGTCTCCGCCGATCTCACCGCCGCCGACATGAGCCGCCTAGCCCGCGAGACCGGCGTGTCAAGGCGCTGGCACAAGTGCGCTGGCTCGGCCGCGCCGGCGCGCCCGAGTTTGCCGCGCTGGTGCAGAAGTCGGAGGCGTGGCTCGCGTCGCGTCCGCCGCAGGAAGCGGCGAGCGAGGTGCAACGCTACGACCAGGCCCGGCTGCGCTACCTCGCCGGCTGAGACGCGGAGGCGCGGGCGGAGGGTGAGGCGCTGGACGCGAATTTCCCGATAACCGCCTTTATCGCGGCTTTGTCGGCTCCTGCGCGGCGCGGTGCGGCGACACCGAAGGGGCCCGGGTTGCCCTGACATGGCGGCGCGCGGTCGATCTGAAATACCGCTTCGGCCACCACAAATTTCTTCAGGCCCAAATCACGGCGCTGCTCGGCCAGCGCGACGATGCCTTGCGCCTCCTGCGCGAGGCGAAGGCCCAATTCGCCGCACCGGTGGAAGGCATCAATTCGCTCACCGATGTCCTGCTCAACCCGGACTTCGAGTCACCGGCGACAGATTCCGAATTCAAAGCCATCCTCGCGCCGCAAGGTTAAACGGCGGAGGTTCCGCTGCAATTATCGAAGGACCCTGCGTTCGCTAAGTGGGTGTAGCGACAGGCGTCCCTGCCTTCCGAGTTTGCGAGCCGTAGCCGAGCTCCCCAGGCACGGAGGCCTGTGGCTAATCTTGGCCGAATCGCCAACCGACCGGATGGTGAAGCTCTCGTCGCCGCCGCCGTAGCCGGGGTGCTTGAAGGGCATCGTGCGCACCCCCCC
>CAMBVX010000030.1 GCA_945871085.1 Opitutus sp. GAS368 | reverse complement strand
AGGAGGAGGTGCTAAAGGCGGCGGGTGACAGGAGGGTGTGTTGCGGAGATTGGCCGATGCGCGCGGCGACAAAACCGGCGGCGGTGCGGTAAATGAAGCGTGAGCCGGTGGACTCGGCGGCGAGGGTCGCGGCGGCGAAGATCTCGATGTCGCGCGGGGCGGCGGCATTGACAATGCAAACGGCGCCGCGGGGGAGGGCGCGGAGTTTTTCCGCGACGGCGAGCGGGCCGCCAGAGCGGAGATCGTCGAGAGAGATCGTGGCGACGTCGGCGGCGCGGGTGCGGCCGGCGGTTTTTTCTTCGACGTAGGAAGGGAGATGCGAAGTGCGATAGCCGAACGCGGCGTCGCGGGCGAAGGGCGTGTCGGCCGCGGGGACGAGGCGGTCGCCCTCGGCGACGTAGTGAGTGTCGTTGAGTGTGTAGCGACCGCCGGCTTCGAAGTAGGGCGTGAGGAAGGTGGCGTCGAAGGGCCCGAGGGCGGAGGACAAGGTGTCCGTTTCGAGCGGGTAGTGACCACGGAGGGTGGAGTCGCTGCGGCTGGCGATGACGAAGGTGCGGCCGGTCGCGAGCGAGGCGGCGCGGAGGTTGGTGGCGAGTTCGACGTGGAGGGCGCGGGAGGCGGCGGGAGTGAGGCTGCGAGAGTTGGTGAGGATGTAGAAACAGGCGGGCGCAGCGGAGAGCTCGGCGGTGAGGGTCGCGACATCCCACGTGGTGACGACGGTGATGTCGTGGACGGTCTGCGTGCCGGTAGGATCGTCGTCGAGGACGACGAGGGTTTGGCCCGAGGTGGTTGCGGCGGCGGCGTTGGCCGCGAGGACATCGGAGGGCCAGACGGGTGGGAGCGCGGAGAAGGTGGTGCTCTTGGAGCGTGGGATGGAATTAGGCACCGGTGACTTCGACTGGGATGTTTTGCGTGACGGACTTGGCGAGGAAGAGAGCGCGTTTGCCCTGCGTGCCTTGGTGTGGCGGGGGCGTCGCGGGGGCGAGACCAGCAGCAACGAGTTCGGCGTGGGACGCGCTGACGTTGTCCACCTTGAAACAGAAGTGGTGGAGTCCGGGCCCGTTTTTCGCGAGCCAAGCTTGGAGGGGGTGATCGGGCGTGAGGGGCTCGACGAGTTGGAGGTGGGTGTTGCCGAGGTCGAGGTGGGTGAGACGGACCGCGCCGCCGTTGACGATTTCGCTGCACATGACAAGGAAGCCGAGTTGGTCACGCCAGATTTTGAGCGCCTCCTCCGTGGACGGCACGCAGATGGCGAGGTGATCGAGGCCTTGGTGTTGCATAAAAGAGGGTGGCGGGAGTGGGCGATGGCGGCGGCAGGAGAGCCGCCGATCCAACGGAGGAGTGAGTGGTATTGTCGGAGGGGCGACGTTCCAGGCGCCCAGCAGGGGTGAAAACTATTTTTTGCCGGGCGTCGCGCCGGTGATTTCGGCGAGGAGGCGAAAGAAGCCGGCCTTGCGCGGCGAGCTGATCGTCCAGTCGGTGGGGATGCTCTGGTAGCCCTCGGCGAAGCCCTCGCCCTTCATGCGGAAGTCGAAGTAGCCCCAACCGGCGTATTCGCTGATGGCGGCGGTGAAGTTGTTCCCGGGCACCTCGAAATTGAAGTGATCGTCCTCGTTGAAAAAAATCGGCTTGGGCGTGTAGCCCGCGACCTTGCGCGTGAGCTGCACCATTTCGGCGATGCGCTTCGGATCGCTGACGCCGTTGCCGTGGAGGAGGACGTAGTCGGAGGCGCGCACGACGTTTTCGAGCGGGATGGTGTTGCCGCCATAGGAAGTGCTGACCAGCAGGCGGTGGCCGGCGGAGGACTTCATTTTTTTCACGCGCTCGATCAGCTCATGTACGCGGGCGGGCTGGAGAATCGCGTGATCGTAGCGGACGTTGCACTCGTTGTTCACCTCGATGATCACGTGGCGCCAGCCGTGGTCGAGAACCCAGCGGGTGGCCTGGTCGACGGCGCGGATGACGGCCGCCTCGTCGGTGATGTGCTCGTCCTGGCCGAAGTAAAAATAGCCGAGCACGACGACCATGCCGAGGTCGTCGGCGAAATCGACGATGCGTTTCAGGCGCGCCATATATTCGGGGTGGAGGCTGCCGTCGGCGGCGATGGCGGAGTTGCGCCACGGCTGGGTCGCGGAGTAGCCCTCGGGCGAGCCGCCCTGCAGGTTGATCGTGAACGAGAGCAGGCCGTGTGCGCGCCAGACCGGCATCGCGGCGAGGAACTCGCGGGTGTTGCGCTCCGCGTCCCACTTTCCGGTGTCGGGATAGACCCACCGGGAGGTCGTCGCGGGGTTCAAGTCGTCGAAGATGCCCTGCACCATGCGCGAGTTTGTCATGAGGCCCTCGATTTTTTTACCCCGCCACGTGCGGCCCTCGTAGGTGGGACGGCCGTTGATGAGGAAGCGGTCGCCGTCGATGGCGACGGTGGTTTTGGCCGCGAAAGCGGTGACGGTGCCGAGCAGCAGAGTCGCGGTCGCGAGGACCAGGGTGAGGAAGCGGGATTTCATGGGGAAGAGCTGGCGATAGTTACGACTTGGTGGGTGGCTTGGGAGCGGTAGCAGGCTTCCATCAGCGCGGTGGATTTGAGGTAATCTTCTCCGGTATTTTCGAAGGGGGCACCGCTGGCGAGGCAGTCGACGAAGTGGCGCTGGGTCGCGTGGACGCAGTCGCCGGCGAAGCCTTCGCGGGTGTGCGGGTAGTCGAGGACGCGAGAGGGCTGGCCGAGGAGTTTGAGCGTGAGGTTGCCTTCGAGATCGAGCTCGACGTGGCCTTTGCGGCTGTCGAGGCGGACGAGGCCGAAGGTGTAGCGCGGGTTGGTGGAATCGGATTCGTTATAGCGCGAGGCGTCGAGGATCGCGGTCGCGCCGCTGGCGAATCCGCAGACGATCTGCGCAGCGTCTTCGCCCTTGATGGCGGCGTTGCGCTGTTGGAAACGGGTGTAAACGGAGGAGATTTCGCCGCCGAGGTAGCGGAACGTATCGAGGAAGTGGACGCCGGTCTCGTAGCAAAAGAGGCGCGGGTAGGTGCGGAAAAACGGTTGGCGCGCGAGGTAGGCATCGTCCTGCCAGCCGTCGCCGAGGCGGACGCGGACATGGATGGAGAAAAGCTCGCCGAGCGTGCCGGTGTCGAGGAGACGACGCATCTCGCGATACCACGGTTGCCAGCGGAAATTCTCGTGGATCATGAGACGCACGTTGGCGCGACGGGCCGTGTCCACGACAGCCACGCACGCGGCGTAGGTGGGCGCGATGGGCTTTTGACAGATGATGGCGATGCCCCGGGCGGCGGCGAGTTGCACGACTTCGAGGTGCGTCTCGGGCGGTGTGATGATGTCGACGAAATCGGGTTTTTCCGTGTCCAGCATCGCGGCGAGATCAGTCCATGCATAGGCGCGCGGGATGCGGTGGAGCGCGGCGGCCTCGCGGGCTTTGTCGAGGGAGCGGTTGGCGAGGGCGACAATTTCGACCTCAGGGATACGGGCCCAGGCTTCGTAGTGGAAGCGGCTGAAATAGCCGGCGCCGAGACAGACACCACGGAGTTTCTTCATGGGAGTTCGGAGATTTTCTTCGTCGAATCGGCGAAGGTCCAGCAGGCGGCGGCGAGGACGCTGCAGCCGGCGATGATGTAGAAAAAGACGTTGGCGCTGCCGGTCCACGCAAGGAGGAAGGGGAAGGCGGGGCCGATGATGGCGGAGCCGATGTTGCCGGCCATGTTCATGGTGCCGGAGATCTGGCCCGCGTGTTTTTGCCCGATGTCGATGCAGAAGGACCACGACGGGCTGAGGATCATATCGACGCCGAAGACGGCGAGGGAGAGCCAGAAGATGGCGGGGCCGACGGTGGAGTGTTGCACGCTCATGACCATGCCGATGGCGGTGAGGAGAAAGCCGACGATGGCGGGGAGTTTGCGGGAGAGGGCGGGGCGTCCGGTGGCGTAGATACGGTCGACGAGCCAGCCGGAGATCACGTTGCCGAGTGCGCCGCAGAGGAGGGGTATCATGCTGTAGAGGCCGGCGTCGGCGGAGTTGAGTTCGTAGGTTTTTTTGACGTGGGGGTAGAGCCACGTGAGGCAGAAAAACGTCGTGAAGTTGGCGAAGAGATACTGGGTCATCATCAGCCAGAGGCCGGTCGAGCGGAGCATGTGGCCAATGGGCATGTTGCCGGGTGGAGTCGTATCCGATCCGGACTGACGGTTAGCGACGATGTAGGCGAGTTCCGCTTGGGAGAGGGAAGGGTGGTCGGTGGGATCGTCGCGAAACCAGAGCCACCACGCGACGGACCAGAAGCAGCCGACGACCATGAGGACGCCGAAGGTATGTTTCCAACCGAAGGAGTCGATGGCGGTCGCGAGGACCGGCAGGGCGAAGGCGGCGCCGAGGCGGGAGCCGGAGAAGTTGATGCCTTTGACGAGGCCGCGTTCGCGCGTGGGAATCCACGAATACACGGCGCGGGCCATCCCGGGAAACGCGCCGGCTTCACCGGCACCGAAGAGAAAACGGATGAGGAGGAGCGACCAATAGTTCCACGCGAGGGCGGTGAGACCGGTGAAGAGCGACCAGAGGGTGACGATGCCGGCGAGGATTTTGCGGCCGCCGATGCGGTCGGCCAACATGCCCGAGGGCGTTTGGAAAAGCGCGTAGCCGATCGCGAATGACGACATGACCCAGCCGAATTGGGTGTCGGTGAGACCGAGCTCTTGAGTGATCGGGCCTTTGGCGGTGGAGATGCAGACGCGGTCGACGTAGAGCAGGACGGAGAGGAGGAAGGTGCCGGTGACGACGAGGGCGCGACGAGGGATCATGGGGGGGAATGGAGGAATCTCGAAATCGAGCAGCGGTCATCGGGGAATTTTCAATCAGCCGGAAAAAACTGTCAGCTGATGGAAAATCCAGTTCTTAGATACCCGATGCGCGATTTACGATTTCTGCGGATCGCCGCCGAACCAGCCTTCTGCGGCGATGCCCTCGACGGCGAAGGCGCGGACGGGGCAGCCGTCGCCGCCAGCGAGTTTGAGCGGGAGGGCGGCGAAGAAGACGCGGGGTTGCGTGAGTTGGTCGAGGTAGGCCAGGCCTTCGACGATCGTGACGCCGCCGCCGAGGAGGATTTTATGGAGACGAGTGACCGTGGGGAGGTGGTTGACGTCGGCGATGGAGGGCGGCTCCACGCCGAGAATTTTCACGCGACGGGCGACGCACCAGTGCGCCAATTCTTCGGAGATGCGGGGGAGGCCGTCGCGGTACAGGGCGGGGTCGGCGGCGTGTTTGTGCCAGTCGGTGCGGAGGAGCAGGCTCTCGCCGTCGATGAAAGACGACGCGACGGGGCCGAGATGAGCGACGGTGAGGAGCGTGCGGGGGGCGAGCGGCGTCGGGTGCGTGAGATTAACGACGGAGGCGGGGCCGAGGCAGGACGTGAGGGGTTTGGTATCGATCGTCTCGGGGCCGGCTTCGAAATGGAGCTGGGCATCCATGTGCGTGCCGGCGTGGGAATAGAGGTGCCACGTGGCGGCGTTCCAGCCATCGCGGGCGACGGTGTATTTAGGTTCAGTGGACACGCCGCGCTGGCCGGGCGTGAGCGGCAGGGTGAGATCGATGAGGCGAGTGGGCGGGGCGGACACGGGAGGGGCCTGGGCGTAGGATTGGGACGGCGGCGGGCAAGCCGCCGGTTCGTTGAGCTCAGGGTTTGGGCAGCACGGTTTGGGTGGGGTCGCGGGGCAGCGCGGGGAGGTCCATCGGCTGCACGTAGCGGGCGAGGTCGGTGGTGAGGATCCGGATATTTTTCCAGCGAATGAGATTTTTTTCCTGCGTGGCATCCCCGCTCGCGGGGAAAGAGTGGATTTTGAAGGCGATGGGGCCGCGCGTGTAGCGGTCGTCGAGCAGGTGCGCGGTGGGGATGCCGTTGACCCAAATTTTGATGACACGGCCGATGGCTTCGATCCGGAAGCGGGCCCATTCGTTAAATTTGTAGGCGGTGCGGCCGCGGTCGTTGGCTTTGAGGTTTTGGAGCCAGAGCCAGTTCTTGCCGTAATCGTCGAAGATCCCGCCGGTCCATTGGCGAGTGGTCGAAGGGTCCACTTTCATCTGGTAGCCGTGGAGCCGCACGCTCGCGGCGGTGGGCGTCTCGATACACCGGATGAGAACACCGGTGTTGAAGCCGCCGGTCTGGTAGCAATCGACCTCGAGGATGAAGTCGCCGAATTTCTCCTCGGTGCAGAAAAACGTATGCTCCGGCGTGCCGCGGACCATGTGGCCGACGAGCTCACCGTTTTCCACGACGGTGGACGCCTTGGTGGCGGGACCGACGATCTTCCAGCCGGTGAGATCGCGGCCGTTGAAGAGCTCACGCCAGGGCGGAGTCGAGTCCGCGCTGAGTGCGGAGATGGCAGTGGCGAAGAGGAGGACGAGGCTGCGGGCGAGGGGTATCATAGGAAATGAGGAAGGCTAGGTGAGGGCTTGGCAGACGAGATTACCCATTTGGGTGGTGGTGGTTTTTCCGCCGAGGTCGGTCGTGCGGTGATCGGGGTTGGCCAGAACGCGGGAGACGGCGTCGGTGATGAAGCGGGCTCCGCGGCGCGTCTCGGGATGGTCGAGCCATTCGAGCATCAGCGCGACGGAGAGAATCGTGGCGACGGGGTTGGCGATGCCTTGGCCGGCGATCGTGGGGGCGGTGCCGTGGGAGGGTTGGAAGAGGCCGTAGGTGTCGCCGAGGTCGGCGGAGGGAGCCAGGCCCATGCCGCCGATGATGCCGGCACCGAGGTCGGAGAGGATGTCGCCGAACATGTTTTCGGTGACCATCACGTCGAAGGACTCGGGGCGTTGCACCAGGAAGAGGGCCATCGCATCGACGTAGACGTGGTCGGTGGTAACGGTGGGGAAATCGCGGGCGACCTCGTCGAAGATTTTGCGAAAAAACGCCATCGAAGGGAGGACGTTGGCTTTGTCGACGAGGGTGCAGTGTTTCCGCCGATTGAGGGCGAGCTGGAAGGCCTCGCGGCAGATGCGTTCGGCACCGCGGCGGGTGATCTTCATCGTATCGGTCTCGAAGTCGCGACCGGCGGGGCGGGGTGTGAGGCGCTCGGAGAAGAGGCCTTCGCAGTTTTCGCGGATGATGACGAAGTCGATGGGCCGACCGTGGGGGCCGCCGTAGCCTTTAAGGGGGGTGTGCGACTCGTGGTAGAGCTGGATCGGGCGCACGCCGTTGAAGAGATCGAGCTGCTCGCGAAGATCGATCTGGGGCGTCATCTCGACGCCACTGGGCCAGCGGACCGAGGGCAGCCCCATGGCACCGAGGAGAATGGCGTCGGCGTCCTTGAGGCGTTCGAGCGTGGCCGACGGGAGCGGATCGCCAGAGCGGAGAAATTCACCGGCACCGACGGAGTGCTCGATGAGATCGAAGCGGAGGCCAGTGAGCATGGCTTCGACGGCGCGGAGGACTTTGACGCCCTCGGCCACGACTTCGGGTCCGATGCCATCGCCACCGAGGATCGCGATTTTGAAAGAGGTGGTCATGCAAAGGCGAAGGTAGCAGTTCGGCGGGGATTTGGGCAGGAGTTATTCCATATTAAATCTGAGAATTTGCGTCGCAGACGGAACGCGGGGGATTCACGCTGGCGGGATGAAAACAGGGGGACGCGAAGGGGCGAGAGGACAGCGACGGGGAAGTGGCCGGTCCGTGGGCTCATGAAGAAGACGCCCAAAGTGGCCCTGTTGATTGAGACGTCGAACAGTTACGCACGGGAGCTGTTGCACGGGGTGCGGGCGTGGGTGCGGGAGAACGGGCCGTGGTCGATCCGGCTCACGGAGCAAGGGCGCGGGGCGGCGGTGCCGGCGTGGCTCAGCGGGTGGGATGGAGACGGCGTGATCGCACGCGTGGAAAGTGAGCGGATCGCGCGGGGGCTGCGGATGACGGGACTGCCCGTGATCGATGTGAGTGCCGCGTTGCCGCGGCTGGTCTTTGCGCGGGTAGCGACGGCGGCCGTGGGGGCGGCGCAGTTGGCGGCGACGCACTTGCTGGAGCGTGGACTAACGAACTTCGCGTATTGTGGTGATCGGCGGTTTCACTGGGCGCGGTTGCGCGGTGAAGCCTTTGCACGGGCCATCCGGGTGATGGGTGGAGGCAGGTGTGCGAGTTTCACGCCGGTGCCGGGCGCGGTGGATGACGAAGTGGGGGAAATCGCGCGCTGGTTAAAAACGCTGCCGCGTCCGGTCGGTGTGCTGGCTTGCCTCGATCTGCGCGGGCAGCAGGTATTGGCGGCGTGTCGTTTGGCGGGCCTCACGGTGCCGGAGGAGGTGGCGGTGATCGGCGTGCACAACGACGAGTTGTTGTGCGAGCTGTGCGATCCGCCGCTGTCGAGCGTGATTCCGAATGCGCAGCGGGCCGGTTATGAAGCGGCGGCATTGCTGGCACGGGCGATGGCAGGGAAGCGGGTCCCGGTGGTCTTGCACGAGGTGGCGCCACAGGGTGTGGCGGCGCGGCAATCGACCGATCTCGCGGCGGTCGATGACGCGAAGATTGCCGGGGCGGTGCGCTTCATGCGGCAACAAGCGGCGGGCGGGGCGAATGTGGGGGATGTCTTGCGCGCAGTGCCGATGGCCCGGACCGCACTGGAGCGACGATTCAAGGCGGCCTTGGGCACGACGCCGCATGCGCATTTGCGGAAACTGCGGATCGAGCGGGTGAAGGAATTGCTGGTGAGCACGAGCCTGCCGGTCGGAGAGATTGCGACAGCGACTGGTTTTGAGCACACGGAGTATTTGAGCGCGATGTTTCGGCGGGAGTGCGGCGTGAGTCCGCGTGAGTGGCGCGCTCAGCATCGGGGCCGGAGTGCGTAAAGCGGTGGGACTGGTGGTGGGCGGTTTGCGCGGAGAGGCGGCCGGCCAGTCGCCCGTGCACGGCGACCGGAGTGGCGCCGGTGCGTTTTCAGGCGAATGCGTCTCGGTTTGCCTTCAATCCGGGGTCGCTTCCCTTTCTGTCGGTCAAGCCTGCTCTACGCTCGCTCGCTGGTCCGCGCACCGCGGCGGGGCCGCCTGCGCTCGGCGTCTCATTCTTTGAGGGTAGCCCGCACGATGCGGCGTAAGCGCTCGCGCGATACACGCCATTTGAGCGTGCGATGACAAAAACCCTGGCCTTCTGAATAATGAGCGAAATCCACGGCTTCGGAGTGAAATTCATCCAAGCGTGAGATACGGCCAACCCCGCGGATAAACTCCCGGTCAGCGGCAAAGTAGTTTGAGTTGAGATTGAGGGAAAACCTGAGAAAGCGTGCGACTGGCCTCAACGAGTGGCGGAACACTGTTGCCTCGTAGTCCGTCGGGTGGACGCCGGTTTTGGCGCAATATTTTTCGGCAAACGTCATCCTAACTATCGTCAACTTCCCCTGACAGCGGAGACCAAAATGCTGGCAATACGGAAGCTCTGGGTAACGATTTGGCGATGAATCAGGGGGGCGGCAGCGTCCAGCAAGCCCTGCCCGGCCGGTCATACCCACACTGGGGAGGAAGCGGTCTCTGCTCTCATGCGGCAAGTGGACGAAGCCAGCGAACGGTCTGTGAGCGCCTGCTGTGCGAGTGCGTGGACGATCACCGCGCCGTCGAGATCGGAGCAACGGCGCCCCGAGCGCTCATCGCGCATTTGATGCCAGTGCGGCTCGGACGGCTTCGGGCATCGGTTCGGCCTCCATCCGACCGGTGGAATCCTGTCGCACATGAACCGTCGTCATTCGCCCCCGCGCGACCTCCGTCCACTTTCCGGCGCGGTCTTTCTCGAAAACGAATTCGAATGCCAGGCTCGCTTGGCCGGCGTCCACGATCGCGCCGGTAATGCGCACGACGTCGCCGCAGCGCAGGGGACGCAAAAAGGCGCACGAGGCTTCGCGCCGCGGCCAGCCGAATCGCAGGCCGGCAGGCGTGGTGCTCATCATGGGCAGGCGCAACGCGCGAAACCACTCGTGTTCGCACACCTCCATCCAGCGGTAGAAATTGGAGAAATGCATGAGACCGGCGGCGTCCGTCTCATGAAATTCAACGCGACGAGTAATCGAGAATTTTTGGCTGACCATCGTGCAGGGTGGAGTCTCCGCGCGCTCTGTCAAAAGGCCGGGCGGATTTGTGCTAGGAGAACGCTATCAGGGGGACAGATCTAAAACTTTCCCTTGAAGGCATAAATTACCCGCGCGAGTGATGGCTATATAAGCGCGGGTCTTGGCTCATTGGTCCCGCCGGCCCGCGCCGGATCAGCTGGGCGCACGCGTTCCACAGTGATGCGCCGGGGTTGTCCACGGCCAGTGGCTGGAGATCGCAAAGCACCACGACGATGTTCTCATAGTGGCACACGACGAGCGGGAGCCTGGTTCCCTTCGGCGAAAGGTCTCAGCACACCAAGGACTGGAAATCGGAAAAATCCGCCCGGAGGCCGTCTTTCACACCTTTGCAAATCACACTGACCGCGTCGTGCGAATGGAGTGACTCCAGGTGCGAACAGGCGACTTGGAAGTCATGGATACGCTTGTCGCCCGCGAGTTCGCGGTGCAGGAGCCGGGCGGCATCCTCGACGAATTTGATGTAGGTGCCGTTGAGCTCGGCGAAGGCCTGCTCGTCTTCGCGCTTTACCATGACTTGCGTCTCGGTCTTGAGCGCGTTGGCGCAGTGCCGCTGTAAATCCTCGATCGTGAGGGTGCGTTTATCCGCGAGCACGACCCGCACCCGCGCCTTCGAGCGCTGCGCGTGGGGTGTGGCGTAAGCTCCGCGCGTGCTCCGCGCATGCTCGGACAACTCGGCGCTGCAGGGGCAGGTCGAAGAATATACGAAATCAAACTCAATAGTCCTGCGGAATTTTCCGGCGCGATCCAACGTCGCTTGGAAGGCGACCCGGTAGTATTGCCAACCAGCGAGCCCGCTCCGCAGGCTGCGTTGTAGCATTGGAAAGGAGAACGATAAATTGATACGCGCCTCAAAGGCGCCGATCTGGCGTTGGTATTTCGCCAGCAACCGCAGTAGGACCTCGAAGGAAAATATTTCGTCGGCGTGCTCATAAAAGGAGCGCATGATGCGTCCCATATTGATACCTTTAAGGCCGGCTTCGAGCGAGACGGTGCCGGTCACGCTGGTCTCGAGGGTGTGGATTTTTCCGCCGCGGGCGCGGAATTTCAGCGGCAGTCGAAAGTTGGCGCAGCCGACCTGTTGGATGGGCACGTGGGCGCCCTCCGCCGCGTTGACCGCATCCATCATGTCGGGCAAGGTGGCGCGATACGCCGCAGTGGATTTGAAGCGCGCGTCGAACGAGCGATTCATCAGTGGCGCGAGACCGCCGGGCGCCTCGTGCAAAAACATCGGTTTCTTTTTCATCTCGTTTTTTGGGAGAATAAGTGGGCTAAGGGTTGGGACGATACCCGTGGTGCCGAACATGCGGACGAGGAGCCCGGGTGACTCAGTTGGCGAGCGGCCCGTGATATTCGGCAAAGTTACGCGGCGTTTCGAAAAGCCGCACACAATGAAGGCGGGCCGGCCTGAGACGGGGGGCGAGTTCGTGCCAAAACGCGATTACGAGGTTCTCCGTCGTGGGAATGATCCCGCGCAGAAAAGCGACTTCCTGATTCAGGTTTCGATGGTCGCAGCGGTCGACCACGGCCTCGTGCAAGATTTCCTTCAATTTACCGAGGTCGATCAGATAACCGGTTTCGGGGTCTGGCGTGCCGCGGACCGACACCTCAAGAACGTAGTTGTGGCCGTGCCAGTTCGGATTGGAGCAGAGCCCATATTGTCCCACGTTCCAACGAGGGCTCTTGCTCGGATTGTAGAGCCGATGAGCCGAATTGAAGTGCACCTGCCGCGTGACGGTGACAACGCCCGGCAGGACACGGGGCGCGAGTGGATTTTGGGGAGCGGATTTCTTAGACACGGCTTTGGAAAGAAACGGAACGGAAGGGCGGTCGGATTGGCGCGGGTGGTGGCTGGAAAAGTTCGGGGGCACAATTTGAGCACAGTGTTACGAACGTAGATACCGCGCGGATGCTGCGGCCAACTGGTTATTTCCAATCCGTGGCGGCGGGCGCTTTCCGCTGGAAATCGTGTCGCAATCGGGGATTGGCCGCGAAGTGATTGGGCCAATGCGATCGGGCCCAGCGTCTGCCGCGCCGCTGGTTCGCCGGTAGCCGGCCCGCGCTCGAAGCGCACCGACCCGGTCTGACGAGGAAATCTTTGGTCGGAAATTCACGGCTTGCGGCCACCGACGACGCGGCGTGTCGTAGTCTCAGCTCGGCCGACCGGGTCGAGCGCTTTTGCCAAAATGCCATGCACTATATCCTCATTTTCTTACAGCTGACCGTCGCCCTCGGAATCCTGAATGTCTGGTTGCTTCGCTCCGGCATGGCGACTCCGTTTCGCGGCGGTGACGCGAAGACCTTGCGCGAGGAATTTTCCGCCTACGGGCTGCCCTTCTGGTTCATGGGCGTGGTCGGTGTGCTCAAGGTGGGGCTGGCCCTTTCCCTCCTGGCCGCGCTTTGGTTCCACCGCGTGTCGCAGCCGGCTGCCGTCGGCCTCGGATTGCTCATGCTGGGCGCGTTCGTCATGCATCTCAAAATGAAAGACCCGGTCAAGAAGGCGCTGCCCTCCATCGCCGTGTTCGCAATGTGTGCCGCGATCGCGTTGCTGTAGGCAGCCGGTAGGTCAGAATGCCGCCAAACACAGGTAGGCATTCAGCGCCAAATAGAACAGTGCCGGCAGCGTCCGGGGCAGAGTATCTTTGATTCTGATGCGAACACCGACGGCGACCACCATCATGAGGGCCAGCCCGCCCGAAGCGGCGCGTCCGACCCACGGCTCGTCCATGCCCGCGAGCAAGCCGAGCGCCGCGCCCACTTGCATTGCCCCGACCAGCGTGCGCTGGGCGCCAAGGCCATAGCGGTCGAACTCGCTTTTTATGGAGGTGAGGAGAAAGCAGGCTGAGCCATACCCGAGAAACGAAAGGGCGGAGAACAGGATCAGGGCAAGGTTCACAGGGGTGAAATTAGCCTATCGCGACAGGGGCGGATACCTAATTCCCGTCGAGAAAATCGGGATGCCGAAAAAATTGCAGTGGTCACGGTTCGCCCCTGACCGACCGCCGAGGACAGACTCAGTGCCGCGACCAGATCGTAGCGTGTGATCACGCACGCGCGGGCACCGAGAACGTGTTTAGTCCTGTTGCGTTCGGCTGCGCCAAAAATTCATTCGTCCAGATTTTTCATCGCTTGCAGAGCCGCATAGAAGGCGATCCCGAACAGAACCATGATGAGCGAGGCAAAATAGGGAATTAGTTCATTCATTTTTGGCGCGCCCGATCAGCTTCAAATAGATGCCAAACCCGAGAATAGAGGGAACCCAGATTCCTACGAAAATGGCCTCCATTTTGGAGCCTCGAAAATAGAGGATTTCTGAGAAGAGGAGTGACAGGAATGCGGCAGCGAACAGCAATTTGTCAGTCAGCGAGAACTTTTTGAACATAGTCGTTTTTCTGCGGGGAGTAGAGTCGGTGGATGGAGATTCGTGTGACTTCGGCTAGGGCTCGGAGTCGGTCGGGGAAGGGGAGCCGAATTCCGCATCTGTCAAACTGCATTCACGCTAAGTTTAAATGCATCCGCTCTAAAATTCCGCGCGTTGCAGCGACGACTCCAGTTCAAGTCCTGGTCTGGTTTCACTCAAATAATTAAAACAATCGTTCCCATGAAGCTTCGCTCCCTGTTCGTCACCCTCGCTCTCTGCACCGGTCTGGTCTCGGCGGTCTCCGCCAAGACAGTCGTAGAAATTGCCATCGGCTCGCCCGATCACACCACGCTCGTCGCCGCCGTGAAGGCCGCCGGCCTCGTCGAGACGTTGAGCGGTCCTGGCCCTTTCACCGTTTTCGCGCCGACTAACGCCGCTTTCGCCAAGCTGCCTGCCGGCACCGTGGAATCTCTCTTGCTGCCCGAAAACAAGGCCAAGCTCGTGGCCATTCTCACCCATCACGTCGTTCCAGCCAAGGTCATGGCCGCAGATGTGAAGACCGGCGAAGCGCCGACCGTGAATGGCAAGAAGCTGAAACTGAAGGCCGATGCGTCCGGCGTGATGGTCAACAACGCCAAGGTTGTGGCCACTGATCTGGCCGGCACCAACGGAGTCGTCCACGTCGTCGATACCGTGATTCTCCCTTAACCGAAAATCGTGTTGGTTCAGTTGCTCCTTTCC
This sequence comes from Opitutus sp. GAS368, assembly GCA_945871085.1. Taxonomy (GTDB): domain Bacteria; phylum Verrucomicrobiota; class Verrucomicrobiia; order Opitutales; family Opitutaceae; genus GAS368. Next base: position 18,033 of record CAMBVX010000030.1, on the reverse strand, counting down.
ACAATTAACCCGGGATGGTCGGGTGTTCTGCCGGTTTAGCCGAAGGATCACTTTGCCGTCCCGGTTTCATTTTAACGCCACGCGCCACTTTCAGAGCCAATTCAAAATGAGAACCTATTTGCTCCTCATCGCGCTCGCCTCGTCCGCCTGGGCTACCGAACAAGCGTTTCCACCTTCGCCGACGGGCTCTCCGGAGTTGAAGACATTACCAGCCGGCCTGCTCCTCCAATCCTCGGCGGCAGGAAACTATTTCGAGCAATCGAACCGGCTTTTCCGCCCGTTGTTCAGTTATATTTCTTCGCCCGAGATTGCCATGACGACCCCGGTGGAGGCCAAGATTGAGGGTGCGGCGATGTCCTTTTGGGTGGCCGAGAGTCAGCGAGCCAAGGTGACTGCGAGCACAGCGGCGGTCGAAGTGGTCGAGATTCCGCAGCGTTGGGTGGCGAGCCTCGGTGACCGCGGCAGCTACTCGGCGGGGAATTTCGAGAAAACGCGCGACCGACTCCTTGCTTGGCTCGGAGAGCGCAACGATGTCGAAGCGGCGGGCTCGCCCCATGCGGTGTATTGGAGCGGCCCTTTCACACCCGGATTTCTCAAGCGTTTTGAGGTCCATATCCCGGTGCGCTCGAAGAGCCAGCCACCAACCCAATAGCCGACGACCATGTTCAAGCGTGCTCATCGCCCTCGGCTATGACGACGTCAGCCGAGTGGCTTTCTCCTTCTAGGGCGCAGATCGCGCTGACCCCGACTGAGGCGCAGCGGTGTGAATACCGGCAGCGTCCGGACAGTCCAGTGGTCGGTCGGCAGCGATGGAATCAATTGCTTTTTGCGCACTGGAAAATCGATCCGGCGACTGTGCAGGCCACCCTGCCGCGTGGACTCTACGTTGATACATTTGGCGGCGCGGCGTATCTTGGGATCGTGCCCTTTGCGATGGAGCGCGTGCGCCCTGCGTGGCTGCCTGCCCTCCCGTGGGTGTCGTGGTTTCTCGAACTCAACGTGCGCACTTACGTCCACGATGCGAGGGGACGGCCCGGGGTCTGGTTCTACTCGCTCGACTGCAACCGGGCTCTCGCAGTCGCTATCGCACGTCGCTTTTTCCATTTGCCCTACTTCCGCGCTCGCATGGTCGCCTCTCTTCGCGAAAGGAAAATCCACTACGAATGTCAGCGCCGCGACGAAAACGCCGGGGTCTGTCGTTACGATTGGACCCCCGGGGGAAAGTCCGAGCCTGTCGCTCCGGGCTCGCTCGATTTCTTTCTCGTTGAGCGGTATCTGCTTTTTGCAGCCGACTCGGAGGGACAACTCTATTCCGGACGGGTGCACCATGCGCCGTATCGCGTAAATCAGCCGAGCGTTTCACAGTTTTCAGTCGAGCCAGCGCGGCTGGCGGGATTCCGTTTGACGGGCGAACCGGTGTCCGTGCTGGCTGCGCTGCCCGTCGATGTAGCGATCTTTCCACTCATGTCCGCCACGCGATCTTCCTCATGAACTCACTCATCAACGATACGCCTGTCTGGTTCATCACCGGGTGCTCGACCGGGCTCGGCCGCGCGCTTGCCGAGCGCGTGCTGGCCCGGGGGCATCGCCTCATCGCGACCGCCCGTCAGCCGGAAACGCTTACCGAATTGGTCGCCGTTGATCCGAGCCGGTGTCGGGCGCTCGCGCTCGACGTCACGGACGCGGCCCAAGTCGCGCCCGTGGTTGCGCAGGTGGCGGCGGTTTTTGGTCGGCTTGACGTGGTGGTGAACAACGCCGGCTACGGTTTGGTCGGCGCCCTGGAGGAATACGATGAAGTCCAAATCGCGCGCAATTTTGAGACGAATTTGTTCGGTGCGCTACGGGTGATTCGCGCCGCCCTGCCGATTTTGCGCGCGCAGCGCCGCGGGCATTTTGTGAATATCAGTGCGGCGGCCGTCATCGCCAACTACGCTGGCTTCTCGATCTACGGTGCGACCAAGTGGGCGCTCGAAGGTCTCTCGGAGTCGCTCGCCGCGGAAGTCCGCCCCTTGGGGCTGAAGGTGACGATCGTGCAACCCGGCCCCTTCCGCACAGATTTTATTTCGCGGTCGCTCGAGCGCGCGAGCACAGCCATTCCCGACTACGAGCCGTCGAGCGGGAAGTTCCGGCGCTTCCTTGAAACGATGAACGGTCGGCAGCCGGGCGATCCCGTCAAGGCGGCCGACGCCATCATTGACGCCGTGGCATCCGAAAATCCGCCGCTGCGCCTCGTGCTCGGCAAATACGCTATCGACAAAACCCGCCGGAAGCTCGGTTCGGCCGCCCGCGAACTTGACGCGGGGAGCGCTGCCGGCCGAGCGACTGATTTCACCGGGGATGGTCAGGCGGAGGCGGCGCGATGAGTGGGTCGAAGGGCGTGCGTTCGCTCGTGCTCGTGCTGGGAGATCAGCTCGACGCGGAGTCGTCGGCGCTCGACGGCTTTGATCCGAAGTGCGATGTGATCTGGATGGCGGAGGTGGCGGCGGAGTCGGAGCATGTGTGGACAAGCAAGCCGCGGATCGCGGTGTTCCTCGCTGCGATGCGGCATTTTCGGGATGCACAGAAAAAACTGAAGCGGCCGGTGAGTTACACCGAACTGGATGCGCCGGGAAACACGCAGACCCTCGCCGGTGAACTGGCGCGAGCCGTGGCGGAGCTGTCGCCGGAGCGATTGATTATGACGGAAGCCGGTGAGTGGCGGGTCCAGGAGGCGATGGTGGTGGCAGCGAAAGCGAGCAAACGGCCCTTGGAGGTGAGGGCAGACCGGCATTTTTTCCAAACGCGGGCGGATTTCGCGGCCCACGCCGAAGGACGGAAAATGCTGCGGATGGAGTTTTTCTACCGCGAAGTCCGGCGCAAGCATCGCGTCCTCGTTGACGAAAAAGGCGAGCCGGAGGGTGGCGAGTGGAACTACGACCACGACAATCGCGGGAGTTTCAAAAAAGACGGGCCGAAGGCGGAGCGATTGCGTGCGCCGGTTTTGACCAAACCCGATGCGACTACGCGGGCGGTGCTGGCGCTCGTGGAAAAGCGGTTCGCAAACCATCCGGGCGAACTCAAGGAGTTCGCGTGGCCGGTGACGCCGGAGGAGGCGCGGGCGACCTTGCGGGATTTTATCGAGCATCGGTTGCCCCACTTCGGGCAGTTTCAAGATGCGATGTGGACGGAGGAGCCGTGGCTGTTTCACTCGCGGATTTCGGCGGCGATGAATTTGAAATTGCTCAATCCGCGCGAAGTCGTGGCCGCGGCGGAGCAGGCGTATCGTGACGGGCGCGTGCCGCTCGCGAGTGCGGAAGGGTTCATCCGGCAAGTGCTCGGTTGGCGGGAGTATGTGCGCGGCATTTATTGGCACCACATGCCGCGCTACGCGGAGCTGAACGCACTGGGGGCGAAGGAGAGACTGCCGGAGTTTTATTGGACGGGAAAATGTGAGATGAACTGTCTGCGCCAGAGCATCGGCCAGACGTTGGCGCACGGCTACGCGCATCATATCCAGCGGTTGATGGTGACGGGGCTCTATGGGCTATTGCTCGGAGTGGAGCCGCAGAAAGTTCACGAATGGTATTTGGCGGTTTACGTGGATGCGGTTGAGTGGGTCGAGCTGCCGAACACACTCGGGATGTCCCAGTATGGTGACGGTGGGATCATGGCTTCGAAGCCGTATGCGGCGACCGGCAAGTATATCGACCGGATGAGCAACTACTGCGCGGGGTGTCGGTTTGATCCGGAAAAGTCGGTGGGGGAGGACGCCTGCCCGTTTACGACGCTGTATTGGGATTTCCTGCTACGGCACGAGGCGTTGCTCGCGAAGAATCAGCGGATGGCGTTGCAGGTAAAAAACATTGCGCGGCTTAAGCCGATGGATCGCACGGCGATTCAAACGCGCGCCCAGGAAATCAGAGGCAATGGCGGAGCACCCGCGGCGGCGGGTGGACTTTTGGCGTTTTAAGCGCGAGGAGGGGAACGATGCCGAAGATGCGAAAAAAATCCGACCTCCCGACGAAGCTGTGTGCGGTGTGCGGGCGGCCTTTTGCGTGGCGCAAGAAATGGGAGAAAGTGTGGGACGAGGTGAAGTTCTGCTCGGATGGGTGCCGCCTGCGGAAGCACGGAGGAGCCCGTGTCCGTTGACGTCGCGGGAGGGCGTCCAGTGATCGGACGACGTGGCGCGATAGGTGGTTCGGCCCACGGATCCGGAATCAGCGTTGCGCCGCGTGCGAGGCCGGAAAGGCTCTCCCGGTATGGATAAAACGATCGCAGTCGTGGGCGCAGGCATATCTGGCCTGCTGCTCGCACGGGCGCTAACGGCGCGCGGTGAGGACGTTGTGGTGTTCGAAAAAAGCCGAGGATTTGGCGGGCGCTTGGCGACCAAACGGGTGGGCGAAGCCACGTTTGACTCGGGGGCGCAGTATTTCACGGTGAAGTCGGAGCGGTTTGCGGCGATGGTGGCCGAATGGGCAGCGGCCGGCGTAGTGGTGCCGTGGCCCGGGGCGCCGGCGCACCGCTGGATCGCCAAGCCGAGCATGAATGCGCTGGGGAAATTCTTGGCGGACGGTCTCGACGTGCGGCGCGAAGCGAAAGTCCTTAAAGTGCAGCGCGAGGATAGCGAGTGGGAGCTGACGATTGAAAATCAGCCGTCGTGGCGCGCGCGGCGAGTGGTGTTGACGGCACCGTTGCCACAGTCGTTGGCGTTGCTCAAGGCCGGCGGCGTGGGCTTGCCAAACAAGTTGGCGGGGGAGTTGGCGGTGCTGACGTATCACCCCTGCTTGGCGCTGTTGGTGACCCTCGGAGGGGCGAGCGCGGTGCCGGCCGAGGGTGTCGCCCTGGCAGCTGGGCCCGTGAGGTGGATGGCCGACAATACCAAGAAAGGAATTTCGTCCGGCGGGGTGGGGGCGGTGACGGTGCATTTGAGTCCGGCGAGCGCAACAGAGCACTACGCCAAGACAGAGGCCGAGTTGGCGGCATTGGTGTTGCCGGGTATTGCGGAGCAGTTGGGTGCACCCGTGGTCAACGTCGCGGTGCAGCGCTGGAAGTTCAGCGAGCCCGTGGCCTCGTATGCGCCGCGATGCGTGTGGCTGCCTGAGCTGGGTCTGGGGCTGGCGGGCGATGCGCTGGGTGGTCCGCGCGTGGAGGGCGCGGCGTTATCGGGATTGGAACTGGCCGAACGGATGGCGGTCGGCGCGACAGCATGAAAGACGTGGTGATCATCGGAGGGGGGCTGGCGGGCTTGACCTGTGCGCGGTACCTGCAAGCGGGTGGGGTGGATTGCGCGGTGGTGGAGGCGAGTGATGCGGTGGGCGGGCGGGTGCGAACGGACGTGAAGGAGGGGTTTCGTTTGGACCGCGGCTTTCAGGTGCTCCTGACGGCGTATCCGGCGGCGAAAAGGTGGTTGGATTACGAGCAACTCGCGTTGAGGAAATTTTCGGCGGGCGCGCGGGTGTGGTGTGACGGGCGGATGCACCGCGTGAGCGACCCATGGCGGGAGCCGGGGGCGCTGTGGGACACGCTGCGGGCTCCGGTGGGTTCGCTGGCCGACAAAATGCGGATCGCGACTTTACGCGCGGCTGCCCGGCGAGGCACGATGGCGGAACTGTTCGCACGACCGGAAACCTCGGCGCTGACCGCGTTGCGAGCGCACGGTTTCAGCACACGAATGATTGAGCGCTTTATGCGGCCGTGGCTCGGGGGTGTTTTTTTGGATGAGAAGCTGGAGACCTCGAGTCGGATGCTGGACTTTGTTTTTCGCATGTTTGCGGAGGGCGACACCGCAGTGCCGGCGGGCGGAATGCAGGCGATCCCTGCGCAACTGGCGGCGGGCCTGACACCGGGCACGGTGTGGCTCAACGCGCAGGTGGTGGCGGTCGAAGCCGGCGCGGTGCGGCTGGCGAGTGGCGAGCGCATCGTGGGACGGCAGATCGTCGTGGCGACGGAGGGCGCGGGCGCAGCGGAGTTGTTGCCCGAGATGGCGGCACCAACGTGGCGGGCGGTGACCACGGTGTATTTCGCTGCGCAGGCGAGTCCGCTGAGCGAGCCGACGTTGATGCTGAACGGAACGGGACGAGGTCGGGTGAACAACGTCGCGGTGATGAGCGAGGTCGCACCGGGTTATGCTCCCGCCGGAGCGGCGTTGGTGTCGGTCTCGATCTTGGGCGAACCCGCGGACGACGATGAAGCGTTGACGGAGCAGGTGCGGACGGAGTTGACGGAGTGGTTTGGGGCGGGGGTGACGGAGTGGAAGACGCTGCGGGTTTATCGGGTGCGGCGAGCGCTGCCGGTGCGTCGGCCGCTGGAACGTCGGGCGCCGACGCCAGTGCGACCGGGGGTTTGGGTGGCGGGCGATTTCGTGAACTCCGCGTCCATCCAAGGCGCGATGGAAAGTGGTGAAGGTGTCGCCGCCGCGATTTTAGGTGAAGAGGGCGCGTAAAACGGAGGGAGCCGAAATCCCTCCGCCGGTCGGAAGTGGTCAGTCGACAGACGCGTCGGCCGGACGTAATTGAAAAATGGACACATCCACCGGCCGCGCGGCGAGCAGTGAAACCGGGTCGCCCGCGAGGTCGAAACCCGCTTGGCGAGCGGGTGTGGTCGAGAGTTCCGCAACCACCGGCGTCGCAATTTGGTACGGTGCGTGATGCACCCGCCCCGCGAAAAGACGCCCCGCGGGGTTGGCGGCGAAAAGCAAATACCGTTCAACCAGGAAAAATTCGAGCGAGCCGGGTTGGGCGAGCGACGCTGGCGATCCCGACCGCCACGTGTAGCCGGCCGGCGCGCCGGATGAGCAGCGGCGCTCCGACTCAAAGCGCATCGTCTCGCCAGTGCGGCGAGCGGACATGCGGGCGTGGAAATAGGGCAGGTGGAAGAAACGTCGGGCAAGGGACACCGCCAATGGTTGATTACAGTCGAGCGAGTAGAACCAAACTCCGGGCCGGCCGGCCGCATCGCACACGTAGCTGCGGACGTTCAACTCAAGAAACCAAGAGACGCCGGGCAGCGGTGGAAGCCAAGCCGGCCGGACTCGCTGCATAAAAAAGGGGACAATCCCGAGATAGGCCACGCCGCCGAACGTGTCGGCTGTCAGGCCGCGCGGCAGGGTCGACTGCACCGTGCGCGCATCGACCACCCAGTGTGCGAACAACAAGTGATTCCAGCGCTGCCGACCGATACACGGGCCGGGAGGACGGTCGCGCAGAGCCAATTGTTCGGTTAGTCGTGGCCAGCGGTTCACTCCCTCCGGTCCAGCGGCTCCACTGATCTCGCTGACCAGCGGTGCCGACCTATGAGTTGGCGGATGCTCGCAGGAAACAGATCGAGGCGATGATGGATAGGAATCCAAACAGGGCGCATATTTCGCTGAGGGCGGCGAAGGTTCCTGTGGACATGGGAGCGGATTGAAACGGGCTGTTGATTGTCCGTGGTTGTTACGGGTTGGGTCGGGACGCGGATGCATTTTGCGAGAGTCGTTCCCTGCGCGGCTCCGCTTCGGGCGCGGTCTTTATCCGAAACGGTTCATTCCTTCGACCCTGTGTTGACCAGCTTGATTTCCGCTCGGGTGTCAGTGCGCTCCGCAGCGGCGAAGGCTGCGGTGTCGAAGGAAATGGGCATCCGTTGTCAGCTGCGTCCTTTTTTTGTAACTTCCTCGCTATCAAAATGGGGCGGCCAACGTCGCTTAAATTAGAACCTAAACGAATCAAAAGGAAGCCCCGGTCTCCACGTGGACTGTCCGGGCGGCGGGAGGCAGACTGTCACGGTCAATCTCGGGGTAGGGTCGGCGAGATTGGCAATGAGTGATCGCGGCCACGGTTTTACCGGTGAGTTGAGGGCAGTGGATGATGATGCGCTTTGACCGTTGGGTTGTGTTCACACTTTTCGCGGTTGTGGCGCTGAGCGCCCTCTTATTGTGGCTCTTAGAGCGGACCCTGACGGTGTAAAGTTGGCGAGTTGGAGGTGGGCGTAATCAGCTTGAGCATTCGCTATTCGCGAATAGCGTATCTCCATGGTGGCTAAATCACAGGATGTCCTGGTGGTGCTCAAGATTGCCTTGGGCGGGCTGCAGCATTCCTATGCCGATTTGGCGATCCAGCTCGGGATGAGCGCTTCAGAGGTGCATGCCTCGGTGCGGCGCCTCATCGACGCGCGGCTACTAGACCCCCAAACAAAAGACATCCGCCGGGAGGCTTTGCGCAACTATCTCGTGCATGGCGTGCCGCACGCGTTTCCAGCGAGTCAAAAGGAAATCACCCGCGGCATGCCGACCGCATGGGCTGCTCCCGTCATGGCAAATAAAACCGTAGGTGCGGACCAGGTTCCACCCGTCTGGCCCGATCCGGAGGGCAATGTGCAGGGCGCAGCAGTAGAGCCCCTTTATGGCAGCGTGCCGCGTGCGGCGCGCCAAGACCCGGAACTCTACGCCATGCTCGCGTTGGTTGATGCCTTGCGGATCGGCCGCGCCCGCGAACGCAGCATCGCAGAGAAAGAAATCAGCCTGCGTTTGAAACCCCATGTCGCAGCCTAACCTCTCGGCGATGCGAGCGGTTGCGGACCGCCTGGACAGTTCAGGGTTGGACTATGCCTTCGTCGGCGGCTCGATCGTGAATTTGCTGCTCGACCATCCCGCAATGTCGCCTGCGCGCCCAACGGACGATGTCGATGTGATCGTGGAGACCGTGACTTCCCGCCGCCACTCGGACGTGGAGGCGGCGCTAAGGCGATTGGGGTTTGAGCACGACATGCGGGAAAATGCGCCGCGCTGTCGTTGGGTGCTTGGCGATCTCACCGTCGACATCATGCCGACCGATGGAGCCTTCCTCGGGCTCAACACGACTTGGTTCAAGGAAGCGCTCGAGACCGCGACAGACGTATCTGTCGCCAGCACCCGCCTGCGGTTGATTTCGCCGATTGCATTTATCGTGATTAAGCACGTCGCATTCTGCGACCGCGGCGGCGGCGATTACTACGGGAGCCACGATTTGGAGGATCTCATTACGGTCGTGGATGGTCGTGAGCACATCGTAGCCGAGGTGGATCGCTCGCCGGCCGGGATGCGCGTCTATGTGCGCGATGCCATGCGAGCGTTGCTGGCCACGCCGGCGTTCGACGAGGCCTTACCCGGCCACTTGCCAGGGGATCGTGCGAGCCAGCAGCGTCTGCCCGGCCTGCGGCGAAAGCTGCAAGCCATCGCCGCGCTGGCGTGAAGTCTGGGAGGAAGACTATCAGGCCGACTTGGGCTTCCGCGCGGCCTCGGCGACAAAGCGCACGCGCTCGACGAATGCCGCGTCTTGGTCGGCCGCTGGCATGGCCGCAAGCTTTCGGAGAAAATTGAGATGGACCTCTTTCAGGATGATAGCCGGTAGTTTCTTCAAGCGCTTTGTCACGAGCGATGGCAGCGCCGCCAACTCCAGATGGTAGGTGACCATTGGTGCCGAGAATTTCAGGGCAGTAGCGATGTCCTTCTTGAGCATCCCTTTTGCCTGCATCGTCTGAATTCGGTCGAGAATCCAGATCGGGTGTCGTTGGCTGGCCTCGTTGTCGGCGGCTGATGGGACTTCAAACTTCAGGACTGCAGCCTGCTCGGCGATAGGCTCAATCAGATAAACTGAGTTTCCTTCGCGCCCGCCACGACGGACCTCGAAGCTAAACTTCATCGGCGCGAGTGATTTTCCGGCCCGATATTTTGCGGTATCGTCCAGCGTCGAAGTCGCGGCAAGTTTGACGCCAAGCGAACTGAGGTAGACCTTGCACTTTACGACGAGCGAACTGGCGGCGACAAACGCGGTGCCTGCGTGCAACTCGTCGTCACGCCCGAAGGCCTGCCGCTCGCCTACGAGCTGCTGCCCGGTAACACCGCCGACAAAACGACGCTGCGTGACATGCTCTCGACGATCCGCCGCCGCTTCGACGCGGCCGAACGGATCTGGATCATGGATCGCGGCATCCCCACCGAAGAGATCCTCACCGAACTGTGCGCCGCCGACTCCGGCGTACGTTATTTGGTCGGCACGCCCAAGGCTCGGCTCACCCGTTACGAAGCCGCACTCGCCGAAAAGCCTTGGCGGGACGTGCGTCCGCAGTTGCGCGTCAAACTCCTGCCGCAAGACGGTGAACTCTACTTGCTCGCCGAAAGCCAAGCCCGCGCCGGCAAAGAACGCGCGATGCGCCGCCGCCGGCTCAAAGCCTACTGGCGACGCCTCGGCGATCTCCAACGCCAACGCCCGCCCCGCGACGAGTTGCTGAAAAAACTCGGTGCTGCGCAGGAAAAAGCCGGCCGTAGTGCGACCAGTCTGGTGCACGCCAAAGTCGCGGTCGACGGCACGCTCACCTACTGGCTCGACCGCGCAAAACTGCGCGTCGTGCGCGGCCGCGAAGGCCGTTATCTGCTGCGCACCAACTTGAGCGCGGACGATCCGGAGCTGATCTGGCGCTGTTATATGCAGCTCTGTTTTGTCGAAGAAGCGTTCCGCACGTTAAAGGGCGACCTCGGCCTGCGACCGATTTTTCATCAGTTACCCGAGCGGATTGAGGCGCACCTGTTCATCGCGTTCCTCGCCTACTGCCTCTCGATGACGCTGCGCCAAAAACTACGCACCGTCGCCGGCGGCCTGATGCCGCGCGCGGTCCTGGAAAAACTCGCGACCGTGCAAATGCTCGACGTCGCCGTGCCCACGACCGACGGCCGGGAACTGCTCCTCGTGCGCCGCACCGAGCCCAGCCGCGACGTGCAACTGCTCCTCGCGCACCTCGGCCTGACGCTGCCGCCCCAACCGCCTCCGCGCCTCCGCACCCCACAGACCTCGGCGTAATCGGCGTTGTCGAGGCGACCTTTCGGGGTGCTTTTCCTGACAATCAGCGACTTGCTCACCCCAATCCCTCCAATCGCGGAAGTCGGGTTGGTCGTCTGTCTGCGACTGAAACCCGACCACGTGTTTGCGAACCCAGCGGAAAAGCGCAGCTCACGTATTACGTGACACTCGCTATGAGGATTCAGATTTTTTGGCGATAAACCTCTCGAGAGTAAAATTAGTCCGATCTCACGAAATACGACGAAATCGGGCCGGTAGGGTTTTACCCCATCGCTTTTGGGGAACGTTCCGTGTTTAATCCGAATCTCACGGACGTCCGCTCTTCGGCGAGACGCGACCGTGCATCCGTATCGAGACCGGCGGCCACGTGGACGACCCCACGCCAGTTGTCCCCAAGAAATGCTCCCCGCATGAAGCTGGCACCCTCGAAACGCTCTCTCGTTCCTCCCCGCCCAACCGCTCCGCGCCACGTGCCGGGTTTCCCCATTGTCGGCATCGGCGCTTCGGCCGGCGGCTTGGAAGCGTTCACCCGTCTATTGCAGCGGTTGCCGGTCGACACGGGGATGGGCTTCGTGCTCGTGCAACATCTCGATCCGGACCACGCGAGCGCGCCACGGCGATGCCCGTGCACGAGGTCACGAACAATCTGCGCGTGCTGCCCAATCACGTTTACGTCATCCCGCCCAATACGAGTTTGGGCGTGGCCCACGGCGTGTTGAAACTTCGGCCGCGTTCCGGCCACCGCCTCGCGCCGCGCTCCATCGACGGTTTTTTTGAAGCGCTGGCGCTGGACCGCCACGAGTTGGCCATCGGGGTGATTCTTTCCGGCACCGCGAGTGATGGCACGGTGGGTCTCGAAGCCATCAAGGCGGAGGGCGGGCTTACCTTTGCGCAGGACCACACAGCCAAATACGACTCCATGCCGCGTCACGCCGTGGGCGCGGGCTGCGTCGATTTTGTGCTGTCGCCCGAGGCTATCGCCAAGGAGTTGGCGCGGATCGCCCGGCACCCTTACGTCACGGGCCGGGGGCTGGCGGCGTTCGAGTCCGCTAAGGTCGCCAGTCCGAGCGCACGCAGCGGGCGCAGCGCCGCGAAAACGTCGGGCCACGGCGCGCTGGCTCGGTCGGCCGGGGAGCACGGCGGAGCGACGGCCCGGCCGGACGAAAACGGCTACGAGAAAATCCTCCTGCTGTTGCGCAATCATTCCGGCGTGGATTTTTCGCCCTACAAGACCAGCACCATCCACCGACGCATCACGCGGCGCACGGTGTTGAACAAGCAGCCCACGCTGGCCGCCTACGCCGATTTCCTGCGGGGCAGCGCCCGCGAACTCGACGCGCTCTACGCCGACGCCCTCATCAACGTCACCAGTTTTTTCCGCAACGCGGACGCGTTCGACGTGCTCCAGCGCAAAGTTTTCCCGCGATTGCTCGCGCAGGGCGGGGATGAACCTTTGCGCGTGTGGGTGCTCGGCTGCTCGACGGGTCAGGAGGCGTATTCCCTCGCGATGGCGTTCACCGAGTGCTCGGAGAAATCGCCGCACCCGCGGCGCCTGCAGGTGTTTGCCACCGACCTGAACGAGGCGAATTTGGGCAAGGCCCGCCACGCCCTCTACGCCAAGAGCGTCGTGCAGGATGTCTCGCCCGGTCGGCTGCGGCGGTTTTTCGTCGAGGAAGACGGCGGCTTCCGGGTGATCAAGCCCCTGCGCGACCTCGTTGTGTTTGCCCGGCAGAATCTCATCAGCGATCCGCCCTTCTCGCGCATGGATCTGATCAGTTGCCGCAATCTGATGATCTACCTCGAGCCCTCTCTCCAGAAGAAGGCGCTCCCCACGTTTCACTACGCGCTCAGACCCGGGGGCTACCTGTTTCTCGGTGCCTCGGAATCCATCGGCACCTTTACCGACCTCTTTGTGCCCTTGGATAAAAAGCAGAAAATCTACGCCAAAAAGCCCGGCCCGGTCGCGGCGTTTCATCTGCCGGTGAAACCAGCGCACGGTGCGCGCCCGGTGCCCGGCTCGACGCTGCGCGGTGGCACGGTGTCCGGACGGAAGGGCGAGGGTGGGTCCGCTCCGTTTCCGAGCGAACTCAGTGCCGAGCGCGAGGCGGACCGAGTGACGGTCAACCAGTTTGCCCCCCCGAGTGTGCTCATCAATGCGGACCTCCAGATCCTCCAGTTTCGTGGGCCCACGGGCGCCTACCTTGAGCCGCCCACCGGCAAGGCGAGTTTCGGCCTGTTGAAGATGGCGCGCGAAGGGCTGCTGCTGCCGCTGCGCGCCGCCATCACCCAGGCCAAGAAGGCCAACAAGACCGCCCGCCTCGAAGATGTGCCGTTCAAACACGACGGCGTGGCCCGGGTCGTGACGATCGAGGTCGTGCCGCTAAAAAATTTGAAGCAGCCCTGCTTTTTGGTGCTGTTCGATGAGACGGGCCACCGCGCGCGGGCGGTGCCCCTGGAGCCGGTCCCCCGCCTCAGTCAACAGGAAGAAGTCGGCCAGATCGTCCGCTTGGAACGCGATCTCGCCGATACGCGCGATTATCTCCAGTCCATCGAGGAGCAGCAGGAGGCCGCCAACGAGGAGCTCCAGGCGTCCAACGAGGAGGGCCAGTCGGCCAACGAGGAGTTGCAGAGTCTCAACGAGGAACTGGAAACCTCCAAGGAAGAGCTCGAGTCCACTAATGAGGAGCTGACGACCGTCAACGAGGAGATGGTCCGCCGGAATGGCGAACTCAAACGGCTGAACGGCGATCTTACCAATTTCCAAGCCTCGGCGAAACTCGTCATCGTCCTGCTCGCGCGCGATCACACGATCCGCCACTTTAGCACGCAGGCGGAGAAAAAATTCGGCCTGCTCGCGGGAGACATCGGCCGCCCGTTCGGCGCGATCCGGCACGGCTTGCTGCTGCCCGAGATGGATGCCGTCATCGCCGGGGTGATCACCAGCGTCCGCGAAGCCGAGCGCGAAGTGCGGGATGCCGCCGGGCGCTGGTTTTCCCTGCGGGTGAGCCCGTATCTGACGCTCGACCATCAGGTCGACGGGGCGGTGCTGGTCCTAGTGGACATTGATGATCTGAAGCGGACGGAGCGGCTCATCCACGCGGAGCGCGAGGTCGCCGAAGCGATTATCCGGACGGTGGTCAATCCGCTGGTGATCCTGACGGCCGACCTGCGGATCGAATCGGCCAACGAGGCCTTTTATCGCGCGTTTAAGCTCGTGCCGAAGGCGACCAAGGGTCGGTCGATTTTTGCCCTCAATCATGGCACGTGGGACACCCCGCGCCTCCGCCATTTGCTGGAGGAGATCATTCCGGAAAACAGCGTTTTCAATGATTTTGAAGTCACGCATAATTTTGGCGCGATCGGGCCCCGGAGTCTGCTGCTCAATGCCCGGGTGTTGAAAGAGACCGGCGAGCGGCCGAAGCAGATTCTCCTCGGCATTCAGGACGTGACCGAGGTGCTCACGTTCCAAACGGAGCTGCGCCGCACCGAGCTGCGCTACCGCCGGCTCTTCGAAACCGCGAAGGATGGCATTTTGATTTTGGATCCGCTGACGCGGAAGATTACCGACGCCAATCCCTTCATCGTAAAACTGCTCGGCTACCCGAAGGCGCAGCTCCTGAAAAAGGAACTCTGGCAGATCGGCCTCCTCAAGGATGAGGCCGCCAGCCGCGAGGCGTTTCGCGAGCTGAAGGCGGAGGGGTTCATCCGCTACGAAAATCTCCCGCTCCTGAGCAAAAGCGGCCAGCGGAAGGAAGTGGAGTTCGTCAGCAACCAATACGACGCCGAGGGGCACACCGTCATCCAGTGCAACATTCGCGACATCACCGCGCGGAAAGAAGCCGAGAACGCCCTACGCGTGAGCGAGGAGCGGTATCGTGGCCTGTTCAACTCTATCGACGAGGGTTTTTGTATCATCGAGGTGTTGTTCGATGCCCGGGGGAAACCCGTGGACTACCGCTTTCTGGAAGTGACGCCTTCGTTTGAACGCCAAACGGGCATGCGCGACGTGACCGGTAAGCGGATGCGGAAGCTCTCCACCCAGTATGAGGCCTTTTGGTTTACGACCTATGGCAAGGTGGCGACGACCGGCCGACCGATCCGTTTTTCCCACGAAGCGCAGGCCCTGAAAAAGTGGTTCGACGTCTATGCGTTTCGCGTGGGCGGGCCCGGGAGCAAGAAGGTGGCGGTATTGTTCCGCGACATTTCGGACCGCAAACGCTACGAGAGCGCGTTGCAGGCGGCGAAGGCGAAACTGGCCGAGCACGCGCAGTCCCTCGAAGCCCAGGTGGCCGCGCGCACGGGCGATCTAATAGAGGCGAACAAGCAGCTGACGGTGTCCGTCGCCGCTACGGAGAAAGGGCGCGCGCAGTTCAAATTTCTCTTCGAGGAATCGGAGTTCATGCAGAAAAAACTGCGCCATCTCGCGAGGCAGTTGTTGTCGGCGCAGGAAGACGAACGCCGGCACATCAGTCGAGAGCTGCACGACGAAGTCGTCCAGACCCTCGTGGGGATCAACGTCTCCCTGGCGGGACTTGGTCAGGCGGCGGACTGCAGCCCGCGCGCCCTCAAGGCGAAGATCACGCGCACGCAGCGGCTCGTGGAAAAATCGGTGACGGCAGTGCACGATTTCGCGCGCGAATTGCGCCCGGCGGCGTTGGACGATCTCGGCCTGATCCCGGCGCTCCACGCTTATACCAAGCAGCTGGCCAAAAATGGAAATTTGAAGATCCACCTGACCGCCTTCGCCGGCGTCGAGGCCGTGGAGAGTGAGAAACGCACCGTGCTCTATCGGGTCGCGCAGGAAGCGCTCATCAACGTGGAACGCCACGCGAAGGCCACCGAGGTGGAGGTGCGCCTCACGGCCATCCCTGGGGCCGTGCGTCTGGAGATCCACGACAACGGCAAATCCTTTCAAGTGCTCCAGGCCCTTTCCCCCAAAACCAATCAACGGCTCGGTCTGCTCGGTCTGCGGGAGCGCGTGGAAATGGTGGGTGGCACGGTCCACATCGAATCGGCCCCCGGTCACGGCACGACGGTGCGGGCGGAGATTCCGTTTCGCCCCAGGGCGGCCAAAGTTTCATCATGAAAAAAATTTCCATCTTACTTTCCGAGGACCACGCGATCGTGCGCCAAGGGCTGTGCAAACTTTTGGAAACTGCGGGCAACTTCGCGGTGGTCGGCCAGGCGCAGACCGGGCGCGAGGCGATCCAGCTGGCGGCCGAGCTCCGTCCCGACGTGATCCTCATGGATATCGCCATGCCGGAGCTCAACGGCCTGGAGGCGGCGCGGCAGATCCTGAACGTTAATTCCGCTGCCAAGATCATCATGCTTTCGGCGCACAGCGATGATGGCTATGTCGAGCGTGCGCGCGCCGTGGGCGCGGTGGGGTTTCTGGAGAAGCAGACCTCGGCGGAGATTCTCACCCAGGCGATCGACGAGGTGGCTAGAGGAAAGACGTTTTACAGCCCGATCATCGCCAAGCGCCTCGCCGACGGCAAACGCCGGGCGGTGGATCGCGATGGTCAGGTCAAGGCCAACGCCACCCGGCTCACCTCGCGTGAGACGGAGGTGCTCCAACTCGTGGCCGAGGGTCAGGCCAACAAGCAGGTCGCCGGCACACTCGGCATCAGCATCAAAACGGTGGAGAAGCACCGGCAGCACTTGATGGACAAACTCAACATCCACGACACCGCCGGCCTCACCCGCCACGCGATCGCCACCGGGGTGATCGAGAGTCGCGTGCAGCTGACGATCCTGTGAGGCGACGAGCGCGGAGCGGCGAGCGCCAGCGAGCCGGGTAGGGTAGGGTCAATCTTTCTAGTTCTTCTTTCTCTTTCGTCAGGTTTTCCGGCGGCTCGGAGCCCCAACGGGGCGATATTGGAAAGCCCAGGGCAACGCCTTGGGAATTGGGTTAACAGAAATTCGTCGCCCTGAAGGGGCGACACGCGGGCGTGGTCTCGCCCCTTCAGGGCTCGGGTTTCTCCCCTGAATATTTCCCGGGGCTTTGCCCTGGGCTATCGGCTTTCGCCCCTGCGGGGCTTCCGGACTTCGGCATCCACCGACTGGAAACAGAGGTTTCTCAAGTGAGTTCTACCGCAAAAGAATTTGACCTCCGAGCTTGATCTTGGCCATTGGTGATACCTATTTGTTACACGATGAAAACAGCCTCGGTTCGCGATATTCGTCTGTCGTTTGGTCGTCTGCTAAAATCCGTCCAAGACGGCGAGTCGGTCGCGATCACGAGTCGTCGCAAGGTCGTGGCGACGCTCTGTCCGCCGCCGGTCGCGAAACCCGCCAAACGCCCTTGGGCCGGGCTTGATGCCTGGCTCGCGGCCCAACCGGTGCGGAGCGACCGGAACCTGGCGGCGATGATTTCTGCGGATCGTGACGACATCCGATGATCTACGCCGACGCGTCTTTCCTCGTTTCACTGTGTCTCTCCGACGTTAACTCAGCGAAGGCCGTCGCGACGATGAAGCGTCACGCGACGCCGATCACGCTGACAGCAATCCAAAAACATGAACTGCGCAACGCGCTGAGGCTCGCCGTTTGGCGGTCACGCCAGGAACGTTCTCCGGTCACCGTGGCCGAGGCCACCGAGGCCTTGGCGCGCAGCGACGCGCGAATCGCAGCCGGCGAGTTCATCGAACATCCGCTGTCGTTGCGCCAGACGATGAATGAAGCGGAACGCATTGGCGCGCTGCATACGATGACGCTCGGTGTGCGTGGGATGGACCTGTTGAATGTCGCGGCCGCCGTCGTGATCGGAGCAAAAATATTTCTCACGTTTGACCTGCGTCAGCGCACGGTCGCACAGGCCTGCGGGCTGATCGTCGGTCCCTGAATGAGGCAGCAGGAGCGCAGCGACGAAGCCATCCAGCTGAAATTCCAGATGGATAGCCACAGTCGGCCAGCCTCCTTCGCCATGACAAACAAGGAGCCGCGGCGTTAGACTAATGCCCTGTGTGTAGCGGCGAGCGCCAGCGAGCCGGGCGGTCGGTCGATCTTTCTCTTTCTTCTTCATCTTCCTCTTTCGTCAGGTTTTTCCGGAGGTGGATAAAGATAGAGATGAAAAGAAAGAGGGTTCTTCGCTGTTTTCAGTGGGTAGCAGGTAAATCGAGGCGCCCGGCGGTGAAGTAAAGCATGGTGATAAGATTCTTGGTGGAGCGGAAGCCGCGGGCCTTCCGCTTGACCGCGGAGAAGACGCTGTTGAGCCCTTCGAGAAAGGCGTTGGTCGTGCCGT
>CAMBVX010000029.1 GCA_945871085.1 Opitutus sp. GAS368 | reverse complement strand
CCCAAAGCGCCAGCGCGATTTCGCGCAACGGAAGACCGCCGACCTCGTTCCCCTCGCGCTCAGCGAGCACGTTCAGCCCAGCGTCACGCGCGCCGCGAGCATCGCGCGGAACGCCGAGCGATCCGACCACGCGAGCGACAGCTCCAGCGCGAGTATCACGAAAGCCATGACCAACGTTGGGCTCGCGTGGATCGGCCAATTTATCGGTCACAAGATCGAAGGAAAGAAGCCGGCTTTTCTGCCGGACCTCGTCTTCCTGCTCATCGGGCCGGCGTGGCTGATGAGCAAGATTTACGCGAAGATCGGCCAGCGTTATCGAGCTTGCACGTTGGCGATTCGAGGGGGCGCGGTGGCTAACGCTGTTTTCGCACCGTGCGCCCCGGATTCCAGCGACCGAGCGTCGTGTGGGTGATGGGATGCTCGGGAATGCCGGTTTCATTGCGCTCCACGGCGGCGATCAATTGGTCGATCGCCACCGCGCCAATCACTTCACCCTCCTGCAGCACACCGCTCAAGCGATCGCCGGCCGTCGGCACCAGCAAGCCGACCAGACCAAGATCTGCCGGCACACGGCTGCCCGTCGCACGGATGAACTTCTCCAATTTTCCGAGCACCGGACCAATCACGACATCCGGTGTTTCGCGCTCCAGCCACCGCTCCACGTTTTCTTCCGTCCACTCATCGACAAACAGCGGCTGCGGCGCCGCGACGCCGAATCGCTCGCACGCCGCGAGATAGGCTCCCTCCCAGCGAAATTCCAGCCGCTTGATCGTCTCCAAGCGCACGGCGAGCCCAGGCCGCCGATAACCCAGATTCAGACATTGCTCCATGGTCAGCAGCATCGACTGGTAGTAGTCCGTGGTCACGCGATGAAACGCTCGCGTCGTCGGAGTGAGCCCGAGCACCACGGTCGAAAACGCGGACCAGTTCAAGTCGATGGTCGTGTGCGTGTCAGGCATGGGCGCGATCAGGAGCCCGTGGATGCCGCGCGCCTCCAGCACCTGGCTGAACCGCTCATTGCTCATGCCTTCGCTATGCAGCCAGAAATGTTCGAGCTGATAATTGCGCTCGTGCGCCCGCGCCTTGGCTCCGGCAAACATCTGCCGAAAAATCGGCGAGGGATGCTGTCGCCAGCCGTCGGCCGTGGGAAATGCGGTCACATACGCCAAGGTGAGCCGTTGCGCCGGCTCCAAGTGCCGCCGCCGGCTCCGCATCAGCGCCGCCACGAGTGGATTTGGCCGGTATCCGAGTTTCCGGCATGCCTCCACCACGCGACGCCGCGTCGCCTCCGACACATCGCGCTTGCCCGAAAGACACTTCGAGACAGTAGCGACCGACACCGTGGCGTGCCGGGCGATGTCGCGCATGCTGACGGGGGCATTCATGGGTGGTGTGACGATCGGCCTCGGTCCCGCGTTGCGCAATGGTTTTGTCGATCGTGGAGAACTCCGATCGATCCACCTGGCCGCGCCGCAACCGGCACGGCTACCAGGATGAATTGCCGTAGCCACACTGCTTTTTCGGTGCGGGGGATCGTCAACTGGAAGATGCGCTCCCGTTCCCACGACACACCATCGCTCTTCGTAACGATTTACGTAACGTCCGGCTTTCCGATCATTGCGCGCATGCCCAAGGTGTCTTTTTTCAACCCGCAGACTTCGCTTGCGTCCACCCGCGCGGTCCGGTCCGCGAACAGCCCCCACCCCTCCATGAAGAACCTCGGCCCGTCCGCCGCATTGCTACTCGGCCTCACTCTCGTGCCGTCCGGATTTAGCGCAGCGACCGAACGCAAGGATTCGCTCCTGCCGCCCGACGTCTACACGGCCCCCGTACCCGACCGGTACCTTGACGAAAACCGGATGTTTCTCTGCGGCCCGGGCATCACGATCTCGCGCGGCGGCCGGCTGTGGGCCACGTTCAAGACGGGTGACATCGGCGAGGACGAGGACAACTGCACCGTCGTCATCACGAGCGGCGACCGCGGCGAGACCTGGAGCAAGCCCGTCCTCGTGGTCGACATCGACGGCCCCGTGCGCACCAACGACCCCGGCATATGGACGGATCCGAACGGCAAGGTGACGCTGATGTGGGGCCAGGTGTACGGTTTCTGGGACGGCCGCGGCGGTTATTGGACGATGACGGCCGAGAACGGCGACGACGAGCACACGCGCTGGAGCAAGCCGGTGCGGCTGAGCGACGGCTACACGAAGAACAAGCCCTTCATCACGCGCGACGGCGCGTGGCTTTACCTGATCGAACACTTCGGACCGAAGACCCGGCGCGGCCGCTTCGCGCGGGGCCAGCCCATGGAGCCGGAACTGACGTTCTCCCTGCCCGAGCTGCATCACGCCAACGTGTTCGCCTCCTCCGACCAGGGCCGCACCCTCCGTTTCCTGTCCCACGCGCGCATTCCGACGACCGACCAGACGTTTCAGGAGCATATGCTCGTCGAGAAAAAGGACGGCACGCTCTGGCTGCTGGGTCGCGCGAAGTACGGCATCGGCGAAGCATTCTCCAAGGATCAGGGCCGCACCTGGACCGACCTCGCGCCGGCGAAGGGCATCCAGGGACCGTCGTCGCGCACCTTCTTCCGTCGGCTCGCCTCGGGCAACATCCTGTTGGTGAAAAACGGATACGACATCGACCGGCCTTCGCCGCGCACGCACATGACGGCTTTTCTTTCCGAGGACGACGGGGCGACGTGGCCGCACCGCCTGCTGCTCGACGCGCGGGCCACCTCGTATCCCGACGCGGTGCAGGACGACGCCGGCACGATCCATCTCGTACACGACTTCGAACGGACCGGCGCCAAGGAGGTCGTCTTTCACCGCTTCACCGAAGCGGACATCAAAGCCGGCAAGATCGTGGCCGACGGCTCCGTGCTCGGCCGGATCGCCAACCGGGCCGGGCAACGCACGCTCAACGCCAAGGACTACGACAGGTGGAAAGCGGAACGCGCCACCCGCCCGTGAACGGACCCGGCGGCGCGGCGCGCGGAGCCCGCCTCCCGGAATCACTGGCGCCGCCACGTAAC
This sequence comes from Opitutus sp. GAS368, assembly GCA_945871085.1. Taxonomy (GTDB): domain Bacteria; phylum Verrucomicrobiota; class Verrucomicrobiia; order Opitutales; family Opitutaceae; genus GAS368. Next base: position 29,587 of record CAMBVX010000029.1, on the reverse strand, counting down.
GATTTTCGAAACGGCCGCATCGCGAATCTGGCGCGGAAGGCCACCCTGCCGTTCAGTCCGCCAGCGTCGCCGTTCCTCTCGGTTGATTCAATCCGCCACATTACCATGAAAATCCGTCTGCTATTTCTGTCGCCGGCCTCCGTCGGTAACCTCTCCGTCGTTCCGTCCGTTTCGGCCCAACGGTCTTTCGGCACCCGCTGGCGTGCATTCCGTCTGATGGCGGTGATCGTGGCGCTGCCCATCGCGGGGGTGGAGCGCGCGCCCGCCGCCGCCCCGGCCACCCAGGGCGCAGGCGTCCTGGAGGGTCGCGTGTTCAACGCGACCAGCGGCGTGGCGCTCGGGAACGCCCGCATCACCATTACGCCGGGCGGACTCACGGCGTATTCGGATGCAAGCGGGGAATTCCGGGTCACGAACGTTCCGCCGGGTGAAGTCCGGGTGAGCGTGTCGTACGCGGGCATGGCGACGAAGACCGAAATCGCTTCGGCTTCGGCGGGAGCCGTGACTCGCCTGACGGTCGACCTGGCGCGCGCGGCGGTCGCCGGCGAAAAGAGCGGCGATCAGGTGGTGGAGCTGGCGACGTTTCAGGTGACCGCCGAACGCGAGATGAGCGCACAGGCGCTGGCGATGAATGAGCAACGGGCCGCGGTGAACATCAAGAACGTCGTCGCGATGGATGAGTTTGGCAATCGCGGGGACGAGAACCTGGGGGAGTTCCTGCAATTCCTGTCGGGCGTGTCCGTCTCGATCGACGGTGACGTCGGCCCCAACGGCGCATCCTTGCGCGGATTCTCCCCGAGTTTCTCCAATGTCACCATCGACGGCGGCTCCGTCGCGACGGCGCGCGGCACCAACCGCCAGGCCACCACGACGGACGTGCCGTTCTCCAACGTGTCACGCGTCGAGGTCACCAAGGTGCCGACACCGGACCAGCGTGCGTCCGGACTCGGCGGATCGATCAATCTGATTCCAAGCAACGGCTTCGAGGTGAAAAAACGCGTCTTGAACTACCGCGTCTCGACCCTGTTCCACAACACGAACGGAGCCTCGATGCGGTGGAATCGCGGGCCGAACCCCGATGCGTCGCCACGCTACACCCTGCCCTCGGCCAATGTGAGTTACCAGGGGCCCCTCAGCGAGCGGTTCGCGGTCACGGCGAGTCTGTACAACACGTGGCGGCTCAATCCTTCGTACAATGGGATCAAGGAACTTGACGTCCAGCCGACGTGGGATCGCGGCCGCAACATCCAGACGGCCGGCGCATGGCAGTCGCTCATGGCTTGGACGCAGACGTACGGCGGGCAGCTGGGTTTTGCCTGGAAGCCAACGTCCCGGGACCTCGTCTCGATCAGCGGCGAGATGAAGAACTACCTTTACGACGTCTCGCGCAGCCGCCTGGCCGTGACGTACGGCGCGGGCGCGACCGGCGGCGAAACGTTCACCCAGGGGGCCGCGACCGGCGTCGGATCGACGGCGATGGGTGGAGGCTCCGGCATCTACCAACGCGATTCAAAGCAGCAGCAGCTCAACCTGAAATACGCGCACCGCGGCGACCTCTGGCGCTTTGATCTGGATGGCGGGCTTTCCGCCGCCCGGTACCAGGAGCACGACGCCGACAACGGCTATTTCACCACGATCAATGCGCAGCTCACGAACCTGGTCATCCGCGGCGACGACATCTTCCGGACCGGCATCGCGCGGCAGTACACCGTCCGGGACCGGACGGGCGCGCCGGTCGACATCTTCAAGGGCGAAGACTATACGATCAACTCGGCGGTGGCCCGCAGCCGGCGCACGTTTTCCGAAAATTCGTTTGTGCGGGCCAACGGCAGCCGCGAGTTCAACGCCATCGTCCCGTTCGCCCTGAAGTTCGGCGTGGCCTCGGACCAGCAGGAACGCGCGCAGCGCAATCGCTCGTTCACCTACACGTTCCGGCCCAACGGGGCTTCGAACGCCCCAGCCCTGCGCGCCGGCAACTTCGACGTCTTCGACGAGGACTACCTGCGGGTTGCGCCGAAGGTCTACGGCCATGCCCTGCGGGACATCAGTCACACGAAAATGTACGATCTGTACCTGAGGAACCCGTCCTGGTTTGTCCTCGACGAACCGGGCGCCCACCAGAACCAGGTCACCGGCTCGTTCGAGTTTACGGAGACGATCTCGGCCGCCTATCTACGGGGTGACCTGCGGCTCCTGCAGGACCGGTTGACCGTGGTGGGCGGCGTGCGACTGGAGGAAACCGACATCAAGGGGAAGGGTCCGCTGGATGACATCAACGCCCAGTATCAGCGGAATCCGGACGGCAGCTTCGTGCGCACCGCCGCCGGCGCCCGCGTTCTCCTCACGAACGACGCGCTCACGCTGCGCCGGCTGCGCTACAAAGAGCGCGGGGCGTCGACCCACAGCAACTACCACGGTTATTATCCAAGCATCAACGCGAGCTACCGCGTTTCGGATCATTTTGTCGCGCGGACGGCGTACGCGCAGACGATCGGACGTCCCGGCGTGAACCTGCTGATCCCCGGGACCACGATCAGCGATCCGGAGGCGACGAACCCGACGATCACGGTCAACAATCCCGGGCTGCGTCCCTGGACCGCGGACAACTACGATCTGACGTTCGAGGTCTACGACGTGAAGGGCGGCTCCGGTGCGGTGGGCTTTTTCCAGAAGGACGTGCGGGATTTCTTCGGCTCGGTGCAGACACCGGTCACCGAAGAATTGCTCAACCAGCAGGGGTTGCCCACTGACGGCACCTACAACGGCTACCAGTTCCGCACGATGGAGAACGCGGGCAACGCCCGGGTGCGCGGCGTAGAGTTCAGCTATCGCCAGCAGCTTTTCTTCCTGCCGGGACTGCTCAAAAGCCTGCAGTTGAACGCGAATATCACCAAGCTCCGGCTCGAAGGCGGGCGACTCGCCGACTTCTCTGGTTTCGTGCCGATGAGCTTCAGCACAGGATTGAATTTCATCCGTCCGCGGTACCTTGTGAAATTCACCTATGTCTATCAGGACGGCTTCGCCACCAGTGCGGTCAACGCGAGTGCCACGGAGCTGCCCAATACCTTCGCGTACCAGAACAAGTACAAGCGCTACGGCGTCGAGGCGGAATACAGCCTCAAAAAACATTGCACCGTCTTCCTGGGAGCGACGGATCTGGGCCGCCGGTCGTGGATCACGATGCAGTACGCGCCCTCAACTCCGGACTACGCGCGCTACACCCGGAACCAGACGAACGGATACTATATCGTCACAGGCCTGAAAGGCCGGTACTAATTCTCTTTCGATGAACCGACTGCGGACTTATTTGAAGCCACGCCCTCGCGTTTCACGATGACCCCGTCTGGTTCGCACCCGCGACGAGCGTAACGATAAGACACTTCGAGACAGTAGCGACCGACACCGTGGCGTGCCGGGCGATGTCGCGCATGCTGACAGGGGCATTCATGGGTGCGCAGAACCATGCGCAGGCGCGTGCGACGCGCAACACTTACCGCGTCGGGCCGGGTCGCCAGCCATTTCCCGATTACGGTGGCCCGCGGGTTTAACGGAACGGCGGTTTCCAACCGCCGCAATGCCGGCCGACCAATCTAGGCGCTTGGAAAGCGCCTCCCCGCTGGCCGCGACCACTTCGCTGAGCCGTCAACGGTCAACCGTTGCATCGGGGCGCAGGCCGGCGGTCACTCGTTCTTCGTTGGTCCCGATGGTTGCGGCTCCTTCGTCTCCACGCGCACCGACGCCACGCTCGAACTCCTCGCCGAAATGGGCCTCTCCGACGACTACCACGACTACGACGTGATCACGACGACCAATTCGAAGAACTCGGTCACGACCGACGGCCTTGAGTGGAGCTGGCGCCAGTCGCTGAAGCCCTTCGCCGCCTTGCCAAAGTGGACGCGCGGCCTCCAGGTTTGGGTCAACGGGTCATAACGCGACATTCAACAGATTCAGCCGTTTGTCGAAAGTCGCGTTTTGACCCGTTCGGTTCGGACATCCTCGCTGGCGCGGCGCCGCAGCGCTGCCAGCGCGCCATACTCGAAACGGTCAGCAAGCTGCGCAGCATCCCCGTCGGCGCCTGGTCGCTCGGCACCTGAATCGGGGAATGGGCCTCGCGCCTACGTCCGGACCGGCGGCGCCGGTTCTGGGAAGAGCGGCACGGTCGGATCGATCTTTAACCAGACGACGGTACTGATCACCGACATCACCACGATGGGAATCAGCGGTAGGTCGTAGCTGCCATAGGCACCCACAATATGGCCGAAAATGACCGTGGTGAGAAACGAACCAAACTGCCCGGCCGTGTTCATCGCCCCGGTCACCGCGCCCGCGTGTTTTCCGCCGATGTCGAGACAGACCGCCCAGGCCACCGGGAGCATGAAATCGGAACCGGCATACGCCAGCGCGAGAAACGCGACCGTCCACCCTTTGTCCTGGGTCAACAGCGCCGCCGCCAGGAACCCCGCCGACACCCCGTGCCCGACCAAGCCGACGGTGCGGCGGCCCCATTTCAGCCCGATCCGTTTGACCAGCAGATCGCTGACGATGCCACCCGCGAGATTCGCCGCCGCCCCGCAGACAAAAGGAATCCAGGAGAGTTGTAAAAGGTCGGCCTTGGTGTAGCCGCGACCGTTCTCGAGAAAGATGTGCAGCCAGGTGAGAAAGAAGAAAGCCGACCAGCAATGCGTGTGGTACATCAGCATCAGCCACCACAGGTTCGGGCGTGACAGGGCCACCCGCCACCGGAGGGGCTGATGGCTCCCCGCCGACGGCGCCGCCCCAATCTCAGCCCGTTCCGCCTCGGTGACTCCGTCCTTCTCCGCCGGCGTGTCACGAAACCACCAATACCACACCACGGCCCAAGCAATCCCGGCCAGACCGAACACAAAAAAGGCCATGCGCCACCCGTAGGCCTGCTGAATCGGGATCACGAGCAACGGCGAGAGGCCGGCGCCGAGCTTGCTCGCCATCCAGACAAATCCCTGCGCCCGCGCCCGTTCGACCTTGGGGAACCAGCGCGCGATTGCCGCCGAGCAGTTCGGATACGCGCCCGCCTCGCCCGCCCCGAAAAGAAAGCGCGCCGTCACCAACGACCAGAAACCGGTGACCATGCCGCTCAACGCCGTGAATGCGGACCACCAGATCACGATCCGCGTCATCACCCGGCGCGGCCCCAGGCGATCGGCCATGGCTCCGGTCGGAATCTCAAAAATCGCGTAGGCGAGCACGAACGCGCCCAGCACCCAGCCCCATTGCGCCGGATTCAGTCCGAGATCAGCCTGAATTTCCTTCGCCGCGACCGAAATGCAGACGCGATCAACAAACGTGATGACGGCAAAGACTCCGAGGAAGCCGAGGAGCCGGTGGCGATATTTCATGGTTAGTCATTCCTGGTCGAGTCCCAGTTCTTTCAACACGGGAGTAAGGCCGAGCAAATCCAGCGTCAGTTCGCCCTGTCGCAATCGCTGCATGATCGTCTCCTCCGTTTTTTTAATCGCCTGCGCCCGCGCGACCACCTGATCCAGTTCACCTGCGGGCACCACCACCACGCCGTCCGTGTCGCCCACGACATAGTCGCCCGGGTTCACGGTGACGCCACCGACCGTAATCGGCCGGTTGAGTTCACCCCGTTTCCGTTTGGTCGTGCCCTTGATCGACACGCCCCCGGCGAACACGGGAAAATTCAGCCGCGCGATCGCGTCCACGTCGCGCACCGAACCATCCAGCACCAGACCACGGATGCCCCGGAGTTGCGCGGCGAGCGAGGCGATCTCGCCCCAGCCTCCGGCCTCGAGAAAGCCGCCCGTGGTGGCGACGAGCACATCGTCCGGCCGCGCCTGGCTGATCGCCAGGTGCAGCATGAGGTTATCGCCGGGCTCACAGCGCACGGTAAACGCGCGGCCGAACACCTTGGCTCCCGGATAGACCGGCTTGATATTGTGAGTCAGGGCGCCGCGCTTCCCCATCGCCTCGTGCAAAAGTGCGGCATCGGCCACGGCCTCAAGCTCCGAAAGCGACGCTGGCGCTAGGTTGGTTGTCATTAGAATGAACCTTTGATCCCAAGGGTGGTGTAGTAACCAAGTTCCTGAATCCGGTTGCCGCGCGCATACTCCGGGGTGGAGGCGGCGTATTGACGATTGAGGAGCTCAAAGCCGCCGAGGTCCATGATTGAAGCGTAAACGGAGAGCCGTTTGGAGACACTATATTGCGCGCTGATACCCAGGCGCGCCCGTTTGCCCTGGTAATTGTAAGTGCCGGCCGGAATGCCGTTGGCGGCGTTGGCCCCGACGGCCGCACGCCGGGTCTCGCCCTGATAGCTGTAGTTCAGTTTGATGAAGTACCGCGCGCGGATGAAATTCACGCCGCCCGCCAGCTTGCTCGGATTGAATCCGGTGAAATCCGCGGTCGTGCTGCCCGAGAGCCGCAGTTTGGTCGCGTTCACGAAGATCTGAAACCCGTTCGCCCACGCAGGGAGAAACGTCAGCGACTGCCGGTAGTTGAACTCCACGCCAGTGATTTTCGCGTCACCCACGTTGTCCTGCGTCGCGATTTCGTAGTTCGACAGGCTGCCGTCGTTCTGCAGCCCGTAGAGCGCGAGCAGCTCCGGCGTGACGCGCGTGCGCACGGAACCGAAGAAGTCCCTGATGTTTTTCTGGAACACCCCGACCGACCCAAAACCGCCCTTAAAATTATACGACTCGATCGAGAGATCGTAGTTGTCCGCCGTCCAGGGCACGAGCGCCGGGTTGTTGACGGTGATGGTGGGATTGGCGACGTCCGGATCGGAAACCGTGGTGCCCGGCGTGATGAAACTGGTGTCGGGCCGCCCGAGCGTGCGCGCGTACGCGCCGCGCAGCACAAAATGGTCGGAGAGGTTGTAGGTGGCGTTCAGGCTGGGATAGAACCCGTGATAGTCGCTCTCGGCGTGGGCGCCGCGCTCCGTGTAACGAAGTTTCCGGAGCGCAAGCGCGTCACTGGTGATGAGCACGCGCTGACCCGCGGCGTTGCGCACGAACGTGCCGTTGGCATTGCGCTGATACTGCGCGTTGATGTCATCGAGCGGACCGCGGCCCGACACGTCCGTCTGTTCGAAGCGAACACCGCTCACCACCCAAAGCCGGTTTTTGAACATGCGCGCATCGGCGCGAACGTAGCCGGCCGTGACGGTTTCTTGGAATTCGCGCGAGCTGGTCACGAAGCTCTGGTATGCGCCCGGTTCGTCGAGCACGAACCAGTTGGGATGCTCCAGAAAAAGGTTATAGATTTTCCTCATGCTCACGTCGCGCAGCTGCACGCCATAGACTTTGGGGGCGACGGCCAGGAAAGCTTCGTCGAACACATCCAAGTTACGCGCCAGCCGCGCCGTCACGTCGCTCGCGCCGTTCGGCCGGAAACTCCACGTCTTGGAAAAAGTCCGGGCATCGCGCGTCATGCGATCGATCGACGCGCCGACCTTTACGGTCACCGGCACCGTGGTCGCGAAGTCGCGCGCCAGGTCCATCCGCGCGGCGGATTTTGCGGTGTCGTTGTCGATTTGGTTGCTGGTCGCCGTGTCGATCGAATAGTTCGCGCCGTCGTAGATGTCGACCGCCCCTCCCGTACGGGAGAAGGCGCTGTACCTCGTCGGCACGCCACCCCCTTCCGGGATGCCGTCGCCGCGAATCACGAGATTCTGGATCGTCGCCGGGACGGTGAAGAAATATCCGTCGTCCACATCGGCCTTCGCGTAGTTCGCGAGCGAATGGGAACCGGACGCGTCAAAGCGCCAGACGCCGCCGTTATGCCGGAACCGGAGCGCGGCCTGCCGGTTGTTGGTCTTGTGCTCGTATTCCGAGCCCGTGCCCTGCGTCGCCACGCCGACCCCGGTGGCCGCACCCTGGCTGAATTTTGCGTCCCCCACCACGCCCGCGCCGTAGGTGACCTGCATGCGGCTACGGTGAACCTCCATCGAAAACTCCCGATACTGGAGGTTGGCGCTCAGGGTGTCGTTCGGCGTTATTTTCCACTCAGCGCCCACCTGACCGGAGCCCGACTTGTAAAGCTGGATGGGCGCCTGCCACACGCTGTCGCGCTGCACGCCGCTCACGAGGTTCCAGGTCGGAATCTCGTCGCGAGCGTCGGCGCTGTGGGTTTTCATCCGCCACGTGCTCGAGAACCCGGCGGTGATGGCGAGCGACTTGTTGATCGGCTTCAGGTAGTTGATCTCAAACGAGGGATGGACGAAACGGGGAGAGACGGAATCGGACTGGTTACGGTGACCGCCGCGAAAGGTGAAGCCGTTGTTGCTGTTGAGCAGCGTGTACAGTTCGTAGGAAAGCACCGCGCGCCGGTTCTCGAATCCGCTGCGCGAAATCAGGTTGATCGAGCCGCCGAGGCCGGTGGCCGGCATGTCGGGTGTCGGAACCTTCGTCACCTCGACGCGCGAGACGTTCACCATCGGCACGTCATGCAAGTCGAGGGCGCGGGTGTTGGAGCGTGCGCCCGCCACTTCGGCGCCATCGAGCAACACGCCGGAATTGTTCGAGGGGAAACCCCGCAGTGAAACCGACGCCGGGCCCGAATCGCCCGGCACGTCGACCGCCACGCCGGGGAGGAAATGCAGGAACTCGCCGAGATTCTCGTGGCCGCGATCCCCGAACTCGTCGGCCGCGACGACGTTCTTGATGTTCGGGGCGGAACGTTGCTCGTTCATTGCCAGCGCCTGCAGGCTCATCTGGCTCTCCTCGACAACTTTGAACTTATCCATCCGCACGACCTCGCCCGCGGTGCCGGCGGTCGCACCCGCGGGTGTGAGATCGAACTCGCGCTGCACGGTGCCGCCGGGCGGAACTTGCACAGCCGCGGACTGGGAGGCCAGCCCGACATAGTGGACGGAGACACGCACCTCGCCGGCGGGAACGCCGTTGAAACGAAATGAGCCGGTTCCATCGGTGACCACCTGGCGATCCGTGCCCTCGAGAGCAACGCGCGCGTTGGCGAGCGCGGCGCCCGTGGCGGCATTGAAGACACGCCCTTCCACGGCGCCGGCGCCGGACTCCGCCGCACGGGAAGTTGGGAGGGCGAGGACCATCAGGGCGATCCGGGCGATCAGACAGACAAGGGTTCGATTTCTCTTCATGGGGTTCCGGGGTTTCAAAAACTCTTACTGGACTTGTGATGCAGGCAGACGGCCGCAGCGGTGACGGGTGCGACTACGGGCGGGCGCGCGCCGTGGATTCGACAAACCAGTGATGCAGGTTGACGCGTCGTTTGCCGTCGTAGGCGACGCTCGCTTGAATCAGGAGACGCTGCGGGCCGCCGGGGGAATATTTCCCGAGTACTTCATTGGTGGAATACGAGTCGGAGTCGTTGTTCGGGCCCTTGTTCAGGAAAACGCCCTCGTCCCAATGAACGCCGTCCGTGGAGCGGTAGAGCACCAGGTTGCACGCGTCGGGACCCTGATGCCCGCTCCGGCCGTGAAGAAAATAGGTCCCGTTGATTTCGCTGGAGAGCTGTGGATTGCGCAGCGCCTTCGCGACCAGCGTGGTCTTCACCGCCGACCACGTGCGGCCTAAATCATCGCTGGTCGCGTACTCGATATTCCGTTCGTCGGCGTTGTTGTAAACGTACGCGATGAGCCGCTTACCCTGAATCACGTTCATCGTGCCGTACCACGCCAGTTCGCCAAAAGGCAGGGCGCTACGCAACTGGAACGATTCACCATTGTCGGTGGAGACATACAGCTTGTGACCCGTGCCGTCCTTCTTCGAGTTGTGCGTGCCGGAATCGAACAACACATAGATCGTGCCCTGATGAACACAGACCCCATGCGCGCGCCCGAGGTGCGCGATTCCGGCGGCCGGATCCACCGGACGGGGTGCGCTCCAGGTTTTCCCGTTGTCACGACTCGTCAGATACACCGGCGTCGTGCGCCACCACTCGGCCGTGATATAGCGGCCGATGAAGGCGATGACCGTTCCATTAGACGCGGTGACGGCCTCCTCGACCACAGCGGAGTTGAGTTCCTTGCTCAGGAGCATCGCCTTCGAGTAGTCGAGGACGGTCGGCGCCGACCAGGTCCGTCCGCCGTCATTGGATCGCCGATACTCCGTCCAACCCGTGGTGCTGTGGCCCGCCATCACCTCGCTGTCCGTGTTGGGATAGAACGAAAGGATGTCGCCATTAGTGCACTCGGTGAGCGCCTGGTTGCCGTGGCCGGAGCGACCGTCGGCCTCGCGATTCACGTAGAGGATACCCTTGTTCGGGACGTCCCCGGGTGTGATCCGGATATCCGGCGCCGTTCCGGCCGGAGTCGCCAAAACCGTCGCGACGAGCCAGGGCACGCTTGCAAGCCACGCGCCGAAACGGCGGTGCGATCGGGCCGAAAAAAGGGCGGGGTGTGACATGCAAATCATCGGAAAATCGTTGCTGCGGGTTGAAATGGCGGAAGTCAGTCGGATTGAATGCCCAGCTCGTGCAAAACCGGCCGCAACCCGAGCAGATCGAGCGTCGACGCCCCCTGCCGCAGTTTATCCATCATCGCCTCTTCCGTCCGCTTGATCTCATGGGCCCGGGCGATCACCGGGTCCAATTCGTCCGCCGGGATCACCACCACGCCGTCGGTGTCGCCGACCACATAGTCGCCCGGATTCACGCTGACGCCCCCGATCGTGATCGGCCGGTTCAACTCGCCCCGCTGCCGCTTGGTGGTCCCCTTGATCGAGACCCCGCGCGAGAAGACCGGGAAGTTCAGCCGAGTGATCGCGTCCACGTCACGTACGGATCCATCCAATACGAGTCCGCTGATTCCACGCAGTTGCGCGGCGAGCGACGCGATCTCGCCCCACCCTCCCGCCTCCAAAAAGCCGTCGACCGTCACCACGAGCACGTCCGCCGGCCGGGCCCGGGCGATGGCGAGATGCAGCATCAGGTTGTCGCCCGGCGGGCAACGCACCGTCAGGGCGCGCCCGATGAGCCGGGCCCCCGGATACACCGGCTTGATGTCGTGACTCAGAGCCCCGCGCCGGCCGAGCGCCTCGTGCAACAGGGCGGAATCGGCCACAGGCTCCAACTTGGAAAGCAGCGCCGTCGAAAGGTTGGTGGTCATGAAAAGTCCTTCGGATGACTGCGGCATCAGAACCCGGTCGATGAATCCACCGGACCGCGCAGTCCCGGCCCGCCCGCGGCCACGTACCCGCGGCTGAATCCCTCTGCATCGGGCGTCACCCAAAACGAAAACAGCTTCCCGTTTCGCAACTGGAAGCGGATCCGAACTTCCTTGCCGGCGAGTGGCGCCAGGCTGTCCGCGCCCCGCCATTGCAGGCGTTGACGCGTACTGTCGCCGGTGAAGGCGACGCTGTTCTGTAGCGTAAACGGCGGGATCGGTTTGCCGGCAGCGTCGATTACCTCGGCGCGCACCGCCCCCTGGGGCGCCTCCACATTGACGAACAGGTGCGCGCCGGAGAACCGCAGCGGGCGGGTCGTCAGCCCGCCTTCGGTGTCACCGGCATCCATCGACGCAAATCCGTCCCGGCGCAAAAACGCGACTCCCGTCGAGCCTCCGGCATACATGTCGGGACCGTTGGGCGCGTCGCCGCTCAGTCCGGAGTAGTAGATGTGGAGCTTGTCGCCGACCACCAGCAGCACGCCGCCCGTGGAATGAACATACGCGCGCTCCCAATCGCCGGGCTTGCGCGACGCGGCGATGAACGGGGTTCGGACTGGCCGGTGCCAGTGGAAACCGTCGCGCGTATAACCGATGGAGAGCTCGGTCATTTTCGGGACGCGGTTCTTTTCAGCGATAGAGTTGGCCGGCCCCTTGTGCACCTGAAAGATTCCGACGAGCAGGCTCTCATACGGCGCCACGTCGAGATCATAGATCTGCGCGGGATCGCCAACCGCGGGATCGGGCGGATCCAAATCGTCGGCGCCCATCCAGAACACCGGGTCATCTTTTTTCCACCGGACGGCTGAAAGGAAATCCGCATGCTCCCAGTAGTTGCGAGCCCGCGATTTGGAAGCGTCGGTTGCCTGCACCTTGATGCTGAACACCCAGCGTTTTCGAAACGGATTGTAGAAAAACGTGTTTCGATCGCCGGACGGCCCGGTGGCGGCGACGGATGCGGTCCAGTGCACGCCATCCCGCGAGAAGTGGACGCGCCCGCCTTCGCCTTTGTCCGTCTTGTGATAAAAGTGCAGCCGCTTGAAACGCTCGTCCTCGTTGCGCGCCCACCAGTCGATGCGAACGTGGTCCATTCCCCAGCGCATCTCCGGATTCGGGTCCGGAATATGATTGGTGCCCGGCACAATGCCGAGATCCGGACGGGTCCAGGTCAGACCATCTCGGCTGTGCGCGAGGGCGGCACCGCCATACCAACCCGTCATATACCACATCTTGAAAAGCTGGTCGCGATGGTCATACCACGCGCCGCCGGAATGGGGCGCGGCAGCGGGGCGATGACCGCCGTGCAATTCGTAGGAGTTCTTCGGCTTGAGGATCGGATTGCCGGCAAATTTCTGCGGGGTGTGAAAGGTTCGCCGCAACGTCGTTTTCTCGACGAGAAAATCGTCGATGAACAACTGCCGGCCGGTGTCGATCGGCACCACGGCGGGCCGGGCGGCGAGATACGGCACCGGCATCGGCGTCCGCGAGGCGGGATCGCGATCACGCGGCGGCCACACTTCCGGCAGCACGATGCCGTTGTAGAGCATCTCTCCCTTGGCCGGTTGGGCAGATTCTGCGTTGGATACGCCAAAACAAACGCCCGCCATTCCCAGCAGGGCGATGACCAAAGCCTGCCCGCCACGCCGCCTGAAAAGCGGCGCATGCCCTGAAACGTCCTGCCATGCGGGCCTGCCCGCCATCGGCCGGGAATTCCAAATCAAATCTGCCGGCTCGGAGTCGTTTCGGGAGGGGAATGGATGCATGGTCATTGGGGATAGCCAGGATATTTCGCACTCTTGTTTGTCATTGCGAAGGAGGTTCAGCCGACTGCGGCAATCCAAGGTGAAACCGACGATGGATTGCCACGCTCGGCAAGCCTCGCTCGCAATGACAGATCAGGGAAATGTTTCATCGGCAACTTCCACCCAACGGCCCGGTATTGGTCCAGCTCTCGCAATGACAAGACTTGGAGCGAGTGAGCAACAGTGTGTGTAGGTTTCACGCCGAGGTGTGAAGAGTCCGGATTAGAATGTGCCTTTGACTCCGATGGTGAAGGTATAACCAAGCTTTTGCAGGCGCGCGCCCCTGGCATAATCCGGCGTACCCGCGGTGTAGCGGAGCATATGCACCTGCAGCCCGCCAATGTCCTTGAGCATGCCGTAGACCGTGAACCGTTTGCTGAAACTATATTGGGCGTCGGCAATCCAACGCGCATAGGCGTCGGTATAGTTGAAGGTGTTCGCCGGGATTCCATTGGCCACGCTCACCGCCGCAGCGCTGTCCGCCACCCGGTCCTGAAAACTATAGGTCAACCGCATGGAATATCGCTCGCGAGTCAAACTGACGCCGCCGGAATATTTCTTCGGGTTAAATCCGGATAGGTCGGCGGTGGCACTGCCGGACGTGGAGAGTTTGGTGTAATTCCAGTTTAGTTGGATCCCCCGCGCCCAGCGGGGCAGGAAGGTGAGGGACTGGCGGTAGCCAAACTCCACTCCCTTGACCGTGACGTTGCCGGCGTTCGTCCGGGCGGCAAATTCGTACTGGCTGAGGGTGCCATCGTCGGGCAACCCGTAAAATTGCAGCAACTCCGGAGTAACGCGGGACCGGGTCGCACCAAAGAAATCCGTGATATTTTTCTGAAACACGCCGATCTGCCCGAACCCCCCTTTAAAATCATAGCTTTCGAGCGTGAGATCGTAGTTGTCGGCGGTCCACGGCTTCAAACCGATGTTGCTGACGGTGATGGTCGGCTGCGCAATATCAGGATCGCTGATCGTGATGCCAGGAACGATGAAACTCGTGTCCGGGCGGCCGATTGTGCGTGCATAGGCCGCGCGCAACACAAAGTGCTCCGAAAGGGTGTAGGTCGAACTTAGACTGGGATAATAGCCACTGTAGTTGCTCGTCGAATGCGCCCCGCGCTCCTTGTAGCGAAGTCTCGCGAGTCCCAGGGCATCCGTCTGAATCAGGGTCCGGGCTCCTCTGGCATCGAGAATAAAGTTCCCGTTGGCCGACCGCTGGTATTGCGCGCTGGGATCGTCCAACGGTCCGTTGCCGCTCACATCGGTTTTCTCCAGTCGCACTCCCGTGATCAGCCACAGCCGGTTGGCCAGCAGGCGAAGATCACCACGAATGTATGCCGCGGAGACGGTCTCATCGAACAGACGCGAGGTGTTGGCCCGGTTTTGATGAGCCTGTGCGGCATTGAGCACGAACCAGTCGGGGTGCTGCTGATAGAGTTGATACACTTTTTCCTGGCTGAGGGTCCGGTAGGGGTTGCCGTGAATGGTCTTGGCGGTCGCCAGATACTTTTCGTCAAAGACGTCGAAATTTTTCGCCAGACGCGCCTCTTCGGTGGTGTTGCCGTTGGGCCGGAAGTCCCAGGTGCGGGCGGAATGCCGGCGGTCCCGGTCCATCCGCTCGATGGCAACTCCGGTCTTCAACGCAAACGGCACCGTGCCTGTAAACTGTCGGCCGAGATTGAACCGTCCACCCGTGGAGATCGTCGTCGAGTCTTCCTGCGCCGAAGTGCCGCTGATGATGGAATAATTCCCACCGTTATAAACATCGACCGGCGTGCCCGTGCGGGTCGTGGCGGTGATGCGGCGCGCGATTCCGTCCGGAGAGTTGTCCTCCCCACGAATGATGAGATTGGTGATTCTCGCGGTCGCGGCGGTGAAGTGGCCGTTCTCGACGTCGGGCAGACCCCAGGTGGAGCGCGACCAGGAAAACCCGGCGTCGGTTTTCCAGAGTTCACCCGTGCTGCGGAGTTTCACCGACACCAGTTGCGTGTCGGTTTTGCGTTCATACCAGGTACCGCTGCCCTGTTCGACCAGCCCGACCCCCGTGGCTGCGCCCTGGGTAAATCTGGCGTCACCCCGGGATCCGGCGCCGTAGGTGACGTTGAGATTCCCGCGGGTGACAATCATGGAGTAGTCCTTGGTGGAATAGTCGGCCGAGAGCGTCGTCCGGGGCGTGATTCGCCAGACGACTCCGACCTGTCCGGTACGGGTGACATACTGTTGCGTGCGGGTGGACCAGGTGGAGGACCGCTGGAAGAGATCGACAAGATCCCAGGTTGGAGTCTCATCCCGCGACGAATTGCTGTCGTCGAGGGGCTTGGTGCGCCACGTGTAGGCGGCGCCGACACTGATGGCGACCGATTCGTTCAGCGGCCGAAAGTAGGTGAAATCCGCGGACGGTTTCGTGTATTTCGGTGAATTGGCCGCCCGATGATGGCGCGGCCATTCAAACGTGGCGCCATTGGTGTTGTGAAAAATGGTCGATAGATTGTAGGAGAAAGTCGGCTTCTTGTATTCGAAGGCGCTCGATGGGATCAGATTGATCGCCCCCCCCAGCCCGGCGGCGGACATGTCGGGCGTGGGGACCTTGGTCACCTCGACCCGGGAGAGATTTGCCAGCGGCACATCCGGCAACTCAATGGCCCGGCCGTTGGTCCGTGCACCTGCGAGCGTATTACCATCGATCGTGATCCCAGTCTGGCCCGTGGGCATTCCGCGGAGCGATACGCCAGTCGCTCCGGCGTCGCCCGCGATGCCCACCGATACGCCTGGCAGAAAAAGCAGGAATTCGCCGACGTTTTCCTGGCCCCGGTCCCCATATTCGGCAAAAGCCACGACGTTCTTGATGCCCGCCGAAACGCGTTGCTCGTTCATGGCAATCGCCTGAGCGCTCATATTGGTGTCGGCCACCACGGTCACTTTGGCCAGGCGGACCACCGCTTCGTTGGTTGCCCCGGAATCGGGTCGCGCAAGTTCGAACGATCGTTGCACCGACCCGCCCGGTTGCAGAGTGACGGTGACCGTCTGACGCTCCAAGCCCAAGTATTGGACGCCAACGAGCACTTCACCGGCCGGCACACCGGTAAGCCGGAAGAAGCCGCTCTCGTCCGTGTTGGTCTCACGGCCCGTTCCAACAATCGACACCCGCGCATTGAGCAGTACGGCTCCGGTGGCAGCATTGTACACGCGCCCTTCGATCGTACCGGATGAACCCGGCTCGGCGGCAGCGGCCGGATTGAGACATGTGACGGCAAACAGAACGAGGACGACGATTCGGCGGATCATGGCAGTGCGGGGTCTTTGGGGCAGGAATGGGGAAGGAGCACCGGGGTAGTGCGGGATGAAATACTTAGCTCCTTTCTTTGTTTACAATCTGGAATTTTTGTCAACATTTTGTTCGTTAGATAAACTTTACACCGGATCTGTTTCGACATTTCTATAGCGAAAGACTGCATTTATTCTATTTTTCCCTATTTAAGCCATGGACACCATCGAGTCGCCCGCGCGCGTCGTTGCCGATCCCCCCAAGCCCGAATCGCTCACCCGCTCGGTGCGCGAACAGATCGAAGGGATGATCCTGCGCGGTGAAGTGGCTGCGGGTGAACGTCTCAACGAGGCCGTCCTTGCGGCAAAACTCAACGTGAGTCGCGGGCCAGTGCGTGAAGCCACCCGCCTGCTGGCGGAAGCGGGGCTCGTCACCGCGATTCATAACCGCGGCGTCTTTGTCCGGCAGATCAAATTGGAGGAGGTCATGCACATCTACGACGTCCGCGCCGGCCTCGCCTCCGTGGCCGGTCGGATCGCGGCGCGGCGGGCGACGAAGGACCAGGTC
Source organism: Opitutus sp. GAS368 (assembly GCA_945871085.1). Classification (GTDB taxonomy): domain Bacteria; phylum Verrucomicrobiota; class Verrucomicrobiia; order Opitutales; family Opitutaceae; genus GAS368. The sequence continues at coordinate 12,813 of CAMBVX010000029.1, read as the reverse complement.
GCCGAATTGCGCGGTCTCTGGCAGGCGATGGAGAACGCGATCGCCACCGAAAACTCCGACGCCTACTACGACCTCAACCGGGACTTTCACACCTGCATCGTCGCGATCTCGAACAACTCGCGGTTGATCGACTTCACGGCGATCACCGAACGCGAGGTGTTCCTGTTCCTGCGCCGCGGTGCGACGTCCCGGCCCAGAATGTCGAACCAGCAGCACCTCGATATCCTCGAGGCGATTGCCGCCGGCGACGAGGCCGGGGCGGCCCGCGCCTTCGAGACCCACATCATCACCGGCAAGCAGCGAATGCTCGACACCCTGGCGTAGCCAGAATCGATCCAGCCGAGAGCTCAGAGCGAAGAGCCGAGAGCCCAATTACCAAAACGAGTTTTGCCACCAGCTGGAAGAAACCGTCGTTGGAGGGCCCACCTCCGCGTGGGCCGGGTTCGGTTGGTCGCCTCGCGATAGAACTGAACGGACGACGCGGAGGTCGTCCCTCCAAAAAGTAAATGCTGTTTCTTAGGAGCCCAATTTCCAAAACAAGTTTTGGCCCCGACGGGAAGAAACCGCAGCGGTCATTCCGAGTTTGCCGTCCCGCATTTCGGCGGAAGGCCTGAGCGACTCCGACGGGATGGCCGGATTGGCGGTCAGATGGAGAGGGATAAAGTAGAAGACATTTTGGGGCACGCTAATCGGCGCTAATCAAGGCACGCGCGGTAAGACTTCGGCGCAGAACATTTGCCCAATCCCGGTCGAATTCTGGATTCATGATTTCCAGTTTTCCGGGATTAGCGTTTATTAGCGGAGATTAGCATTCCCTTTTCCCCGTTTGATTCCGGCTAGAGTGTGAATGCGACCCGCCTTTCTGCCGCTTGGAAAATCTTCCTGCCAAAAAAATCTTCCTACCTCCAATCCGGCGTTTTTTTTGATTGGAAAAACGGTCGAGCTGTGCCGGGCGGAGGGGCTTGTCCGTAGGGAAGCCTTCGGCCCGAGCCCCGGCTTTTGAGGTAGGAATATTTTGATGGTAGGAAAATTTTTCGGAGACCGACCAGCCCGCGCGCAGCCACGTCCCTCTGCCAGTTGACCCATGCCGCGGATTGATGGAGTGCGGATCAACGCACCTGGCCGCGCCGCAACCGGCACGGCTACCAGGATGAATTGCCGTAGCCGCACCGGTTACGCTGCGGGGGGAATCGTCAACCGGAAGATGCGCTCCCGTTCCCACGACCCACCGTCGCTCTTCGTAACGATTTACGTAACGTCCGGCTTTCCGTTCGCCGACCGCTCCTCCACGGTGGCGTTTTCCCATCGGCATATTCCTGGCGCACGAAGCATCCCCGCCAATGTGTGACCGGCCAACCACGCCCCGACCCACCCCATGAGCAAATTCCTCCTCCCCAGCGTTGGAACTTCAGTCGAACCCGTTCTCCCTTTTAGGACTGGAAACCAAAAGGTGGGGCATGCGCTCCGCGCCTCGCTCTGTGCCACCCTCCTCGGTGGCGCAATTTCTGTTCGCGCGCAGCCGGCTGCCGCCACCTCTTCCGCGGCCGCGACGGCCGACAACGTCTACACGCTGAAGGAATTCGTCGTAAACACCCCGCCCGAGAATCGCAGCATCAAGGTCGACGAAACACTCGGCGCCATGCGCATCACCACCTCGATGCTCGACACCCCGATCGCCGTGTCGGTGATCAACCGGCAGTTCATCGAGGACTTTCTGCTCATCCAGGACGTCGACATCATGGCGCACATCGCCGGCGCCGGCCTGATCGGCGAGCCCCAGGGCGGCACCGCCAACACGCGCATCCGCGGGTTCGGCGTGCCGTATTATCGGAATGGATTCACGCGCATCGGCACCGGCGAGGTCGTCAACATGGAGCGCGTCGAGGTCATCAAGGGCCCGCTCGCCGCCACGTTTGGCCGCGCGAGTCCCGGCGGCCTCGTCAACTACATCACCCAGCGCCCGCAACGCCGCCCCAGTTACAGCTTCCGCACCGTCCTCGGCAGCTACGACTACAAGCGCGGCGAGCTTCACGTCACCGGGCCCATCGGCGGATCAGGCAAACTTTTCTACCGGCTCGACGCCGCCCACACGGATCAGAACGGCACGGAGGAATTTTATTACAACCGCACCTGGGCCGCGAGCGCCGCCTTTACCTACGAACACAGCCCGGACACGTCGCTGACCCTCGAGGTGGAACAGCTCAGCCGCTTCATGAACAGTGGCACCGGCGGACCGGTGAAACAGTTCCCGACATTCCGCAGCCCCGTCTCGGGGCTCAACGTTGCCAACATGATCGGCGGCATCGAGGACAACCTGATGCGGCGCGGGTTCAACGCCTACGGCCCGCATTTCAGCGTGATTCGCGAGGCGTCCACCCTCGACGTACGGGCGGAGCACCGAATAAATTCCGTGCTCAGCCTGCGCGCCAACCTCCAGGCGTGGAAACGCCCCTTCGAAGCCTGGCGCTGGAGTCTGCCCAACTACAACGTCGGCACTGGGTTGTTCGCGGGACGCACGGCCTTCGCCCAACCCGAGGCCGACTACTTCTACGGCGGCCAGATCGATCTCCTCGCCTCGTTCAAGACCGGGAAGATTCCGCACAAGCTGTTGTTCTCGGTCGATGCCTCGCAAACCCAGGAGATTCCCAACCTGCTCCTCACGCTGCCCGCCGCGCTGCAAAACGCCCTGCCCGCATCCGTGCGCAACCTCGATCCGCGCAACCCGGACTACTACCAGTTCGAGCGCGCCCAGCTCACGACCCGCACCACGCGCAACGATCTCACGACGCGGCTCGGCAGCGTGTTGATCAGCGAACGCATCGAGCCTTTCCAACGGCGTCTGCTGCTCTTCGGTTCGCTGCGGCTGGAGCGGCTCGACAACCGCTATATCGATTATCTGAACCGCGCGAACTCCGCCAACAAGCAGATCACCCAACCCACGTTCAGCGTCGGCGGCGTGGCCCGGCCGCTCGGAGATGTCGTCAGCCTGTTCGGCAACATCAGCACCGGTTTCACCACCAGTACGACCATCGATCGCGGCACCGGCGCCCTGCAGGACAACCCGCGCTCGCGCGGCGTCGAGTTCGGCGTGAAGGGCGAATTGCTCGGCGGCAAGTTCTACTGGTCGTCGAGCGCCTTCTTCATCCGCCGCCACCAAATCGCTCAAACCAACTCGGCGTTCATCGCCGACGTCGACGGCAATTTCCCGCCGGGCGTCGCACAGTACGTCGGCAACGGGGAGGAAAAAATCGAAGGCTACGAGATCGAGGCCTCCGGCTCGCTCACGGAGAATCTTTCCGTGCGCACCGTCTTCGGCCACCTCGACGCGCGCACCTCAAAGAGCAGCAATGATCCGCTCAGCGTCGGGGTGCAACTCCTTGGCGCCCCGAAAAGCAACGCGAGTCTCGCGCTCACCCATCGTTTCAAGGCTGCCGCGCTCCGCGGTGTCGCCGTCGGCGCCAGCGTCGCCTACGTCGACTCCTATGTCTCGCGCTACGGCCGCGGCGGCTCCGAGATCACCGGCACCGGCAACATCACGAACGCGCTCCGGCTGAATTTCGGCCCGACGAATCGCATCGAAGAAGTGCGGTCCTCGTCCACGCTGGTCGATGTGTTTGCCAGCTACGACTTCTCCCTCGGCCGCTACAAGCACTCCGTCGGCCTCAACGTCCGCAATGTCGCCGACCGGGAGTGGTGGGGCTCCTCCGGGCGGCTCAACGACGGTCGCGCCTACATGACCCGCTACGGTCTCAAATTCTAATGATGAAACTCCATTCCATTTTCCGTAGCTGCGAGCGCCAGCGAGTGGTTGCCCGTGCATCCCGCGTTGCGTCACAGTTATTTCGTTGCGCCCCGACCTTCCGTAGCTGCGAGCGTGAGCGAGCGGAGTCCACTCGCTGGCGCTCGCAGCTACCGGGGCGGAGTTTTATGACCAAATTTTTTTCCCTCCTCCACTTTGGCGTCGCTTCAGTACTTCTCTGCGCCGCCGCCGAGCCGGCCGGCGAATTGCTCCACAACGGCATCCGGCTCCCCGCGGAGTGGCCGGTCAAAACCCGCGATCCGAAATCGCGCGAGGTCATGCCGGTGCCGTATCTGAAGGCCCCGCCGGCCGTGATCCCCATCGACGTGGGCCGCCAGCTCTTCGTCGACGATTTCCTGATCGCTGAAACCAATCTCACGCGCACGTTCCACCTTGCGCGGAAATATGAGGGCAACCCCGTGTTCAAGCCCACCACGCCGGATGAAATCGGCCCCGCCGACGGCCAGCGCGCCGTCACCTATCTCGGCCACGGCGGTGTCTTCTACGATCCCGCCGCGGCCTTGTTCAAGATGTGGTACACAGCCGACTGGCGCGGCGGGCTCGCCCTCGCCACCAGCCGCGATGCGATTAACTGGGAGCGCCCGAATCTCGGCCTCGCCGGCGGGAATCTGATCCTCGCGCGAAACTCCGCCCACGTCGGCGGCGACAATTCCGTGTGGCTCGACACCACCGCCACCAACCCGTCCGAACGCGTGAAATTCCTGGCCGACCATACCGGGAAACGGCAGTCGCATTTCCTTTCCACGATCGCGGACGACGGTCGCGTCCTGAACGAGACCGCGGCCGGCAAGGCCGGCGACTACTGCTCGTTTTTCTACAATCCGTTCCGGCGCGTCTGGGTCTACAGCATCAAACGCGGCGGTCCGCACGGTCGGAACCGCTCCTACGCCGAGAGTCCGGTTTACGGCCAGGCCGCCGCCTTCGACCGCTCCGTCCACTGGGCCGACGCGGACGATCTCGACAAGCCGGACCCGAAAATCGGCGACACCCCGCAGCTCTACAGCCTCAGCGCCGTCGCCTACGAGAGCATCATGCTCGGCGCGTTTCAGATTCTGCTCGGCCCGAGAAACAGCATCTGCGAGCTGGGCCTGTTTCCGAAATTCACCGAGTTGAAAATCGGCTTCAGCCGCGACGGCTTTCACTGGGCCCGTCCGGATCGGCGCGCGTTTATCGCCCCGACGCAGCGCGACGGCGACTGGGATCGTGGATACGTGCACACCACGACGGGCGTGTGTCTCGTGGTCGGCGACCAATTATATTTCCCGTACTGCGCCTACTCGGGCGTCGCACCCGACGGACATCGGGGGATGTACACCGGTGCAAGTGTCGGGATGGCGGTGTTGCGCCGCGATGGCTTCGCATCGATGGACGCCAAGGGCAACGCCGGCACGCTGACGACGCGGCCGGTCACCTTCAGCGGTCGCCAGATCTTCGTAAACGCGGCCGTACCCGCCGGCGGCGAATTGCGCGCCGAGGTGCTCGACGAAAATGGTGCGTCGATCGCTCCCTTCACCCGCGAGAACTGCGTGCCCGTCTCCGCGGACAAAACGTTGCAGCCGATTCGCTGGAACGGCGCGGCCGATCTGGCGCCGCTGCGTGGCAGGCCCGTGCGCTTTCGCTTCCACCTCACACGTGGCAGCCTCTACGCCTTTTGGGTGAGCCCGGATGCTTCAGGTGCCAGCCGGGGCTACGTCGCCGCCGGCGGTCCGGGTTATCCCGGTGTGATCGACACGGTGGGTTCGGCCGCTCTCGCGGCCCCGCCACGATGATCAAACGCTACGCCCACCTCCAACCGCACTGGATCATCACCCCCACTGCGCTCGTCTGCCGGACCGACGGTGCGCTCCCATGATTTTCCCCGCCAAATCCCTCTCTGAAATCCCCATCCAACCGAAAACCCCTGCCGCCGGAGAATTCCGTTTCCTTCCGGCAACGATCGTGACCCGCTCCATTTTCCTCCTCTTCCTTTGCGCCACTGGGGTGACGGCGGGCGCCGCGGACCACGCGCGCCAGGTGACCGAGGACGCCCGGCACGACCGCACGACCCTGATCTTCGACGGCCAGAAGCCCAACAGCATGGTCTGCGACACCGCGCTGCGCGAGCTGCCGGATGGCACTTGGGTGATGGTCATGCGCGGCGGCGGGGACCACGAACCGGCGCCGGAGAATCATGTGACGATCACCTACAGCCGCGACCAGGGAAAGACCTGGACGCCGATGGCCCCGGCAAAGCTCCCGCTCGAGCGGACGGGCCTGCAGCTCGCGCAGTCACCGAGCGAATTGATGGTCCTGCGCGATCGCGCGGTGCTGTATTTCTCCACGCACGACGGGCACCGCGCCGGCTGGAAATCGTGGCTGAGCGAGAGCACCGACGGCTGCCGCACGTGGAGCGTGCCGCAGCTCGTGCCGGGCCGGTTGCAAAACAAGACGTATGTCCGCAACCACATCGTGACGCGCGACGGCCGGATCCTGCTGCCGTTCCAGCACCACGTCGCACGGCGCGACGGCCAGCCGGAACCGAACACGCGCACCGATGCCGTGCGGCGCTCGCGCAACGGCGTGTTGATCAGCTCCGACCGCGGCCGCACGTGGTCCGAACATGGCAACATCAAGCTCACCGACGACGAGGACCACAGCGGGTTCGCGGAGAACAACCTCGTCGAGCTCAGTGACGGACGGATCGCGATGATCATCCGGGCCGACCGGCTGGGCGGCGTGCTCTATTACGCGGAATCGCGCGATGGCGGCCGCACCTGGCCCGAGCAAGCCCGGAAGACTGACATTCCCAATCCGGGTTCGAAGGCGACGATCTACGGACTCGGCGGTGATAGCGTGGCGCTCGTGCACAATCCGAATCCGAAGCACCGCAGCCCGCTGGCCCTGTGGGTGAGCTTCGACGGCATGAAGACCTGGCCGTACCGCCGGGTGTTGGTGAAGGAGTCGTCGGACGGCCCGCAGGGCCGCATGAACTATCCGGACGGATTCGTCAGCCGCGACCGGACGTACCTGCACTTCGCTTTCGACGACAACCGGCACCGCGCGGTTTACTACGGCGCGAAGTTGCCGCCGCTGGCGGCGCCGTAGCGTCACGGACAAGCCAACGGGGGGCGATCAGTGTTCGGACGCGGGACCATCGCGGGACGAACCGATCATCGACCGCCCGGCCAAGTCCGAACGGCATGCCCACGACTCCCGCAAAATGTTCGATGTCGCGCCGCCCGAATCAGGGCGCAGCCGAGGGGCCCATGGCTTTGTGCACTCGCATGCGGGCTTGCGCGTCGCGACCGGCAAAACCACCGGCGAGCACGTTCGCCTCCGTGAATCGCGCCATCAGGATCTCCCGGGCGTTCGCGCGATCGTGATCGTACATCACGTGGAGCGTGCCGTCGGTTCCTTGAAAACCATCGGGGTAGGAAACGAGCTCCCGTTCGTCGAGCAACAGGCCGCCCTTCCACGTGGCACCGTCATCCTCCGACAAAAACGCCCGCAGGTGGGAACGGCCGGCGGTCCGCTCGTTCAGGTGGCCGTGCCTCACCAGCAGCAGATTTCCCGACGCGAGCCGACGGATAAAAAAGCGTGAACTCACGTGCGGAAAACGCACCTTCGGTTCGCTCCACGTCCGCCCGCCGTCCGCCGAGAAACTCTCTGCGATGCCCCGGGCGGAGCGCGCCAGCAGCCAGATCCGGCCGTCGCGCAGCTCCACCAGCATGTGTTCGTCGAAGTCCGTCTCGGGTATGCGCACTCCGCCGCGCCGCTGCCAGGTCGCGCCCCGATCGGTCGAGACGAACGCGTGCGCCATCCGCTCGGCATCGAGTTCCCGATACGCATCCCGCAGGGGCGCGGAGATCTTGTTGCGCGACCACAGCGTGACCGGTGCCAGCCAGTCCCCGTTCTTCAGCACGATGGGTTTGTTCAACATCGAGCCGTGCCAAATCCGGCGCGGTGCCGACCACGACGGCCGCGCCGCATCGGGATTGTCGCAGGTGATCGCCCAGAGCCCGGCCCGGCCATCGAAGGACGCCATCGACTGGTCGTAGAAAAACCACAGCCGCCCCGCCGGGTCCGCCCAGAAATTGCTCACGCGCGCGCGGCGACGGAGGGGAACGTCTTCAGGATCCTTTGAATGAAGGACGAAGCGCGGTTTCGACCAGGTCACCCCGCGATCGTCGCTTGTGGCCGCGACGATAAAGGCGCGATCGTTGTCGCCTCCCGCCACCCAGGCCGCCCACATCCGGCCGCCGCGGGTCTGCTCGATGCCGCGGGACATCGCGTAGTTCAGCACCCGCTCGGAGTATTCCGGACCGGGCGCATGATTGACCGGGATTGCCTCCAGCGAATGGTCCAGGTGCGAAGCCAGGGCGCCGCCGCTGGATTCCGCCGCAGGGGCCGTCCGCGTCATGCAGCCAAACGCGAGGATCGAAACGACGAAGGCCGCAGGAATACGCATGGGGTGCTCGCCAAACGTAACGCCCCCGCCCGTTCCACCCAGCTTGAAGTGGCGAACATCGTTAAATCCCGAGCCACCACGTAACGATTTACGTAGCGACTTGCTTCACTCCGCGCTGCCGCCCGATCAGCATTCCAACCGACATCGCACCTCCGCGGAGACCGACGCCGTCGACCACCCCCGTGACCAACCCTGCCATGAACATCACTCATCCTTTCTTTCAGCCCGGCGAAACGCGCCGCTTTTCGCGACTCATCCTTTGTGTCTTCGCTCTCGTTTCCAGCCGACTCCTCGATTCCATCGCCTACGCCCAGACCGCCGCCGGCACTGCCATTATCGGCACCGTGATCGACGGCGGTACATCGGCCTACTTGGAAGGTGCCGAGGTCAGCGTCGCCGGCTCCACGCTGACCGCCACCACCGATCGCAATGGCCGCTTCACGATCCGCGGGCTCACCCCAGGCGAGGTTCAGCTCGCCGTCTCGTATCCAGGCCTGGCCCGCTCGACGCTCTCCGTCACAGTCTCCTCCGACCGCCCGGCCAACCCGACCATCCGCATGGGCACCGACGTGGTGCAGCTCGACGAGTTCCGCGTCAGCGGCACCCGGGAGGGCATGTCCAAGGCGATCGCCCTGCAAAAGGCCGCCAGCGACTCCCGCATCGTCGCGGCCGGAGATCAGTTCGGCGACATCTTCAACGGCAACGTCGCCGACTACCTGAAGTTTCTGCCAGGCGTCGGTCTCGACTATTCGGCCGACGACGCCCGCGCGCTCTCGCTGCGCGGACTGAGCCCGTCACTCACCACCGTCACGATGGACAACAACCCCGTCGCCAGTGCGAGTTCCGGCGGCACCGAGCGTCGCTTCGAGTTCGAACAGATCTCCGTGAGCAACATCGAGACGGTCGAGGTTTTCAAAACGCTGACGCCCGACAAACCGGCCACCAACGCGGGCGGCTCGGTGAATCTCGTGACGAAGAGCGCGTTCGACCGGCGCGACACGCTCTTCCGCTACCGCGTGTTTTTCTCCACCCCCGGCGAGCGGCACGCCACGCAGCTCAAGGGACTCTCACCTCTCACCGGCGAGCGCACGACGATGACCCGGCCCAACGCCGAACTCGATCTCACCATGCGCCTCCGCGAGAACCTGGGTTTTTATGTTGGACTGCGGAATTACGAGAACATCCGGATGATGGAGCGCAGCGCGTACGTCTACACCTTCAATCCCGGTTCGGGCGGACTGCCCACCGATCCCTCGCCGACCGAGTGGAACTTCTACACCGACTACGCGATCAACACGCGCCGCAGCGCGTCCGGCCGCGTCGATTGGCGTGCCGGCCCGCGCACGACCGTCAGTGTCGGCGGTTCCTGGAATTGGTTCGACATGCCGTGGTCGCATCACCTCTACGCGATCATCGTCGGCAATCATCCGACGCTGGCACTGGGCCAGACTCCCGTGCACACGATGTCAGCCGGCTCGACGAACGGCGTCGGACGCCTGCTCAACCGCATGGAGCAAAAGCGCAAAGCCGGCACCACCTATACCAGCAACGCGTCGCTGAAACATGAATTTGGCGCCGGCCTGAAGCTGACCTCCGACATCTATTGGAACAAGGCCGACAACCGTTACAGCGACATCACCGAGGGCTACTTCGGGCAGGTCGACTCCGGCTTGGCGAACGTCACCATCAACCTCTCCAACCTCGGCGCGCTAGTGCCGGGGGTCACCATGGTGGCGGGCGGCACGCCCGTGCAGCTCAACGACAATTCGCGTTTCAGTGTCTCGCGGATGTTCACCCTGCCTCGCAGCGCATGGGACACGCGGCAAGGCGTCGCGGTCGACCTGAGCAAGCCCTTCGAGGTCGCGCGGATTCCGTTCACCGCGCAAATCGGAGCCCGCCAGGACTCGAAGTTGCGGACGAGCGAACAATTCAACCGGCGCACGCCCGTCGATCCGACGGTTCCCGCCGGTCCCGGCATGCTGGCGCTGACCGATGCGATCTGGTCGGCCGCCCCCGCGCCGCTCGGCCAGCCCGGCACCGTCGCCTGGATCAACATGAAGCGCGCCTACGAACTGTACGGCCACCTGCCGCTGCAGACCTACGACACGAACGCGCTGCCGCGCTTCGACGAAACCGTGCAGGGCGCCTATGCGCGCTTCGATCTCCGGCCGACCAAGGGCCTCCTCGTCGTCACCGGCGTGCGGCACGAGGAAATCACCTCGAAAAACGAAAACCGTTTCCTGCGCGCAGTCGGCAACTTCAGCCACCGCGACAACTATTTTTCGCTCAACGCGAAGTATGCCGTCACACCCAACCACATCTTCCGTGCCGCCACCGCACAATCCATCGGGCTGCCCAACTACGGCGATCTCCTGCCGAGCACGCTCACGATCACGGAACCGACGCCGGCGGGCGCGCGCGGCCGGGTGAGCCTCACCAATCCCGCGCTGCGTCCTTATGAAATCACGAACTACGATCTTGGATACGAGTATCACTTCGGGCAGTCCGGCATGCTGGGCGCGTCGCTGTTTCGGAAGGATTTTCGCAACTACATCGTGCAAGCCACGCGCTCGCTCACCCGGGAACTCGCCGCCGAACTTGAGCTCAACGACGGCAGCCTGTCCGGCGCCCCGTCCGACTACGATGTCGTCACGCGGTTCAACGTCGCCGAACCCGGCCGCTACTCCGGACTCGAGCTGATGTATTCGCAGACGCTCGGTTTCCTCCCCGCGCCGCTGAACACGCTCGGCGTACAGGCCAACGCCACGTTCATCGACGTCGGGCCCATCGTGACGCAACAGGTGTTGGTCGCCGGCAATCCTGAGCAGAACCGAGCGCTCGTCGAGCAGGTCCGCCACTCGCTCGAATTGGACGCCGTGACGCGGCAATACAACCTCGCGCTGAACTGGCGCCGGAAGGGATTCTCCACGATGCTCAGCCTCAATCACGCCGGCAAAACGCTCCGTGGCATCTCGCGTTCCGACGTGCGCTACACCGGCGGGGCGTTGACGTACACGAACACGCGGACCCAAATGAAGCCGCGCACCACTGTGGATCTGCGGATGGAATACAGCTTTTCGCGTCGCGTCGTCCCGTTCGTTCAGATTCGCAATCTGTTCAACGCCCCGATCGAGAACACGCAAAACGGATTCCTCCTCAACCGGCAGGACTATCTCGATCCGCGGTTGGAATTCGGCCTCCGTGGAACATGGTGAACGACCCCGCCGTGGCCCGAACCGACGATCGTGTCAAAGGCACCTTTTGATTCCATTTTACCAATCCTTCCAATGACGCCACTTCGCCTTCTGCTACCGTGCCTGTTGATGCCTTGGTCGCTCGTCGGCCAGGATCGCGCGCCAAATCTGCCCGAAATTCTCGCCGCCGAACGCCAGCGGATCCCCGCCCTCGAACTGGCCGTGCTCCAAAAGGTCGCCGATCTTTCCCTCGTGCCGCCGCGGCTTAACACCGCGCCGTTGCCGCAGTACGACTACGACCAGCTCGACTATGGCATGACGATCGGCATCGCCCGCACCCCAGGCGGCCGGCTCTGGGCGGCATGGGTCGCCGGCGAGGACGGCCCGAAGGCGTTCATGGTGGCGGCCACCAGCGACGATGATGGCGCGACCTGGTCAAAGCCGCGCCTCGTCATCGACAGCCAGGCCCCGCATCTTCCGATCCCGCGCAGCGTCATCGTGGGCAACCTCTGGACCGATCCGCGCGGGCGGCTCTGGTTCTTCTTCGATCAGACGATGAACCACTACGACGGCCGGCAGGGCGTCTGGATCGCAATCTGTGAAAATCCCGATGCCGAAAACCCGACCTGGTCCCAGCCCTATCGCCTTTGTCACGGAGCGGTGCTGAACAAGCCGACCGTCCTCGCCAGCGGCGAGTGGTTGCTCCCCGTGGAGTTTCCAAACATGCCCGGAATGGGGCCGATGCGGCATGCCAACGCCGACCTCGCGCCGCTCCGTGGGGCCAACGTCTACGTTTCCTCCGATCAGGGGAAATCGTGGACCCGACGGGGGAACGTCCGTTTTCCGAAGCCGAGCTGGGACGAGCACATGTTCGTGGAGTTGAAGGATGGTCGCCTCTGGATGCTGGCTCGAACCGGCGACGGGACGATGCAGTCCTTCTCGGCGGATGCGGGCCACACCTGGACGGAGCCAACCTTTCCGCCTTTCAAGCATCCGGTGGCCCGCTTCCACATCCGCCGCCTCGCGTCGGGCCGGATCCTTCTCATCAAGCATGGCAAAACGATCGACGCTCATGAAGGTCGATCGCAGCTCACGGCGTGGCTCTCGGCCGACGAGGGTCTCACGTGGCAGGGCGGGCTCATGCTCGACGAGCGCAAAGGCCTTTCTTATCCGGACGGTTTTCAGGCACCCGACGGCACGCTTTATATTTCCTACGACCGCAATCGCGCGACCGACGGTGAAATTCTCATGGCACGTTTCACCGAGGCCGAAGTCCTGAGCGGCACGCTCACGCACCCGAACTCGAAACTGCAGATGCTCATCAGCCGCCCACTGAAGAAAAAGGAACCGAA
>CAMBVX010000028.1 GCA_945871085.1 Opitutus sp. GAS368 | reverse complement strand
GCCGGCGCGGCGCCAGACGTGGCGAAGTGGCGGGCGCGGCAGGCAGGTCGCACGACGTTGGTGTTTGAGGTGGGAGGGACGGTGCGCGGTTTCGCCGAGTTTGCGGCCAACGGGCAGGTCGAGGCGATCTATGTCCATGCCGACCATCAGCGCAAAGGAATAGCCTCTGCGCTGCTGTTGCAGATGGAAGAGGACGCGCGGCGACTCGGGGTGGCGCGCCTTTTCACCGAGGCGAGCACGACTGCCCGGTCCTTCTTTCAGAAGCGTGGATTCAAGGTCTTGAAGCAGCAGGAGGTTGATTATCAAGGCTCGAGCTTTACGAATTTCCGCATGGCTAAGTCGCTCTTGTAGACCGTTTCCTAACGCACTCGGGTTTCACTAAAGGAGCATCGCAGCGAACGGAAGCGGCGTGGTGTTTCGCCGCTTATTTTGATGATCAGTAGAACACGGTGCGGTCGAGGCTGCGGTATTGAATGGCTTCGAGGAGGTGAGGGGCCTCGATTTTTTCGGCGTTCGCGAGGTCCGCGATCGTGCGAGCGACTTTGAGAATGCGATCGTAGGCGCGTGCGGATAGGCTGAGTTGCTCCATCGCCTGTTGCAGGAGATCGCCGAGGGTGGAATCGATCGCGCAGTGTTTTCGGATGTGCGCGTTGGTCATTCGGGCATTGGTGGTGACCTTCGTGCCAGAAAAACGACCGTGTTGCCGTAACCGAGCCGCTTGGACGCGGTCACGCAGCGGGGCTGAGGGCTCGCCGAGTTTTTCATTGCGCAGCTCAGCAATCGAAAGCGCCGGGGCTTCGATGTGAATATCGATGCGGTCGAGTAATGGTCCGCTGATACGCGCGCGATAGCGTTGAATTTCACCCGGCGAACAGCGACATTCGTGTCGGGGATCTCCCAGGTATCCGCACTTACAGGGGTGTGTTGCCAATCAGTCAGATTGCTATAACCTGCCTAAAGCCAAAGGCATCCGGATATCCCGAGTTTCCAGAAACGCTTGGAGAGCACATTCGGAGACGTCGGATGGACCTCGGGCTGTTCCAGCGGGACGTAGCAAAGGAGGTAGGCGCTGACACGACAAGCGTGTGGAATTGGGAGACCGGCGGGCGGGAACCTGAGATAAAGCACCTACCGGCCATCATCGCCTTTTTAGGCTATGATCCCCGTCCGAAGCCGGAGAATCAGGGCATCGGTCAAAAGCTCATCGCCTACCGGTTGGGCTTCGGTTGGTCGCAAAAGCGACTTGCCGTCGAACTCGCAGTTGATCCGACAACGCTCGGCCGGTGGGAGAGGGGGGTGAAGATTCCGTGGGGGCCCTATGTCGAAAGAGTTAATCGAGTTTTGGGTCGAACCTCAAGGGTTACGGCCGACGCCCAGGGTTAAGGCGTTCAAATCATCGAAATTTTCTTTTTCTAAATCCCCCCTGTTCGGGATGAACACCTTGCCTCGTATCGCTGTGGGCCACAGCGCTGTCTCAAAGGGTGCCTTTTGGAACGTGCCAATTCGGCGCATAATAATAGCGCTCTATAGTCAAACTCAGGGTAGTTCGTAGATCTGGACGAGGATTAATCCAGTCGCGCCGAGGACGCGGGAAACCTGCACCTAATTGCCCAGGCTCAGGCTGGCCACGACTGCAGTATAAATTCCCCCTGCGTCGATTTGCTTCAGGACGGAAACGTTGATCAGCCAATCTCCCGGAGTGGCTCGACATCGGCGCGTGGTCGCAACCAGTTTGCCGGCCTAAAGGTGGACGATACCGTGGCGAATCGCCTCGATCGCAGCTTGGGTGCGGTCGGCAACGCCGAGCTTTTGAAAAAGCGCTTTCGAGTGGGATTTCACGCTCTCCTCGCCGATGCTGAGCTGCTCGGCGATTTCTTTGTTGCTGCGGCCGTCCACCATGAGGCTCAGCACTTCAAGTTCACGTGGGGAGAGGTCCTTCCGTAGTTCGCGCTGGCGGAAGCGCGCGGCGACGTTCGGTGGCATCACGGTTTCGCCCCGGTGGATTGCCTCGATTGCACGGATCAGTTCGGCACTGGACAACCCTTTCAATAGATAGCCACTTGCACCGGCTTGAATGGCCCGGTGAATGTCCTCGTCGCCGTCATAGGTGGTGACGATCAGAACCCGTGTGGCCGGCCATCGCTGGCGAATCGCCAGCGTCGCATCCACTCCGCCGCCACCGGGAATGCGCAAGTCCATCAGGACAACCGCCGGGGCCAGCGTGGCGCAGGCGGCAAGTGCGCTGGCGTTGTCGCCCGCCTCGCCGACCACCTTCAGGTGAGGATGGGGCGCGAGCATCGCGGTCAGCCCAATGCGAAGGGCGAGGTGGTCGTCGACGATCAGGATTCGGATTGGGTCAGACATGCGGCACCGCTAGTTCGATGTTCGTCCCGCCGGCCGCACGCCGGGTAATTTCCAGGGTTGCGTGCATGGCCGCGGCGCGCTCCCGCAGGCCAGGCAGGCCGAAGCCGCCGATGGGGGACGGTTGCCGATGCGAGGGATCAAAACCCTTGCCGTCGTCGCTCACGACCATGCGAATACGGTTGGGATGATATTCCAGACAAAGCGCGATGCGCTTTGCCCCGGAATGGCGCACGGCGTTGGTGATCGCTTCCTGGCCAATTCGCAACAGGTTGTTCTCGACGTCAATTGGAAGTCGTCGCGGGCTGCCGTCGACCGTCAGTTCGAAGACGGCTCCGCCTCCGTCGGTGAGCTGCCGACCCAGACGGCCAAACACGTCGCTCAAGCCCGACTCAATCAGGGCCTGAGCCCGCAGGTTCCAGACCGAACGGCGTGCCTCCTCAAGGCTGGAGCGCACCAACTCCCGGGCGAGATCCAGATGCTGGCGGAGACCGACTGGTGCATCCTGCAATCGATCGTTAATCACTTCGAGCTGAACGGAGATTCCAGTGAATCCTTGCGCGAGGGTGTCGTGGATTTCACGGGCAATACGATTGCGCTCGCCCAGCACGGCGACGAATTGGGCGTGGGCCGCTTTCCGAGTGGCGGCGTTTTCACGCAGGCGTTTGCGGGTCTGCAACCAGACAGTTCCCAGAGCGCAACACAGCATCGCCGCCACCGCAGCAATCAGCCACGCCGCGCGCGTCGGTGTCCACCAAGGTGCGGACTGAATCTCGATCACGCCTTGCGGATTCGGCACGAGGAGGGAGAAACCCGGTGGCTGCCGGCGGGCAACCAGCGTTTCCCAATCGCTGTTCGCGACTGTGCTCACACCCGTCACCCGCAATATGCTTCCTTCCGTCCAGCGCCGCGAAAAAACGTCGAGGATGTGGACCCGGCACCGCTGGGTTCCGTCCTCAAGGGTCAGGACGGCTTTCCGATCGGCCAGCGTGACTTCAAGCAAGCGGCCCTGAATCACGACCAGACTCCCGTCGTGTTTCATGCCTTCCTCCAAGCTGACAATGGGCGCCGGAGGGGATCGCTTTTCGGACGTGGACCGCCACTCGGCGTCGCGCACAATCGGGGAAAAAGCTCCGGGTTCGGGGAATCCAACGACATCCACGATTTCGCCCACGGCTGGGCGCGACGGTTCGCGCAGCGACACACGAATACCCCGCGATTCATCCTGAAAGTAGAACCAATCTTGCCGGCTGACAAAGGTGACGACGCCACGCATGTGCACACGATGACCAGTCCCAGCCGTCCCAGCGCTTCGCATCAGATTGTCGAGGCGCGTCGGAGGTTGGGCAAACGGCCGTGGATTAGCCGGAGCGATCACTTCCACATCAGCCAGAGAATGGGCGTTGATCATCGGCAGGAACGCCAGTTGTTGGGAATCGGTGCTGTGCAGATTGACGCCAAGGATTCTCACCTCGGCATCAATCAGTTCAGGATGGGCGGTGGTTTCATGGGTCAGGTTGACGGTTACACGTCCGCTACCGTTCGAGATTTCGAGGGCAAGCCAATCGAGACCGGCGACCGGATTCACGCGCTGGCCGCGCACAATCCCTGTCACCTCCACTCGCCGGCCGTGAAGTCGGGCAGTCGGAAGTTCATCAAAAGAAACCCGGCGCGCGGCAGGGAGCGTGCCGGGGCCGAGCGGACGCACGCTGACCGCGCGGACAAATGGTCCGAAGACACCCGAGTCGGTTAAGCCTTCAACCTCCACGTCGGCTCCTAACTGACACGCAGGAGGAAGGATAGCAGCTGGAAACCATACAGCGCCAGTTTGGTCTTCGATGGTGAATTCTGTCGGCGTGGTGTTCCAGGTGAACGTGACCACGCCCCGTAGGCTTGCCTTGCGGTGCTGCCTTGCCTCTTCCGGCGACAGTCGCTGCACCTCTGCCGCGGTGTGGAGCGGCGTCTCCTGTGCGACGCATTCCTTGAACGGGCCAAACAGCGCGAGGCCTGCGAGGGTAGCTGTCCGAAGGTTGACGGCGGCTGATTTCACTCCGGCAGCAAAACCCGCCATCCGCGCGCATGCAATCATGGCACCGCGACCGTTACTCCCCCGAATGGGGGAGGATCGCACGGTTGTTATTGGACCCGCTTTTTCCACGCTGACGCAACCGCTCGACCCGGTTCGTCGCCTGGATACCCCCCTGATTACATCTATGATCCCTTCGCAGTTTTTTCTCCTCCGCGTCTGTCTGGTCCTCAGCATTGTCCCTGTAATAAGCGTAGCGTTACACACCGCTCGGGCGCAGCAAGCTCCCCCAGCCTCAACGGCAGCCACGGTGGCGAAAGAAGAGGCGGTGACTCTGTCGCCCTTCGTGATCGAGGCCAGCTCGGACACCGGCTATCTTGCCAGCAGCACCCTGTCTGGCAGCCGCCTGAAAACCGACTACCGCGATGTCGCCTCGCAAGTCTCCGTCATGACGCCGGAGTTTCTCGCCGACATCGGGGCATTTTCCGCCGATGACGCCTTCAACTACAGCGCCAACACCGAGACGGGCATGGAACTGGCGGGCATTGACGCTCAATTTTTCGGCCGCGGCGCGACGATCAATTCCCCCCAAAGCCGCTCGCGCGGCCTCGCTGAGGCGACCAGCACTCGCAATTTCTTCACGACCGTGCTGCCTTACGACAACTACAATTCGTCGGAGGGCGGTTTCACCATGGCCAGTGGCCCAAACGCTGGGCTCTTCGGACTGGGCAGCGCATCCGGGATCAACGACACGCAATTCAACCGGCCGCAACTGGCGCGCCAGAAATCCCGGGCGCAACTGACGATCGACAGCTACGGGTCGCGTCGCGTCACCGTCGATCACAACGCTCCGCTCGTGCGTGACCGGCTTGGCCTCCGGGTCGAGGGGCTCCTCAGCGACAAGCGCTACTTCATGGAGGGATACTATACGAAGGATAAGCGTGTGACGGGCAGCTTGGGATGGACGCCGTTCCGCCGGCTGCGAATCGATGTGCATAGTGAATACATGGATCGCCGCGCGTCACTGCCCGTTTACTTCATGACCAAGGACAGCGTAACGCCGTGGACAAATCCCGGCATGGGCAATCGCACTCCTTTCGACACGCCGGACAAAAGTCCGGATGCCCAAGGTCTCGCGCTCAATCCTGGCTCAAACGCCTACCTGTTCAATTGGGCCGCCGGTGTCTCCACGTCGCCGATCTTCACCCACGGCGCTACCGATGCTCCGGGAATCTACAGCTACCGTTATTCGGCCGCGGTCCGGCAGCAGGGCCAATACATCAACGCTGCACTGAAGCTGGCGCCGGACTATCTCAATGGTGCCACTTTTCTCGACGATCGAATTTACCCCTTCAGCAAGTATGGAATCTACGGCGGAACACATCCGAATCTGGTGAACGCCAAAACGGTATCTGCGCTCGGCAACCTGCAGATTAACGACCGCTTGTTCATGGAGTTTGGGGCAAACTACGAGGCCACGAGGCTGAAAAACACCAATCTCTACTCGCCGGTGCAGGCTAATCTGAACATCGATCCGAATACCTATCGCTACAAAGCCGGCTACACTCCGCTGGATCCCGTCGCGGCCGGCGCAGCAGGGACGGCCAATCGCGCCGCGAACGCGGCCAATCGCGAAGCCAATCCAAATTTTGGCAAACTCTACTTGGAGGGCCAGGAACTCGCGAACAAGGGGGAGACACAGAGCAAGGAGGTTCGGATCGCACTCGCCTATGAATTCGATACGGCCAAGCGACTGGGTGAGTGGATGGGAGCGTATGCCGGGCGGCAGCGCTTCGTGGCCACGGCATCGGAAAATGAGGTGATGACCATCACGCAGGTGTTTCGCCGCACTATCCTGGACGACGTGGACGCCGCCGGAAGACTCGTCGCGCCCAGTGTGATCACCGCCGCGAATGCGAAGGCGGATTTCGGCCCGACGGCCCGCTACATGACGGCGACGAATCGGGCGTTCCTGACTCGCGATTATCTCGATCCGGCGAGTCACGGCACGGCTTACGGAACTTGGGGCGGGCAGGACCCGTTCGGCGCGTGGACATTCACGGATGCGAACGGGAAGGCCTATCGGGTGGGAATGTTCGAGCAGGGTGGAGTCAACGTCGCGACTGGCCGAAAGGCGTCCGATTTTTCGAGGGCCTTGGTCTATCAGGGCTACTTCCTGAAAGACCGCCTAGTGCTGACCTACAGTCGCCGCTATGACACGAGCAGAGATAAACAGCTAGATCCGGTCACCAATTCGCTGTCGCCGCTCACGGGCCTGGCGCCGTTCTACACGACCATCCCCTGGGACCGGTATCAGGGCCGCCCGACGCTGCTCAATACGAGCCGATCGGCGGTGTTGCACCCGCTGAACTGGCTCTCCGTTCACTATAATGTTTCCACGAACAACGATCCGACGCCGTCGGCTGCGCACAATATCGACGGTTCTCTCTATCCGTTCCCGAGCGGCCAAAACAAGGAGTATGGGGTTCGCTTCGTGCTGGGCGGCCTGACCTTGCGCGTCAATCAATACAAGAACGAGATCACGAATCAGGATGCCGGCAACAACTTCGGCAACATCCGGCTCCGGCAGTTCGTTTTCGATCAGGAGGCTCGCTATATCAATCTCCAACGGGGCCGGACGCAGGCGCTGGGTTTGCCTGACTTCAACGACTATTATCTGAAGTCTGCCGCGCCGGGCTATAATTCTGCCGACAACGCGATCGATTTCTACCGACTCTACGCCAACGCCGTGTCGCGCGGCAGCGAAATCGAACTCACGGGGCGCTGGCGCAAGCTGGACGTGCGGGTCTCGGCCGGGCGGACTGCCGCGATCAAGTCGAGCATCGGGCCGGACTGGCTGAAATACGCCACCGATCCGGCGGTCTTCAAGCGCATGCAGGAACTCGAGTGGTATGCGCTCGATCCGGCCTCCGGGCAAATCCGACCAGTGGTCAGCGCGAGCGCGAGCGGTGCTCCGGTGTTTGGCGCGAAGGGAGCGACCCCCATCAAGGGCTGGGATAAGGTTCCGATCAACGATGCCGGATCAACGACCACGCTCTTCGATCAATACCGCAATTCGCTCCTGCCCGAGGTGCTCCTCGTGCGGCAATTCGACGGCATTTCGAATCCGGGCATCCGCGAGTGGCGCTTCAGCTCGACCTTGGTCTACAATTTTTCGAAGGCCTGGCGGGCAGGATTCTCCACCCGGCTGCGGGCGAAGGCGGTGATCGGCTACATGTTGAGCGAGGTGAACATGACTATCGCCGGGTATCCGGTCACGACGAGAACTTCGGACCTCAATCAGCGGTTTTACAGCCCGAGCGAGTGGTATTTCGATCCGTTCGTTTCCTACAAGGGTAAATTCAACAACCGCCTAGGTTACAGCGTTCAGCTCAACGTCCGCAATGCGTTGAACAATCGCGAACTGATTCCGAATAACGTTTCCGCGTCGACCGCCAGTCTGATCAACGTCAGCGACCCTCGCTTCACCTATTACGGTTGGACGAACCCGCGGGCGATTGTCAGCGCAGCGCAAATGCAGGATCCCATTGGATTCCAGCTAAGCGCGACCGTGGACTTCTAAGGTGAACATCCTCCATCGAATCACCGCTCTCGCATTGAGCGTTGCCGCGTCCAGCTTGGCCGGGGCCAGCAAGCCGAACATTATCCTCATGGTCGTCGATGACCTAGGCTACGCCGACGTTGGTGTGCACGGATGCCGAGAATTTGCGACGCCCAATATCGACTCGATTGCCAACAACGGACTGCGGTTTACCAGCGGCTATGTCAGCGCCCCGGTGTGCGCTCCGTCCCGGGCGGGATTCTTGACGGGGCGTTATCAAGATCGGTTTGGATTTGAGGGCAACCCCGCCCCCGGGACAAGTTGGGGGCTGCCGTTGACTGAGACGACCATCGCGGACCGCCTCAAATCATGCGGCTACCGGACCGCCGCATTCGGGAAGTGGCATCTGGGCGAAAAGCCGGAGTTTCACCCGATGCAGCGAGGTTTCGACGAGTTTTTTGGGTTTCTTTCCGGCATGCACGATTACTTTAAAGCAAATGATCCGAAGTGGGGCGCAATCATGCGGGGTCGCGAGCCGGCGGAGTTGAAAGAGTATCTCACCTTTGAGATCGCGCGGGAAGGTTGCCGCTTCATTCAAGAACAGAAAGACAACCCTTTCTTCCTCTACCTGAGTTTCAACGCTCCTCACATTCCGCTGCAGGCACCCGAGGAATACCTGAAGAAGACGGCGCACATCGCTGACCGCCGGCGTGCGAGCTACGCGGCCATGGTGCTGGCGTTGGACGATGCCGTCGGACAGGTGTTGGAAAAATTGCGTGCGACCAAGTTAGAAAGTGAAACCGTCATATTTTTCCTGAGTGATAATGGCGGGCCTTTGATTGCGGGCAGTGCGATCAACGAGTCGAGAAACGATCCATTGCGCGGCTCGAAGATCGAGCTGTGGGAAGGAGGCATCCGGGTGCCGTTCTTCATCCAATGGAAAGGAAAAGTGCCGGCGGGCAGAGTGGTCGACGAGCCGATCATCTCGCTGGATATCCTGCCGACGGCGCTGGCGCTGGCGGGTGTTGAGGCGCAGCCGGGATGGAATTTGGACGGCGTTAATCTGCTCCCGCTGCTTAAGGATCAGAACGCTCACCTCCCGCGAGAACGGCTGTTTTGGAAGTGGAACGACCGGGACTATGCGGTCCGGCAGGGCGAGTGGAAACTGGTCCGGGTCAAATCGGAAAAAGGGCTGTTCGATTTACGCGCCGACATCGGTGAGTCGGTCGATCGCACAGGCGAGCGCGGCCAACTGGCGCAAGATTTAAAGTCCTGGTGGAACGGATGGGACGAAAAGAACAGCAAAGTGAAGTTGAGATCCGCCAATGAGCATAAGGACGAATGACCGATCGTCGCCGCTTCCGGAGTGGACGCTAGTCTTTACGCCGGGTCTGAAAGATACGCCGCGCGGCAGGACGGAATGAACCCCTGAACGAAGAACAAAAATGAAGAGGATGCTATTCCCACTCCTGACCGTTGCCTCACTTGCTGCAGGTGCGCCCGCGGCGGCCGTGCCAGTGGTATCGCCGCCACCGAACATTGTCTATATTCTGGCGGACGACCTCGGCTATGGTGATGTGACTTGTTACAACGCGCAGTCGAAGCTGCCTACTCCGCGAATCGACCGGTTGGCGACTGAGGGAATGCGGTTCACCGATGCCCACAGTGCGTCCGCCTGCACGCCGTCGCGCTACGGTATTCTCACGGGGCGATACGCGTTCCGTTCCCGCGTGCCGGTCAACGTGCTTGATTCCTACGATCCACCGCTGATCGAGGAAGGACGGTTGACCGTGCCGGCGCTGCTGAAACGGCATGGTTACCACACCGCCTGTATCGGCAAATGGCATTTGGGCTGGGACTGGCCGTTCAAGGACAAAGGCAGGAAATCCGATCCTGATTTCACGCAGCCCATCGCCAACGGCCCGATCACGCGCGGCTTCGACGAGTATTTTGGCACGCATGTTCCCAACCAACCGCCGTTCGCCTTCATCAAAAACGACCGCCTAACCGCACAACCGACGGCGGAGTTTCCCGGCAAGAATGCGGAAATTTTCGTGCATAAGAATGGGCCGATGGTTCCGGGGTGGAAATTTGAAAACATCATGCCGACGCTGGCCGCAAAGGTGGAGGATTACCTGCGCGCCCGAGCGGGCGACAAGAAGCCGTTTTTCCTCTATTACACGTTCACTATACCGCACGAACCGCTGATGCCGACGGCGGAATTTAGGGGAAAGAGTGGCATCAATCGGGTCGGTGACTTGATTTTGCAGACCGACGCCGCCGTCGGTGCGGTGCTGGATGCGCTCGAAAAACTGGGCTTGGATAAGAATACGATGGTTATTTTCGCCTCGGATAACGGCCATGGCCCCGGCACCGGCGTCCCGGCCCTGTTGCGAGCGGGCCACGATCCCAGCCGGCCGTTTCGTGGTTACAAAGGCAGTTTGCTGGAAGGTGGCCACCGGGAGCCGCTCATCGTTCGCTGGCCAGGTAAGGTGAAAAGCGGGACCGTTTGCGATCAGGTGATTTCCCTCAACAGCCTCATGGCTACCTGCGCTGAGCTCGTTGGGACCAATCTTCCGGCCAATGCGGGCGAAGACAGCTCGAGCATCTTACCTTTGTTGCTTGGTAAGCCGGAAGAATATCATCCGGTGCATTTGGCCGAAGTGCATGCGGGGGTGTTTGGATACGCCGTCCGGCAGGGACCGTGGAAGCTGGTCGAAGCACGGATCAAGAAGGCTAACCTTGGCGCACCGGAGGCCTTGAGTGGATTATACAACGTGCAAATGGATCCGGCGGAGACGAACAACGTCATTGAGCAGCATCCGGACATTGCGAAGAAGCTGAAAGAGCAACTCGGCGAGATTGTCGGGAAGGATGCGGCAAAACCAAGGAAAACGCCTTACGATGACGAAGACGTCCCGGCGGGAAACTCGCGCAAGTTGGATTAGGAAGAGAACAAACGGTTGACGGCTTTCATGGACGCGAACGCTGAAGTCTACGCCGCAATGGCAACGCGCCACACCTGCAGCCCTATTTGCCCACCCCCTCTCAGTTAGCCAGCGCTTTGGCCTTTTCAGCAGTCATTTTCTCGCTCCTTCACCCCGCACCCAGCAAACCCGCGTAAGCATGAAATACTCCTCCCTTGTTATACTGCTACTGGCTGCGCCGGCCGTGTCTGCCGCGCCGCCGCCCGCCAAACCCAACATCATTATCCTCCTTTCCGACGATCTCGGTTGGGCGGATCTATCGTGTTACGGCAGCCGTTTTCACGAGTCGCCGAATCTCGACAAACTGGCCGCCGAAGGCATGCGGTTCACGCAGGCGTATTCCTCCAGTCCATATTGCTCACCGTCGCGCGCCGCCATCATGACAGGGCGGTATCCGGCGCGTCTAAAGCTCACCGATTACATCCCCGGCAACGGCAAATCGGGGAAATTCCTGCCCGCTGAAATGAAGATGGAGTTGCCGCTTGAAGAAGTGACCATCGCCGAAGTGTTGAAAAGCGCCGGGTATGCGACGTGGCACGTCGGCAAGTGGCATTTGGGTGACGTAGGCTTTTACCCGCAGAATCAGGGGTTCGACGTGAACATCGCCGGACACGCCGGCGGCTTGCCGCCGAGCTACTTCTGGCCCTACGGCATGGACAAGAAGCCCGACCCAAATAACTACCACTCGCGCGGCGTGCCCGGGCTTGAGGATGGCAAACCGGGCGAACACCTCTGCGACCGCCTCACGAGTGAAGCGATGAAACTCATCGAACAGCGCAAACCGGATCAGCCGTTCTTTCTCAACCTCGCGTTTTACGACGTGCACATTCCCGCCATGGCGAAGCCGGAACTGGTGACGAAATACCAAGCCAAAGCGGCCAAGCTCGGACTGCCCAACGTGAAATCGGCTCCGACGTATGACGAAGGCAGCGTCGCGCGTGGCTCGGACCGCCCGCCCAAGCTGCTGGAGCAGCAGGTCAATGCGACCTATGCCGCCATGATCGAGACGATGGACACGAATGTCGGTCGCCTGCTCACAAAGCTCCGCGAACTCGGCCTCGCCGACAACACTATCATCCTTTTCACCAGCGATAATGGCGGCCACTTCATCACCAGCAACCGACCGCTGCGCGGTTGCAAAGGTTGGCTTTACGAGGGCGGCGTGCGCGAGCCGTGTTTCGTCAGATGGCCCGGTGTGACCAAACCCGGCAGCACCTGCGACGTGCCCTTCATCAACACCGACTTCTTCCCCACGTTGCTCGAAGCCGCCGGCCTTCCCGCCCGGCCCGACTTGCACCGGGACGGCGTCAGTATTGTCCCGTTGCTCAAAGGCGAAACCAAACCCCTGCACGAGGCGTTGTTCTGGCACTACCCGCACTACGGCAATCACGGCAACGGTCCGTGCAGCAGCGTTCGTGTCGGCGACTGGAAACTCCTCGAATGGTTGGAGGACGGCAGCGTCGAGCTCTTCAACCTCGCCGCCGATCTCGGCGAAAAACAAAATATCGCTGCCCAGAATCCGCTGCTCGTGAAGGAACTCCAGCACCGGCTCAACTCTTGGCGCAGGGACACCGCTGCCAACATGCCAAGACCGAAATCATGAAACACCTGTCCACCCATTCCGAAAAACAGATTCCGGTCATTCCCATCACAAAAATCCTATGAGCCACCCCAAATTGAAACATACGTTATTCATCACGTTCTGCGCCTTCGTGATCCTCAGCAGTCAGGCGCGAGCCGCTGAGACCTTGACCCCCGACTTAAAAGCGGTCCCCCCGGGCACGGGCTGGAAAGGGGCGACGGCGCAGACTAAGCTCGTCGAAAAAGACGGCGCGCCCGCCATTGAGTTCAACCAGCGCGGCGCGAGTGTCGTCTGGCTCGATGGCTTCGAGTTTACCGACGGCGTCATCGAATTTGACGCCAAGGGCAAAAGCGCGCCGTCCGGTAGCAGCTTCATCGGCGTCGCCTTTCACGTGAGGGACGCGAAGACCTACGACGCGGTCTATTTCCGGTCGTTCAACTTCCGTGCCGACGACGCGGAGAAGAAATCCCATGCTGTGCAATACGTCTCCGAACCGGAATGGCCCTGGCAGCGCCTGCGCCAAGAGAAGACCGGACAGTATGAGAAGCCCCTCACGCCGGCGCCGGATGGCGACGCTTGGTTTCACGTCAAAATTATGGTCGCGAAGCCCAAGGTCAGCGTTTTCGTCAATGGCGCGACCCAGCCGAGTCTCGTCGTGATCGGACTCACCGAACGCTCCGGCGGCAGCGTTGGCCTGTGGTGCAATGGGTTTGGGATGATCGGAAATCTGAGAATCACCCCGAAGCAATAGATCGGCCCTGCAATCCCCGATGCGAAAAGGCTCCTTACCTTTGAGGCGTTGAATTCCGGTGCCGCGGCGCTCCGGACGAGCCCGCGTCGGTGCCGCCACCGTTTACCATGAAGCCACTCCTACTAAGTCTTTCGGTTTTGAGCGCCGCGTCCTGGTTGCACGCCGAGCATGGTCCCATCGCGTCGTGCCCCAATATCGTGCTCATCATCGCCGATGACCTCGGCGCCGAAGATAGTGGGCCCTACGGCTGCAAGGGCGTGCGGACGCCGAACCTCGACCGGATGGCGCGTGAGGGGATGAAGTTCACGCGGGCGTTCAACACCTGCAGTTCGTGCAGTCCGAGCCGAAGCAGTATTATCACCGGGCGGTATCCCCATAATACGGGGGCGGAAATGCTGCACATGCCGTTGCCCAACGACCAGGTCACCTTCGTCGAGAAGCTCAAGGCGGCTGGCTACTGGACGGCGCAGGCGGGCAAATGGCATCTGGGGCCGGCGGCGCGAAATCGCTTCGATGTGGTGCATGCCGCGGCAGGGGCGCGGCCCACCGCCACCGACGACGGGAGCGGTTGCGTCGATTGGATTTCAACGCTGCAGGAGCGGCCCAAGGACAAGCCCTTCTTCATGTGGCTGGCCTCGATCGATCCGCACCGGCCGTATTTCGACGGCACGCTGGACGTGCCCCACCGGCCCGAAGAGACCGAGGTGCCGCCGTTCCTGCTGGATGCACCACCGACCCGCGCGGACCTCGCGAAATATTACGACGAGATTGGCCGGCTGGACATCTACGTGGGCAAGGTGCTGGCGGAACTCGAGCGGCAGGGAGTCTTGGATCAGACCGCGGTGTTCTTCATCACGGACAACGGCCGGCCCTTTCCGCGGTGCAAAACGAGCGTGTATGACAGTGGAATTCAATCACCGCTACTGGTGCGGTGGCCGGGGAAAATCCAGCCCGGAAGCCAATGCGGGAGTCTGGTGAGTTCGATCGATTTGGCGCCGACGATTCTGGAGCTGGCGGGTTTGGATCCGTCGCCGACGTTTCAGGGGAAATCTTTCCGGCGGCTGCTGAGCGATCCGTCCGCGACAATCCGCGACCGCGTGTTTGCGGAACACAACTGGCACGATTTCGCGGCCTGCGAGCGGTCGGTGCGAACGACGCGGTTCAAATACATCCGCAACTTCTGGCCGGATCTGCCGGGCACGCCGGCGGAGTTCGACAATCCGACGTTCGCAGAAATGCGACGTTTGCACGCAGAAGGGAAATTGAACGAGGCGCAGATGAACTGTTTTGTGCAGCCGCGCCCGGCCGAGGAGCTCTACGATGTCGAGAAGGACCCACAGGAGCTGGTGAATCTGGCGGGGGACGCGAGATATGCGGACACGTTGAAAAATCTGCGGTCGCAGCTGGACGAATGGCGGAAGGAGACGGCGGATGCGGTGCCGTCGCCGCGCCCGGCCGATTCGTTTGACCGCGAGACCGGCAAGCTGCTTCCGCGCGCGGTCCTCGGGCGAGCGCCAAAGCGCTCCTAATTTTTCTCAACCCTCGCGGGTCGATTTTTGAAAAGCTAGGGCTCAATAAAACACTGTGCGGTCGAGGCTGCGGTATTGGATGGCTTCGAGGAGGTGAGGGGCCTCGATTTTTTCGGCGCTCGCGAGATCGGCGATCGTGCGGGCAACTTTCAGGATGCGATCGTAGGCGCGGGCGGAGAGGCTGAGTTGCTCCATCGCCTGTTGCAGCAGGTCACCGAGCGTGGAGTCGATCGCGCAATGTTTCCGGATGTGCGCGTTGGTCATGCGCGCGTTGGCGGTGACTTTCGTGCCGGAAAAACGTTGCTGCTGCCGTAACCGCGCGGCTTGGACGCGGTCACGAAGCGGAGCGGAGGGTTCGCCGAGCTTTTCATTGCGCAACTCGGCAATGGAGAGAGCCGGGGCCTCGATGTGAATGTCAATGCGGTCGAGTAATGGTCCGCTGATACGCGCGCGATAGCGCTGAATTTCACCCGGTGAGCAGCGACATTCGTGGCGCGGATCTCCCAGATACCCGCACTTACAGGGGTTCATCGCGGCCACGAGCATGAACGCGCACGGCAACGTTACTTTGCCAGCACTGCGCGAGATGGTCACATCGCCGTCTTCGAGGGGTTGGCGCAGGACTTCGAGCGCAGACCGTTTAAACTCGGGTAGTTCGTCGAGAAAAAGCACCCCGTGGTGGGCGAGGGAAATCTCGCCGGGGCCGGGAATTGTGCCGCCGCCGAGCAGCGCGACATCGGAGACCGTGTGGTGGGGTGAACGAAAAGGGCGCGCACCCCATGTCATCTCGCCGCTGATCGTGCGCCCGGCAGCGGAGTGGATGCTGAGAATTTCGAGGTGTTCGTCGAGCGTCGGGGCAGGCATCACCGTGGGAATCCGCTTCGCGACCATGGACTTCCCTGAGCCGGGCGGTCCGATCATCAGAATATTATGCGAACCGGCGACGGCAACCTCGACGGCGCGACGGAGAGCGTGCTGCCCTTTAATCTCGGAGAAATCGGCTGCGCCGTCACTGACGGGAGTGCTCGCGCGTTGGCGCGCGGCTTTGGGGTCGAGCGGCACCAGTGGAAGTTGCCCGCTGAGAAAACGTGCAGCGCGGTCGAGCGAATCGATTTGGTAAACCTCGACGCCTTCGACGAGGGCCGCTTCCTCGGCGGACACGGAGGGAAGGAGTAGTCCGCGCTTGCCAAGCGACCGCGCGAGGCGGGCCATGGCGAGGGCTCCGCGCACGGGCCGGGTGGCACCCGAGAGGCTGAGTTCGCCAGCGATGAGCCAATCGCCGAGGTGGGGTGATTTGAGTTGGCCGGTCGCGGCCAGAATTCCGAGCGCGATGGGCAGATCATAGAACGGGCCTTCTTTGCGCAGGTTGCCGGGGGCGAGATTGATCGTCGTGCGCGTGCGGGGTGGGTGAAACCCGCTGTTGTTGAGTGCCGTGAAAACCCGGTCGGTCGATTCTTTCACCGCCGTGTCGGCCAGACCGACGAGATACCATTTGGGCTCGCCGGCCTCACCCGCGTTAACTTCGACGTGAACGAGTTCGGCGTCGATACCTTGGAGGGCGGCGGAGGTAATCGTCGCGAGCATGAGGCGCGATTTTGCCGCAGACCGGGTGCGGCGCGAGTTACTTCTTCTTCAATTTCGGTGCAAACTTGACCGCGTTGCGTCGCTCAATCTCGGTAATATTTTTCTCGACGGCGTCGAGATAGGCATTGGGGCCGTGAGGATAAGGCCGCGCCAAAAAGCGATAGACGGCTTGATAATCGCTCTCTAGTTTCGGCTGCACAAATTTCTTCCAAAACATGGGCGTGCGCTGGGCTACCTCGGTCTCGGATTTGAACGCTCGGCGCGATGGCGGGAGGTGGATGAAGTCGTCCGATTCTTTGAACTCGTGAAATAGGATGCTCAATTCCTCGGGATAGTCGGCGGCAGCCATCTGGCCGAGATAGTCAGCGGTGGCGAGGGCACATCCAATGATCCGTTCGAAGGGCTCGCGGAATTTTAGCCGGCTGATTTCCTTCGTCGGTCCAGTGCAGTTGATCGCACCAAGGACGGCTTCGACTTCATAGTCGTTGGCACCCAAAGTGGGTAAGTAGGACGCGACAAATGCACAGCTGCGCAGCACGTGGCAGAAAGTGTATTTCGCTCCCGTGCCGACCGTGTCCGAGCGAAGTTTCAGGTAACCTGAGTCGTGGAGGAGCACCGCCGAGATGCCGAGTTCGAATTGGCGAGCATTGAGGCGGGGTTGAACTCCGGCGGCGTGTCGGCCTTCCAAGAGGAGCACCATACACACGGTCGCTTGGAGCGTATGTTCAAGGTCGTGGTAGCGCAGGTCGACGGCGGCATAGTCGGGGTGGCGCCCGGAAAATAACGTATCCATGTCCTGAAAAATTGTCTCCAGCCACGCCAAGCTGGCATCGGGATACATCTCCGAAAACTTCTTTTCGACAAACACGGCGACGGCCGGTGCGCTCTTCGTGTCAACGTAAGGGAAAGTATCCGACGCGGGAGATTTTTTTTTGAGTCGTCCCATAAAAAAGAGGGGAAGTCAGGTTGCGAGTCTGGGCGCGATTAAGGATTTGCCGATTGGCTGAGCAAGCTCAAAGCTAGGGGATTTACTCTACTAAATCTACTATGATCGTTGGAATTACGGGAGGTATCGGCTGTGGTAAGTCGACCGTTGGGCGGTTGTTTGAGCAACGGGGATTTTGGCGCATCGACTCGGATGCGGTGGTGCGCGAACGCGTTCTGCCGTCCGCCAGTGTCGTCGCGGCGGTCGGTAACCGGTATGGGCGGGGAGTGCTGATAGCAGATGGCAGGATAGACCGGGCTAAATTAGGTGAATACGTTTTTTCCAATGATGAGGAACGGCGGTGGTTGGAGGACCTAACGCATCCGCTGGTGTTTGCGATTTGGCGCGAAGAGTTCGCGGCGCGACCGGGTGGCCAATGGGTCGTGGAGGTTCCTTTGTTGTTCGAGAAAGCTTTGGAGAATTGGTTTGATTTCACCGTATGCGTCGCCTGTGCTCCCGACCAGCAACTCACCCGACTAGAGCAACGCGGTCTGCCGCGCGGGCTCGCCGGGCAGCGAATCTCCAAGCAGCTGCCGCTGGTGCAAAAGATCGAGCTGTCTGACTTCGTCTTATGGAATGAGGGATCGCCCGAGTTTCTGGAGGCCGAAGTTGACCGTTTGATCGAAGCCCTAGTGTGTCAGTCTTGAAACCTCCTTTTGCCCCGTGCGTCTGACGCACGGGCTTCCCCCCGTCTCTCCCACAGAATCCTACATGGCTCTCCCTCCCAAATCCGACGACGGTTCGTCGTCTACCGCCCAAGGCGGCGAAACCAAGAAAGTGCGCCGCCCGAGCGCTCCTCGCGTGCGCAAACCGAAAGCCGAAAAGAGCCCGAAGTTGGCGAGCGTCGAGAAAACTCCGAAGGCCGAACGTGCTGAGCGGACTCCGAGAGCCGAAAAATCGGCGCGAGTGGAGAAACCGGATCGCGCCGAGCGGGCGGAGCGCCAAGAAAAGAACGCCTCGCCGACCCAAGCCGTGACGCCCGAGTTCCGCTTCGAGGCTCCGGCTTCGGCGCCTGCGCCCGTCCAAGCACCCACGCCGGTAGCTCCGCGTGCTGAGTCCGCCCCAACGCCAGCGCCCCCGTCTCAATCGCAAGACCGTGAAGGTGCCGGTGATCAGCGTTCCGAAGGTGAAAACCGTTCGGGCGCTGGCAGTCGGGAGGCATTTGTTCCTTCCGCGCAGCCGTCCATTCCCAGTCAGCCCACGCCTTCGACGCCGGCGACTGCTGCTCCGAGCGCCGGTGCGGGCAACGGTGGCGGTCAGCCCCAGCAACCGGGAGGCGGCGGTGGGCGCGGCGAGTGGCAGGATCGTGGGGGTGGCGGTCGAGATTTCTGGAAGCAAGGTAAACGTAAACGCGGTCGCCACGGTGGTGGTGGTGGTGGTGCCGGCGGCTGGCAAGGAGGAGGCGGTGGAGGAGGCGGTGGGGGTGCTGGCGCGGGCGGTCAAGCCCGCGAAGCCTACCAACCTCATCCGCCGCAGCCGCCGCCGCCGAGCACGACGCCGGTCTTCGGCGACTTGCCCAATCCGACGCGCTTTAACGATCTCGCGGCCCTCGACACTCTCGCACAGCAGCTTTCCACGGGCATTGGCGACACGCTGTGGGTCAACGAACTCTACGCCTTGCCGCTCGGCGAGCTCACGGCGTTTGCGCGCCGATTTGGGGTCGTGTTCGACGGCGCGCCGACTCGTCGCCAACTTCTGACGCAGATCTTCACGAACGCCGGTGCCAACAATCGGGTTATCCGCGACCGTGGCTATATCGACGTGACGGATCGCGGCGCGTTCATCGTGCACGAGCACGTCAATTATCGGCTCTACCCGGACGACCCTTATTTGCCCGAAAGTTTGGTTAAGCGCTACGGTCTCAAGCGCGGTCACAAGATCGAAGTCATCTTGCAAGCCCCACAGCCGGGGGAACGTTGCCCGTCGGTGGTTGGCATTAGTTCGGTCATGGGGCTGGCGCCGGATCTGATCGCGAATGTCGTGCCGTTCGAGGAACTCGTCCCCTACTACCCCCTCAAACGAATTTTGCTCGAGTCGGAGGACATCCATCCGAAAGACGTCTCGATGCGCGCGGTGGATATCCTCACCCCGATTGGTTTTGGTCAGCGCGGCTTAATCGTCGCGCCGCCCCGCACGGGAAAAACGGTCTTGCTGCAAAATATCGCGAATTCGATTTCGGCTAATAGCCCGGAGGTCAAACTCATCCTCTTGCTGATCGACGAGCGCCCGGAGGAGGTCACTGATTTCAAGCGTCATACGAAGGGTGAGGTTGTCTCCTCCACCTTCGACGAGACGCCCGAGAGTCACATTCATTGCGCCGAGATGGTCATCGAGATTTGCCGGCGCCGGGTCGAACAAGGTGAGCACGTCGTGATCCTCCTCGATTCCATCACGCGCCTCGCGCGGGCCTACAACGCGCTCAGTGGTAGTGGCGGGAAAACGATGTCCGGCGGACTCGAATCCAACGCGCTCCAGAAACCGAAGCGGTTCTTTGGTTCGGCGCGTAACATTGAGGGCGGCGGGAGTCTCACCATCATCGCCAGTGCGCTGATCGACACGGGCTCACGCATGGATGAAATCATCTTCGAGGAGTTCAAGGGCACGGGTAACAGCGAACTCCACCTCGATCGTGGACTGGTGGAGCGTCGGATTTTTCCGGCGATCAACATCGACCGCTCGGGCACGCGCAAAGAGGAACTGATCTACCACCCCGACGAATTGCAGCGCATCTACGGATTGCGGCGCGCGATGCAGGGCCTCGGTCCGATCGAGTCGATGGAGATGTTGATCACCCGGCTGAAGAAGACGAAATCCAATGCCGAGTTCCTCCTCAGCCTCGCCCGTCAATAATCCTGCGCCCGCGCAATGACTCCGAGCACCCCGGCCCCAACCACCGCCACCGCGGCCGACGATTTTGTCATTCAACTGGCCCTCGACCGCGGATTGCTGAGTCCGAGCCAGGTTGGGGCGGCGCGTGCCGTGGTCTCCGGTCACACCGACCTCGCGACCGCGACTCCGCGGTTGTTCGAGGTGCTGGTGGGGCAGGGAGCGCTCAATGCTCGTCGCGTCGCTGAATTGCTCGCGGAGGAGTTTGAGATGCAGATGGCGCCGGACATGACGAACATTCGCGTAACCGGCGATACCCTCGAGCTCGTGCCGCGCGCCATCGCGGCCCGTTACCGCTTGCTGCCGCTCCAGAGGGAAGGCAATCGGCTTCGCGTCGCGATTGCCGATCCGCTCGATACCGATGGCATCGATGCGCTCAGTCACATCGTGAAACTGACGATCGAGCCGGTGGTGGCGACCGCCGATGAAATCACCGATGCGATCAACCGCTTCTACGGCAAGGACGCCAACTCCATCGACGACCTGCTCAACGATCTTTCCGTCACCGGCGGCGGGGGTGATGCTTCGGCCGTGACGACGGAGGCCAGTACGGCGGGCAACGCGAGCAACACCGAGACCGACGGCCCGATCATCAAGCTGGTTCACCAAATCATGTTTGAGGCGATCCAACGCCGTGCGTCGGATATTCATTTGGAGCCGCTCGAGAAGCGATTCCGCGTCCGCTACCGAATAGATGGCGTCTTGCTCGAAGTCGAAAACCCCCCCAAGCGTCTCCAGCTCTCGATCATCTCTCGCCTGAAGATCATGGCGAATATTTCGATTGCCGAGAAACGGATTCCGCAAGACGGGCGCATTCAGATTTCCGTCGGCGGCAAGCAGCTCGATCTGCGCGTCTCCTCCCTGCCGACCGCCCATGGCGAGAGTATCGTGATGCGCATCCTGGACAAAGAAGGACTCACGCTCGGTTTGCCGGAGCTGGGATTTTTCCGGGACGACGCGGCGACGTTCGAGCGTTTGATCGCGTTGCCCGACGGCATTCTGCTGGTCACCGGACCAACCGGCTCTGGCAAAACGACCACTCTCTACGGCTGCCTCCATTTTATCAACAAGCCTGACCGCAAGATCATCACGGTTGAGGATCCGGTGGAGTATCAGCTCAACGGTATCAACCAGGTGCCGGTGCGCCACGACGTCGGCATGACGTTTGCGTCGGCGCTTCGCGCGATGCTGCGGCAGGCGCCGAACATCGTCATGGTCGGCGAAATTCGCGATCTTGAGACCGCTGAGATTGCGATCAACGCCTCGCTGACCGGCCACATGGTTTTTTCAACGCTGCACACCAACGATGCGCCGGGCGCGATCACGCGGCTCATCGACATCGGGGTGAAACCATTTTTGGTGTCGACCTCGCTGCGCTGCGCGATGGCCCAGCGGCTGGTCCGCAAGATTTGCGCGAAGTGCAAGAAGCCGATGACGCCCACTGCGCAGGAGTTGCGTTCCCTGAACATCAATCCCGCGCAGGCTGCCACCGCCACGTTCGCTCACGGGGAAGGCTGCGCCGGGTGCAATGCCACCGGCTACCGTGGCCGCATGGGGATTTTCGAGATTTTTGTGATCACCGAGGAAATTCAAAAAATGATCTACGAAGGCGCGGGCGGCGCGAAGCTCCGCGACAAGGCCCGCTCGGCCGGCATGCGGACCATGCGCGAGGATGGCACTCGCAAGGTGACCGCCGGTTTGACCACCATCGAAGAGGTCGTCTCGATCACGGTCGGCGACGCGAGTTAATCCCCCTGAAACCTAGGAGCACCCATGAGCTATGAAATGAATGACCTGCTTGATCTGATGGTGGATCAAGGCGCGTCGGATCTCCACCTCCAAGTCGGCCAACCGCCGACTCTCCGCCTGAGCGGCAGCATGACACCGATCGACGGTCCGCCGCTCACGCCGAGCGATACGGAAAAATTGATGCAGTCCATCACGCCTGATTCGCATATCAGTAATGTGAAGCTGAACGGTGGCGCCGATTTTGGCTTCGCCTTTGGTGAGAAGGCGCGTTTCCGGGTGTCGGTGATGAAGTCGAAAACCAACTACGGCATGGTGCTGCGGCAGATTCCTTACAAGATGTTCGGCCTGCGCGACATTGGCCTGCCGGATAAGTTTCGCGAACTGCTCTACCGTCCCCGCGGTCTGATTCTCGTCACCGGACCGACGGGCTCGGGCAAGTCCACGACGCTCGCTTCGATGGTGAATTACATCAACGAAACGCGTGACGGTCACATCATCACCATCGAGGACCCGATCGAGTATTATCACGGCCACAAGCGGTGCATCGTCATGCAGCGCGAGGTGCACGTGGATGTCCCCAGTTTCTCCGAAGCCATCCGCCGGGCGCTCCGGCAGGACCCCGATGTGATTCTTGTCGGCGAAATGCGGGACCTCGAGACGATCGAGGCAGCCATCAGTGCGGCCGAAACGGGTCACTTGGTCTTTGGCACGCTGCACACGAACAGCGCGGCGAAGACGGTGGACCGTATCGTGGACGCCTTTCCGGCGAACATGAAGGACATGATTCGCACGCAGCTGGCCTCATCGCTTGTGGGTGTCATTTCCCAGGTGCTCTGCAAGAAAATTGGCGGTGGCCGCATCGCGGCTTACGAAATCATGGTCAATACGACCTCCATTGGCGCACTGATTCGTGAGAATAAGACGTTCCGGATTACCTCCGACATCCAGACCGGTGCCCAACTCGGTATGATCACGATGGACACCCATCTGATGAGCTTGGTGAACCGTGAATTGGTGACGCCGGACGAGGCACTCGAAAAAGCGCAGGACCCGAATCTCATGCGCGAAAACTTCCTCAAGATGGGCTTAAAGCTCCGCGAGGTTTGAGTCCTTCCCGTCTCCTACACCACGCCTGATGTTTCCGAGTCATAGTCCTGCGATCTACGAGTTCCTGAAAGAGCACCGGCTCGTCGAGCAGGCGCAACTCGACGAACTCAACGAGGAACACAAGGCCACGGGCAAGCCGTTGGCCGACGTGGTCGTCGATCTCGGCATCATCGAGAAGTCTTCGCTGCTTCACCGGATCGCCGAACACCTCGGCTACGATTATCTCTCGGAGCTTCCCGTGCAGTTCCCCGGCGAAGCCATTGCCGCCCTCACCGGGAAACTGGCGCGTGATTACGGGGTGATGCCGCTGAGTGCCGACGAACAGAATATCGATCTGCTCGTCAGCGATCCCTTCAACACGCAGGCCATCGACGACCTCACGTTTGCCCTGGGCCGCAATGTCCGGCTCTTTTTTGCGGACCCCGACAAGATCGATGTGCAGATCAAGCAGCACTACGGCGAGGACGAGGCCAGCATCGACGATCTCCTGCAGGAAATTAATTCGGGCAGTCTGCCCACAGATGGTCGCGCTTTGTCCGAGCGCGATATCGAGTCGATGGCCGAGCAGACGCCGATCATTCGTTTTGTTAATCTCGTCATCGGCCAAGCGATCCGCGACAAGGCGAGCGACATCCACTTCGAGCCCTTTGAACACGAGTTCAAGATCCGCTATCGGATCGACGGTTCGCTTTACGAAATGGCACCTCCGCCCAAGGCGCTGTCTCTGCCTATTCTTTCGCGTATCAAGGTTTTGGCGTCGCTCAACATCGCCGAGCGTCGCATCCCGCAGGACGGACGCATCAAGATCACGATTGGCGGTCGCCAGGTCGATCTGCGCGTCTCGACGTTGCCCACGCAATTCGGTGAAAGCGTGGTGCTGCGCGTGCTGGACCAGTCGGCGGTGCAACTCGACATCTCGCAACTCGGCATGCCGCCGGACGTCTTTAACGGCATTCAGGAAATCGTTCGTCGTCCCAACGGTATTTTCATCGTCACGGGTCCGACCGGCTCCGGAAAAACCACGACGCTCTACAGCGGTCTGCGCATAATTAATACCGCTGACCTCAAGCTTCTCACGGCCGAGGATCCGGTGGAATACGAGATCGAGGGTATTATGCAGGTGCCGGTAAATCCGCTCGTGGGCCTCACGTTTGCCGCGGCGTTGCGCTCGTTTCTACGGCAAGATCCGGATGTTATCATGGTCGGAGAAATCCGCGATCTGGAGACTGCGCAGATCGCCATTCAGGCGTCGCTGACCGGTCACCTGGTGCTTTCGACGCTGCACACGAACGATTCCGCCGGCGCCGTCACGCGGCTGGTGGACATGGGCGTGGAACCGTTTCTCATCGCGTCGTCACTCGAAGCGGTGCTCGCGCAGCGACTCGTGCGGCGCGTGTGTGTGCAGTGCCGCACGCCCTACTCGCCACCGGCAAATTTATTGAAGCAACTCGCGATCGCGCCCGATAGTGTGGGCGACCGGCAGTTTTTCTACGGCAAGGGCTGTCCGGTGTGCTCCCAGTCGGGCTATCGCGGGCGCCTCGGCATCTACGAGTGGTTGCGTATGAGCGAGGCCCTCCGCGACCTCATCGGTCAGCGAGCGTCCACTCTGGTGATCCGGCAGAAGGCGATCGAACAGGGCATGCGCACGTTGCGAGATGACGGCCTGCGCGCGATTTTTGACGGGCACACCTCAATCGAGGAAGTCATCAAATACACCTAACCCCATGGCGAAACTCTCCGTGCGCTCTGCGCCCGCCGCCCCTGTGTCGGCGACATTTGCAGCCAAGGCACCGCCCAAGGCACCGACGGCATTTCATAGCGGTGCGGCCGCCGCGAAAAAGAAACGCCGCCCGTTTGGCAAAGCCGTCAACGCGAAGGGCGTCGCGGTCTTTACTCGGCAGCTCGCCACGCTGGTGAAAGCGGGCATGCCGATTTTGAGGAGTCTTGAGGTATTGGCCCGGCAGGAAAAACGTCCCGCGTTCAAAGACGTGCTTGAGACGATTGCCGACACGATTCGCTCGGGCGGAAATTTTTCGGACGGTCTCGCGGCAAACGGCGGCGTTTTCGACCGGCTCTACATCAACATGGTGAAGGCGGGTGAGGCCGGCGGCGTGCTCGACACGGTCTTGGAGCGGCTGTCGGTGTTCATGGAGAAGGCGCAGAAAATTCAGGGCAAGGTGAAGTCTGCGATGATCTATCCGGCGGTGATTGTTTCGGTCGCGACGTTGATTGTCTCAATTTTGATGATTTTTGTGGTGCCGAAATTCCAGGAAATTTTCACCGGTTTGCTCAAAGGTCAGCCGTTGCCTGCGCTCACCCAAGCGTTGTTGGACGTGAGTAATTTCCTCAAGAACCACTATCCGATCGCGATCGGAGGCGTGTTGGTGGCTTACTATGGTTTTAAGTTTTTTGCCAAAACGAGACTGGGCAGGCGCATCATCGACTGGTCGCTCATCCATATGCCGATTGTGGGCGATCTGTTTTTGAAGGCGGCGATCGGCCGATTCACGCGCACGTTCGGGACCTTGCTATCGAGTGGCGTGCCGATTCTGCAAGCGCTGACAATCACTCGTGACACGAGCGGCAACGTCCACATCGCCGACGCGATCAACGTTGTCCATGACCGCGTGAAGGAAGGCGACAATGTCGCCAAGCCGCTGGAGTCGACGCACATTTTTCCCGGCATGGTCACGGGCATGATCGAGGTGGGAGAAGAGACGGGTGCGTTGCCCGATATGCTGAGCCGGATCGCCGACACTTATGATGAGGAAGTCGATACGGCGGTCGAAGGCCTGACGGCGATTATCGAGCCCATCATGATCGTGTTTATGGCGGTCATGGTCGGCACGATCGTCATCGCGCTGTTCTTGCCGCTCGTGAGCATTATTGAGCACTTGTCCTGAATCGGCGGCCGCTGGGCTAGCCGGCTCGCAGGTTAGGCGAGAGGTTTTTTCGTCAGCAGTTGGGAACTCAAACCGGGCAGGCGCTCGGAGAATTCGTCGGTTTCGCCTGCTTGGCGCAGCGCGCGCTGGACCATGCCCATCTTGGCGTCGAGATTGTCGATCATCGACACAAACACGGCCTCGGGCGTCGCGGCGTAAACCGCCGCGCCCCACTCGGGTTCGCCTTGGTGCGAGAGAATGATGTGCTCGAGGCGCTCCAGCAGGTCGGGCGCGAGTTTTACCTTCATGCCGGCTTTGCGCGCAAGTTGGTAGCCGAGCACGACGTGGCCCTGAAGAATTCCGCGGCGGCTGCGTTTCGTGGCGAGCGTGCCCTCGTATTCGATGACTTTGCCGGTGTCATGCAAAAGGATGCCGGCTATCGCGAGATCCGCGTGCACCTCGGGATAGAGCGGGAGCAGCGCTTGGCAGGCGCGGGCCATGTGCGTCGTGTGCTCGAGCAAACCGTGGCGATAGGCGTGGTGCATCGCGACGGCGGCAGGAGCCCATTTGAAGTTCTCACCGATATCATCAAAGACCGCTCGCACCGTCGCGCGGAGATCGGTATGGCCGATGCCCTCGATGAAAGTCTCGAACTCCGCCCAGAGCGCCTCGGAGTTTTCTGGGGCAACTTCGACCAAGGTTTCGAGCAGACCCGGGGCGCCGAGTTGGTCTTCGGAAAGCACGTCGGCGCGGGCGATCTTGGGCGACAGACGCCCTTGGTAATAGTCGATTTTTCCCTCGATGCGCACGACCGCTCCTTCGCCGCCGGTCTTGAGGACTTCGAACGCGGGGTTGTCGGAAAAAATCGTGCAGCCGAAGGAGCCGGTGCGGTCGCCGAGGTCCACGCTGTAAAACGGATTGCCGTTCGAGGCGGTTTTTGGAGCGAGTTTTTTCACGACGAGCAGGCTCGCGAAAGGACGGCCGTTGGCTTCGGTGCCGGGCGCTTTCAAATCGCGGACGGTGGAAAGCATAGGCGAATCAGGCATGGGATTTTACGAGTTGAGTATAGGACTTGAAGAACGGGTGCTGCACGTCGCGGAGCAGAGCGTAAAAAATGGTTTCGCTCGGTAAAATATGGACGCCGGCGGCTCGCAGGGCGGTGAGGCAGGAGGCAGCATCTTCGGGGCGCCGGGCGCCGACACAGTCGCTGAGGAGCGTGACCTGCAAACCTTGGGCGAGAGCGGCGATTGCCGTTTGGTAAACACAGATGGGCGTCTCGATGCCGCAGAGCAAGAGGTGCTCGACCCGTTGCTGCTGGATCAAGGCGTCATGGATGCCTTGATCGGCGAGCGCGGAAAAACTCGTCTTGCCATAGGTCGTCGCATTCGGAGCCAGCGCGAGCAACTCGGGAGCGGTACCGCCGAGTTTCTGCGGAACCTGTTCGGTGAATGCCACGGGCAGGCCGAGCGCGACTGCGGCCGCCACGGCAAATTCGCAGCGCCGTTGCACGCGTCCTCCGTCGACGACCGCGCGCAGGAAGACCGGCTGCAGGTCGATACAGAGAAGCAAGGTGCCGGTCGGTGGCTGGGGGGCGATCACGGGTAGTAGCGTTGCCGGGCTTTTACCTGAACAAAACGTTTTTCCGGCAAGATGTAAGCCGTCAGCGAACCGCCCATCGCGCACGACGTATCAATGCACAGGGACCACTTGAGTTTGTAGATTTCGAGGCGCGAGGTGTGGCCGTAGACCACGAAGGGCGGCCCGCTCCAAAAATCCGCCCAAGCCGGCGCGCCGGGCGCATCGCCGCGCTTCGCCGCCCGACCGTCTTGGTCGATCACTTGAATGCGGGTGACAATCTCGGCCGGCTGTTTCTGCCAGGGCTCACCCGGGAGAAATCCGCCGTGAACGAAGACCACGTTGAGCTCCGGCTCTGCAAAGGTGAGCGGCATGGCCTCAAGGTATTTCCAATCGTCCTCGCGCAGTTTCTCAAAAGTTTCCCGGTCACTTTCCTTTAAATATTTGGGGTCTCCCGTGCGCCGGTGTTTGAGGAGCCGCAATTCGTGGTTGCCCAGCAGGGCCAAGGCCCGGTGCTCCCGGGCGAGGTCGATGACTTTGTTGCTATCGGGGCCACGATTGACGAGATCGCCGAGCAGGACGAGACGGTCGTCCTTGGTGAGTTCGAGGCGAGCCAGCAGCTCGGCGAATTCGAGGTGGCAGCCATGGATGTCGCCGATGGCGATAAGTCTCCCGTTCATACGACGGAAAAGTGCTAGCGTCCGCAGCGGGTGAGAGTAAACAAGAAAGCCTATGGAATTGCATCTGCAGCCGCTCGCTCCCGCCTGTGTCGTCTCCGGCGAGCCGTTTGTCGAGGGCGCGCGTGTCGCCAGTTTTCTCGTGCGGGCGACGACGACGGAGGTGGTGCGTTATGATTTACTCGAGGCGCAAGCGGTCAATTTCTCCCCCGAAGGTTTCGTGGCGTGTCGCTGGGTGCATGTTTTCAAGCCCCGCAAGCCGGGCGAAAATGCCGACCGTGAGCTCAAGCTCACGGCCGAAAACCTCTTCGTGACCTTGGCGGATCCGCTGACCGAGCCGACTCCTGAAAGCACGCGGTTGCTTCAATTTCTCGCGCTGATGTTGGAGCGGAAAAGAATTCTGCGACCCAAAGGGAAGTCGGCTGATCGCGAGCGAAATGTTTACGAGCACACCAAGACGAAGCTACTATATGAGGTGCCGTTGGGAGAACTCACGCCAGAATTTTTCGTGGCGGTGCAGGAGCAACTCAGTGTGTTGGTCGGTTCGCCGAAACCCAAAGTGGACTCAATCGTCCAAGTGACGGCGGTGGATCCGGTGGCGGTCGTATCTTCTCCGCCGCCGAGTTGATCAGCGTCGCACCGGGACACCGTGGTCGGACAGGTAGTCTTTCACTTGGGGAATCGTGAGCGTGCCAAAATGGAAGAGGCTGGCGGCCAGCACCGCGCTCGCGCGGCCGGCGTCAAGCGCTGCGGCGAAATGGGCGAGGGTGCCTGCCCCGCCGCTGGCGATAACAGGGACGCTCACCGCATCGCTCACGGCTCGCGTAAGCGCGCAGTCGTAGCCCGCTTGGGTGCCGTCGGCGTCCATGCTGGTGAGTAGAATCTCCCCGGCCCCAAGCGTGACGGCGTTTCGCGCCCACTCGACGGCGTTGAGCTCGGTGGGATTGCGGCCGCCGTGCGTGTAAACGCGCCATGACTGGCCGTCGGCCTCGCGTTTCGCGTCGATGGCGAGGACGATGCATTGCGCGCCGAAGCGGTTCGAGGCGTCGGCGATGAGTTGAGGGTTTTTGACGGCGGCCGTGTTGAGCGAAACCTTGTCCGCACCACTTTTCAGCATCGCCTCGATATCAGCCAGCGTGCGCAGACCGCCCCCAACGGTCAGAGGCATGAAGCACTGTTCGGCGGTTGCCGCGACGACCTCGTGCATGATCCCGCGACCGTCGCTCGAGGCGGTGATGTCGAGAAAAACGAGTTCGTCGGCACCCTGCGCATCGTAGGCTTTCGCGCTTTGAACGGGATCCCCTGCGTCGCGGAGCTGCTGAAATTTGATGCCCTTAACAACGCGGCCAGCGTTGACGTCGAGACAAGGAATGATGCGGCGACTGAGCATGGAGGTTTTCGATTTTTTGAATCTCGATTTTCGATTTACTGACCCCGGACGCTTTCCGGGTAAATCGAAAATCAAAAATCGAGAATCGAAAATCCTTCAGCTTTCCGTATGCGTCACGTCGGGTTCGAAATTCACCGCGAGGCGATAGACGTGGCCGGGGCGCATGATGAGCGGATGATCGCGGACGAGATACTGCAGATAGTGGATCTTGCCGTAGTTCGTGCGGTAGGTCGGATCGGCGCTCACCACCTCGGTCTCCTGCCAGACGGCTTGGAAATCATCCTTCGCGACGCTGCAGCGCTGGCCGAGCGGGCCGAGGGCGAGTGAGCCGGTGACGCGATATTTCGAATGCGGCGCAGCAATCGCGAGCGCGTAGCGGAATTTATCCAACGTGACCTGTTGCTTCACCGTGTAAGCGAATTCGCAGCCAATCTTGTTGCCGCAGAACGTCCATTGCACCTTCACGCTGCCGAGGCCCTTGATGAATTCTTCCTTCGTGGAAATCAGTTCGGGCTGCTCATAGCGGAAGTAGAAACTGTTGCGCAGGCCCAAGCCCGTGACGCAGTTCTTACCATAAAAGGCGGGGAGCGTGACGTGTTCGCCGAACGTGAGCTCGGGGAGCATGATCGGCGCGTAAACATTGTTCGGCCAATCGAAGATGCCGGGGCAGTGAGGGAACGTGAGCGAGTCACTCGTGAGCGTCTTGCCGGAACTGATGAGCGGCACTTGGAGGTGCAGACCGGTGTCGGCGTCGCGATAGAGGAAGAGGCCCTGTTCTTTGCGGTTCGATTTGTCGAAGATGACGAAGCGGCCCGAGGTGCGGGGCGGCTCAACCTTCGGATTGCCGGGTGGAATCGAGACCGTCTTGGCGAGGCGGGACCATTGGCACAGGTAACGCGCGGCGTCGAAGTTGGCCATGCGCGTCGTGTGATGCGAGTAGGCGGTGCGTTCCTCGTCGCGGAGATCGAGGAAACCGTGCTCTTGGTCGAGGTAGGTCTCGTAGAAGAACATGAACAAACGACGGAGGATGTCGTAGTATTTTACCTTCTGGTCGTCGGCGATCCAGCCATCGCGCAGGCCTTGCAGAATTAGGCTGATGCAGTGCATCTGGCCGTAAGCGCCAGCCGCTCGACCAAAGGCCCAGCCGAGCCCGTCCGAGCGGACGAGGTCGGGCATCATCTTGATGTATTTTTCGCCGTAGGTGCGAAGGGTCGGGAGCTTGCGGTCGCGCACGCCGCTATTGGCGTGGAGCTGCAGCGCCGAGCGGACGAACACGAAGCTCATCACCCCGTAGAGATTGTAGTTACCGCCAAAACCCTCGGTGGCGTCGTCGAAGAAACCGGCCGAGCTCGTTTGGTTGATGCGCTCGCACATGCGCTCGATCAGCCGCGAGGTCTCGTCTTTTTTCGAGAG
Source organism: Opitutus sp. GAS368 (assembly GCA_945871085.1). Lineage (GTDB taxonomy): Bacteria > Verrucomicrobiota > Verrucomicrobiia > Opitutales > Opitutaceae > GAS368. The sequence goes on along the minus strand of CAMBVX010000028.1, from coordinate 2,022 downwards.
CCCGAAGCTGAAACGGGCCACGGCTTTGGCGATGTTGAAGGCCTGCCAGTGATTGTCGTAGTCGCTGCGATGCAGGAGGGACTTGTCGATTCGCTGCTGGGTTTCCTCGACGAGGCGTTCCCACACCGGATTGCGGTCCTTCGAAGGACCGAAGCAGAGGAGGCCGAGCGCGGCGTAGGCCAGGCCATTTTCGGCCGGCGGCTCGGTGAACATTTGCGCCGTGATGCAGCGCGCGGCGAGGTCGATGAGATCGTGCTCCTTGAGCGTGGACTCACCGGTGGCGCGGTAATATTCGCCGAGGGCGTAGGCGACGTGGCCAGGCTCGTCGGGGCGAGGTTGTTCGCCGGGAGCGGGGAGGATGGTGCCGTCAGGTTGGATGGAGTCGATGTTGTGGCTCAACATTGAACGGGCCATGTCGAGACATTGCTCGGAGAAACTATGCATGCGGTGGGTTGGCGGAGGGACGGAGGACGGCGGGCGTGAAGGGGGAGATTGCTCGGCGAAGGAACCGGGCGGCAAGAGCGAATTTAGCAGATTAGCGGGTCAGGAGTTTGAGGAACTCGGCGTTCGTCTTCGTTTTGGAAAGACGCGCGATCATCGTGTCGGTTGCTTCTTCAATTTTTTGCTGCACGAGCGCGCGGCGGAAAAAGTGGATGCTTTCGAGCGATTTCGCGTCAACGAGCAGCTCTTCTTTTCGCGTGCCACTGGCCGCGACATTGATCGCTGGCCAGAGGCGCATCTCGGCGCACTTGCGGTCGAGGACGAGCTCCATGTTTCCGGTGCCTTTGAACTCTTGGAAAATCACCTGATCCATGGCGCTGCCGGTCTCGACGAGCACGGAGGCGATGATGGTGAGCGAACCGGCTTCTTCGGTCTTGCGGGCGGCGGAGAAGATCTGGCGCGGTTTTTCGAGGGCGCGGACGTCGAGACCGCCGGTGCCCGTGCGGCCGGAGTTGCGTGCAGTATTGTGCGCGCGGGACAAGCGGGTGATCGAATCGACAAAGAGGACCACGTCGCGACCGACTTCGACGAGGCGTTTCGCGCGTTCGATGCACAGGTCCGCAATGCGGATATGATTCTCGACCTCCTCATCGTTGGAGGAGGCCCAGACTTCTGCGGCGGTGACGCTGCGGCGGAAGTCGGTGACCTCTTCGGGCCGTTCGTCCACGAGTAGAATCATGACGTGGCACTCGGGATTATTTTGCAAAACCCCGAGGGCCATATCGCGGAGCAAAGTGGTCTTGCCGGTGCGCGGTGGCGCGACGACGAGGCCGCGGGTGCCTTTGCCGATGGGGCAAAAGAGGTCCACGGCGCGAGTCGTGAGGCGACCGTCCTTCAATTCCATTTTGAGAAATTGGTTGGGTGAGACGGTGGTCAACGCGGTGTATTCCCAGCGTTGGCGACGATCTTCGAGGGGCACGCCGTCGACGGTTTCGATGAAACGCATCTTCGGGTTGAGGAAGCGTCCGTCGGCCGGATAGGCGCTGCCGCCGATCATGGAGCCGGTGCGCAGCTTGAAGCGACGGATCAGCTCCTTGGGGACAAACGTATCGGTCGGTCGGCGCTTGCCGCCGCGAGCGAGGTCGAGGAGTTGACCGTTGCCGCCTCGCTGAAGGTCGATGTCGAGCACGCCTTCGACTTGGATCGTGTGTTCGACCGGCGCGGGCGCGGGCGGGGGCGGGGGAGTAGAGGCTGCAGCCGGAGCTACGGTGCCGGTTTCGGTGGCAAGGGGAGCCAGACTCGTGGCGACGGGCGCTACGACGGCGGATGTGTCCGCAGGGGCGGGCAGGGTTTTCTTTTCCATACGAATAGTGAAGACAGGGCACCTCCCGCGCTTGACGCTTGAAACTCGCAGCGGGATAAGAGCCGCGAGTTTCGCGTTCTTAACCCTAAATCCGACACACCGTGCCAGACCAGACGATTACCTCAGTTTCCCGGGAACACCGGTTATTCAGGCCTTCGGCCGAGTTCAAAGCCCAAGCTAATCTTGGGAGTGAAGCCGCCTACAAAAGGCTCTATGAT
>CAMBVX010000027.1 GCA_945871085.1 Opitutus sp. GAS368 | reverse complement strand
CTTCAACGACGGTGCGCTTGTTTGTCATCGTAGCCAAATTATAGCGGCCGTTTTTTGACCAAAGCCAGGTAATCCGCCTGTTTTCGACCCTTATCACTTTACTTTATCACTTGTTTTACAACGTATTACGAACTTGGGACGGGCTCTATTGTAGGTGGTGAGGTAGCGGGCCCGGTGGGTGAACTGCAGGCGGACGGTCACTTGATTACGAATGTAGGAGACGCCGAAATTCGCGGTCTCGGGATTGAAGCCGGCGACTTTGCCTTTCGGATTGGGGGCGAGCGCGATGGCGTTGCCGGCACCGTAGTTTCCTGCGGTTTCCATGCGGGTGTAGTTGGCGTAGGCCCCGAGGCCGGCAAACACACCGGGCAGAAACGTGAACTGCTGGCTGTAGTTCAGCTCGAGTCCGCGGACTTTGGCGCTGCCGCCATTGTATTGGGTGGTGAGCGCATAGCCGGTGTAGTCGCCGCCGAAGCCGTTGTCCGCTCCGGCCGGCACGAGGGCGCCGCCAGAGGTGTAGATGAAGTTTTTGATGTCTTTCTGGAAGAGGCCGACTGAGACCATGCCCGCGGGCTCGAAGTAATATTCCGCGGACAAATCGTAGTTTTTCGCGGTCTGGGGCTTCAGGCTGGGATTGCTGGTGGAGATGGTTTGGTTGTCGAAGTTGACCGTCGTGCGGGGAATCAGCTGTCCGATGCCGGGCCGGCCCACGTTGGTCGCAAAACTGAAACGCGTCACCAGGCGGGGCTGAGGCGAATACTTGAGGTGTAGGCCCGGCAGCACGTTTTGGTAGTCGCCGGAGCGGGTCTGACGCCCGCCAAACTCGGCGATGGTGCGCCGTGCATTTTCAGTGTCGGTCACGGTTCCGACGTAGGCGGCGCGGAGCGCGCGCTCGGCCGCGGTGAGGGCTTGCAACGCGCCTACCCCGGTTGCCTTCGTGCGCTCGATGCGCACGCCGGCGAGCACGTTGAGCTTTCCGAGGTCGACGCTTCCCATGAGGTAGGCGGCGTCGATCTTCTCCTCGAACAGTTGGTTGCCGGTGAGCTGCGCCTGCACGTTGGCCGCCACTTCTCGACGGAAGAGTCCGGGCTGAGTCTCAAACGCAGTGTCGATGAGTTTATTGGTGTGTCCGGGAAACGCGGGCACGGGGACGTTGGGAAAATTCACGTAGCTCGTGTGGAGTTGTCCGCGCTCAATGAGGCCAAACTGGGCGAGATTATCGTCGTTGCGCCCCGTGGCTGCATTCAAGCCCATGACGCCGTCGGGCCCGACATAGGTGCCGCTCCACTGCGTCGCCTCGAGCACGCGGCGTTGGTCGCGGCGACGGAGGCCGGCCTTGAGCATCGTCGGGAGTGACGTCGCGAATTTTTGTGAGACGTTGAGGGATGCGCCTTCGTAGCCATCCCAACCTGCGCGGCGGTCGATGCGGTAGCGATTGTCGTTGTAGCTCGCCAAGTCCGCGAGGTTTGGCCCCGAGGTTTGGGTGACGAGCGGATAGTCGGAGTTGGTCCGGCGATCGATCGTGTAGCCGATGCCGCGAGCGGTGAACCCAAGGTTGCGCTGGCCGGAGTAGTTGGATTTCGAGTCGGATTTGTAGAGGTTCCAATCGGCCGACAGCGCCTTGCCCTGATAGGAACCGCCCACTTGGTGAAAGAGCGTGCGCGCGTCTTTGTAGGCGTTGTCGGCTTGAATGTTGAACGTGCTGTTGGCGATGCCGCGCACGGAAGTCAGCTCGTTGGTGAAGTTGGGGAGGATTCCGCCGGCGCCGGTGGGATTGCCGGTCGCGTCCAGGGTCGCGATGGTTTGCGGGGTGGTAAACGTGGCGATCCGGTCCGTGTCATGATCGGTCAGTCGGTTCACGGTGGTGCTGCCATAAATTTTCACCTGCTCACTGAGTTTGTAGTCGAGCCGCAGGCCGCCACCCCAACGAGAGGTCACGAGGCGCTCGTCGACAAAAGCCGCTTGATAAGTGTAAGCCGGACCCGTCGCACCATTCGGCAGGGCCTGATGCGCTTGGTTAAACGTGTCCTGGGGTGTGAAGAGTGTCCGGTGGCCGAAGTTGAGCGCGATCGCCAATTTGTCTTTGAAGACCTCGGAGTAGGAAATGGCGTAGTTGTAAGGGAGGCCGGTCATGCGATCGTCGAGCGGCCGGTAGGTGAGGCCAAACGAGCCGCGGAGAAAGCGACCCTTGGTGTTGAAGCCGGTTTTCGAAACCATGTTCACGGCGCCGCCGATTGAATCTCCGTCCATGTCGGGTGTCGGAGACTTGATGACCTCCATGCGCTCGATGGTGTCGGCGCTGACGGTTTGGAACTGATACTCACGCGTGGATCCGGCCGAGGCTGCATCGGCGAGTCGGTTTCCGTCCATGGTGATGGTCGTGAGATTCTGATTGAGGCCGCGGATGCGGACATAGCGCACGGTCCCGTCGACGGTGGCGCCCTCCACGCCGGGCAGACGCACGAGCAGATCGGCGGGGTTGCCCGCGAGGTTGCCGAAGGCGTCGGTCGAAACGACGTTCTTCACCCCGGACGAGAGGCGTTGGAGGGTCACGGCCTGGGCGTTGCCCTCGCGCTCGCCGGCCACGACAAATTTCGTCAATGCGTAGATTTGTGAAGTAAGCGCAAAATCGGAGCGAACCTCCTGCCCGGCAACCACCGTGACGGATTGCGTTGCGGGGTCCAAACCGGAGTAAGAGGCTTCGACCGTGGTGAGCCCGGCGGGAAGGTTTTCGAAGCGGTAGACGCCGAGCGGATCGGTCACGGTGGCCCGGTCCGTGCCGCGGAGCGCAACGCGCGCACCTTCGAGGGCGCGTCCGGTGGCAGAGTTGGTGATGGCGCCCGAGAGGACGGTCTGAGCGGACGCCGCGGCGGAGCCAATCAGGGCGAGCAGAGTGAAGACGATGAACAGGCGGGGTGTTTTCATGGGTGGGTAAAATACGGGGAAATTAAGCGGCGCGCGGCTTTGGGTAACCGGGACTGCTGGTTCGTCTCGGTCGGGTAACCAAAACGGAGGGTTAATAATTATGGTTCGAGCGCCGACGTCGCGGATCGTGCAATTCAAAAAAATACGGCAGCGCTGCGAAATCCCGGAAAGCTGTGAAGCGGCGAATGGGTGAATTTCTCGACCGAGCAACTATGGTAGCAGTCTTCAAACCGCATCGCGCCGAGGTTGAACGCGCGGTCCGTGAACCACGCCGAGCCGAAGAGGGCGAGCAAAACGGAGATCGCGATGACTGCCCGGCGCTCGTGTTTGCCTAGCCGCAACCGCGCGACGAGCGGAAAGGTGGCGGCAATCAAGGCGGGCTGGCAGAGCTCCACGCCGACGTTGGAGGAGAGCAGCCAGGGATGCCCGAGCGGTGCGCGGGGATGGCGCGACGATGAAAATCGTCAGGTGCGCAGGACGGCGCGGATGGGAGAGCCTTCGGCGCCGGCGATTTTCAGGGGGAGGCAGATGAGTTCGTAGAGGCCGGGGGCGGCGGCACGGAGGTCGAGATTTTCGAGGATGATGATGTTGGCGGCGTCGAGGCGGTGATGGACCTGCATCGTCGGGTCGTCGGTTTGATCGACGGAAGGCAGGTCGAGGCCGATGAGGCGGACGCCTTGCGCGCCGAGCCAGGCGGGGACGTCGGGGGCGAGCGTCGGGATGCGCGCGGGGAAGATGGTTTTGTCGTCGCAGTGATTGGTGCGCACGAGAACGCGTGGGGTGGCGCGGGCGTCGAGGCCGGCGAAGTGTTCGCGGGTGAGGACCATCGTGTTTTGCGCGAGGAAGACGCGGGCGGGGCCGAGGAGAATGTCGAGGTCGAGCTGGTCGATGGAGAGGCCGGCTTCGTTGTAGTGGAGTGGGGCGTCCATGTGTGTGCCGCTGTGGATACCGCTGGTGAAGCGGCCGACGTTGCACGAGGCGCCATCGCGCAGCCGGCAGACGAACTCAAAGTGGAACGGGGTGTCGCCGGGCCAGGGGGCGGTGGCGTTGGAGAGCGGGTGGGTGATGTCGAGGAGGGGCATAGAACGGGGAAAATGGTTTGCTGATGTTTGTCACTTAATACGTGACAAATGCTTCAGGGCACGAGGGCGGGGGCGGAGGGGAAATTTTCGTGGGCGCGGGTGAGGGCGATGTGTTTCAGGCGGGCGATGGCTTCGGCGCAGTCGGCGAAGCTGGTGTAGAGGGGAGACGGGGCGAGACGGAGCAGGTCGGGGGCGCGAAAATCAGGGACCACGTCGGCGGCTTTGAGAGCTTGGCAAAAGCGCCACGCGTCGGGGTGAGCGAGGGCGAGGTGGCCGCCGCGGGCCGGCTCGCCGCGCGGCGTGGCGACGGTGAAGCCGAGCGGGGCGAGGTCGCGGTCGATCAGCGCGAGGAGAAAATCGGTGAGCGCGAGGGATTTGGCGCGCAGGGCGCAGAGGCCGCCGGCTGCTTCGATGAGTTCGAGGGAGCCGAGGAGGGGGGCGAGCGAGAGGATGTGCGGCGTGCCGAGGTGGAGCGCAGCGGCACCGGCGGCGGGTTCGTGGTGCGGCGACATGGCGAAGCGGCGGTCGGCGCGGACGCCCCACCAGCCAGCGAGACCGGGGACGCGGGCGTGGTGGCGACGGTGGAGAAACAGACCGCCGACGGCACCGGGGCCAGCGTTGAGCCATTTGTAATTGCACCAAAAGGCGAAGTCCGGGCCGTCGGCGCCGCCGAGCGTGTGCGGAACGGCACCGATGCTGTGGGACAGATCCCAGCCGATGAGGAGGCCGTGCTGGCGGGCTTTGCGGGTGAGCGTGGCGACGTCGAGGAGTTGGCCGCTCGTGAATACGACGGCGGGGAGCACAGCGAGTTGGACGTCGGGTGCGGCGAAGGCGGTCAGAATATCGTCGAGGCGGAGGATACGACCGTCGCGCGACGGGATGAGGCGCAGGTGCTTGGCGGGATCAAGGCCGCGGAGGCGCAGGTGGGATTGGAGTGCGTAGGAGTCGGAGGCGAAATTGAGCGCGTCGCCGAGGATGACATTTGCGGCGCGAAGAGTTGGCTCGAAAAACGTGGCGAGGAGTTGATGGAGATTGCCCGTGGTTTGGCCGGTGAGGCAGAGCTCGTCGGGTGCGGCACCCAAGAGGGGGGCAAGTTTTTCGGAGATGGTTTCGGCGAGCGTGACCCACGGCGGCGAGGCTTCCGTCCAACCGTCGATGCCGAGCGTGCGCCATTCGGCGATGACGCGGGCGAGGTGGGATTCCGCGCGGCGCGAGAGGAGGCCGAGGGAGTTGCCGTCGAGATAGATTTTTCCGGGCGGGAGGAAAAATTCGGCGCGGAAACGGCCGAGCGGATCGGCGGCGTCGAGGGCGGCGGGTTCAGCGAACATGGCGCGGAGGCTCACGCAGAGGACGTGGAGAGTGCAAAGGAGAAAAGGGACCGCGGGTTTCGCCAACAGAATGACCCGCGAGATGTGACCCTCGCGTGACGAATCGCCAAAACCAGTCCGTAGAAGCGCAAATCAGTATGTCACTTAATAAGTGACAAATAATAAAAACACCTATGAAGAATCTTATTTTTGTTAAATACAGTTTGTCACTTAATACGTGACAAATGGGTTTTTAGGTGGGCGGTCGGTGAGAGGGTGTGGCGGCGTGGATTGGTTTTGTCACGGTCTCGTTACAGACGGGTGAAGATACCGCGACGGAATGAACGGGTCGTTGACGAATGTTTGGCGCGCTCACCACGTTCGCCGCCGATGAAAGCCTACCGTCCCCTCACCGCCCTATTTCTTCTCATTATGTCAGTGGTGCCCGCACTGCTCGCGCAGTCTTCCGCCCCGGGCGCTATTGCCGGTCGGGTGACCGACGCCAAATCGCGCCTCGCGCTCGGCGGTGCCCGGGTGACGGTCGCAGGCACCGCGCTCGAGACGTTTGCAGGGCAGGGCGGCGACTACGTGTTGGTGAATGTGCCGGTTGGCGCGCGCAGCGTGGTCGTGAGCTATGTGGGCTATCCCGAGGCGACACAGTTGGTGACGGTGGCGGCGGGTGGCGTGGCGACGGCGGACGTGGCGGTCGGCGAATCCACGGTGCGCATGGAGAAATTTTTGATCGAGGGTTCAGCGGTCGGCGCGGCGCGCGCGATCAACCAACAGCGGGCGGCTGATACGCTGACCAATCTCGTGGCGGCGGATGACATCGGTCGTTTCCCCGATCAGAATGCGGCGGAGTCGATCCAGCGCATCCCGGGCGTCGCTCTCTACCGCGACCAGGGCGAGGGGCGCTTCATCGTGGTGCGCGGCATCAAGCCCGATCTGAATTCGGTGCAGCTCAACGGCGTCAGTGTCGCCACGCCGGACCGCGGCAATCGCACGCTGCCGCTCGATGTCATTCCGTCGGATGCGCTCGGCGCGATCGAGGTGACGAAGGTCGCGACGCCGGACAAGGAGATGGACGGACTCGGTGGACGCGTGGATCTGCGGACGCGGAGCGCGTTCGAGCTGAAGGAGCGCCAAGTGCAGTTTGCTGCGCAGGGCCAATACAACGACCTCCGTGACCGCCTCAGCGGGAAGTTCAACGGCACGTATGCCGATACGTTTAACGACGGTCGCATCGGCGTGATCTTTTCCCCGACGTGGCAGAACCGTCGCATGGGTTCGGATAATTTCGAAGTCGGCGGCGCGTGGACGCTGCGTGCGGTGCCCGGCGCGCCGGGGCAGACGGCGTTCTTCAACAACGATATTAACTACCGGGCCTACGATCTGACGCGCACGCGCTACGGCGCGAACGGGGCGATCGAGTTCAAGCCGGACCGCGAGACCGCGTTCTTTGTGCGCGGGCTGTATTCGAGTTTCACGGATGCGGAGATCCGGCAGATTACGACGATCCCGTTTTCCGAGGGCACGCTCACGGCGTTGACGCCGACGAGCGCGACGGTGACGGGCGTGCGCCGGGAGGCGAAACAGCTCCGCGTGCGGGCGAAGGAGCAGGAAGTTTACTCGGTGAGCGCCGGCGGTGAGCTGACGCGCGGAACGTGGCAGTTTGACGGACGCGCAGCTTTCAGCGAAGGCACGGAGAACCGGCCGGAGAATGTCACCATCTTCCGCAAAGCGGCGCGCGGCACGGATTGGACCTACTCGTTTGCCAATGGGATCTACAATCCGGTCGTGACGCAGACGGCGGGCACGTCGATCAGCGATCCGGCCTCGTTTACCGAATTTAACCGGCTGCGCAGTGCGCCCGCGACGGGCTACGAGAAGGAATTCAACGTGGGCGGAAACGCGCGCAACCGCTTCACACTTGCGGGGTCGCTGCCAGCCTATGTGAAGTTCGGTGCGCAGTTTCGCGCGAAGGAGAAGCAGCAGGAGGTCGAGCAGATCAACTATGCCGCGACGGCCGCCTACACGTTTCAATCGCTCGCCGAGCCGCAAACGTCGTCGGATTATGGTTACCTGACGGGACCGCGGCTGAGTGCGGCGAAATTTACGACGGCGTTTATCGACAATAAGGGTGCCTATACCGCCACCCGCGATGTCATCACCAGTCTCGGGTCGGACTGGACCGCGAACGAAGATGTGACGGCGCTCTACGCGGTGGGCGGAGTGACGATGGACCGGCTGCAGCTCATGGCGGGAGCGCGTTACGAGCACACGGCGTTCGACACGCAGGGCAACGTGATCAAGACGGTCGGCACGGCGATCACGGCGACGCCCGGCACGCGGGGCCGGACGTCCGATAATTTCCTGCCGGGCCTCTACCTGACCTACAATCTGGCGCCTAAAACGGTCGTCCGGGCGGCGTGGAGCAACACGTATGCTCGTCCATCGTTCGCGGAAAATGCGCTGCGCCGCACGATCAACGACGACACCCGGCTCGTGACCGAGAGCAATCCCGGTCTGAAAGCGCTGACGGCGATGAACTGGGATGCCTCGATCGAGCACTACTTCGCGTCGCTTGGCTCGGTGTCGGCGTCGGTGTTTCACAAGGACATCAAGAATTTTACCTATCAGCGGACCCTGCCGGGCGCGGATGCCTCGACTGGTTACGACCTGAGCACGTTTGCCAACGGCGACCGGGGGCAAATCACGGGACTGGAGTTGGCCTACCAGCAGCAATTCACCTCGCTACCGGCGCCGTTTAACGGCCTCGGAGTGTTCACGAACTACACGGTTGCCAGTTCGCAGGCCAATTTTCCCACGCGCCCCGGAGAGAAGTTGCCTTTCATCGGGCAGTCGCGGCGCATCGGGAACGTGGCGCTGACGTATGAGAAGAACGGATTCTTCATCCGGGCGGCGGTGAATTTCCGCTCGCCGCGGCTGCGCGAAGACGAACCGCTCGGGGCGAACGTGACGGAAGATCGCTACGTGGATTACTTCACGCAGCTGGACCTGACGACGAGCTACAAGCTGAGCCGCAACTGGGAGCTGTTTGGCGAGGTGCTGAATGTCACGAACGAAGCCTTCCGCGTGCATTTTGCCGAGAGCGCGGGACGATTCACGCAGTGGGAGGAATACGGCATCAGCGCGAACTTCGGGGTGCGCTGGAAACTCTGAAAAGCGCGAGCCCATGCGACTGCTCTGTGCCGTGCTCACGGGGTGCGTGCTCGCGGGGTGCGCGCCACGGGTCGCGTCCGATCCGGCTGCGATCAACGCGCCTGTGCAGCCGCGGGTCGTGACGACCGCGCTACCGCACGATACCGACGATCCGGCGATCTGGATCAATCGCGCCGATCTGGCGAAGAGCCTCGTGGTCGGGACCGACAAAGATTCGGCGGGTGCGCTCTACGTGTTCGACCTCGCGGGCAAGATTGTCGCGCAGACGCCGACGCTCAAGCGGCCGAACAATGTCGATATCGTCACCGGTTTGATGCTCGGGGGAAAGGCGACGGATTTCGCAGTGACGACAGAACGGGAGCTGCAGCGGTTGCGGGTGTTTCGGCTGCCGGACCTCGCGCCGTTGGATAAAGGAGATTTGGTGGTGTTCGACGGCGACGTGACGCGCGCGCCGATGGGCTTGGCGCTGTATCGGAGGCCCGGTGACGGGGCGGTGTTTGCCATCGTGGGCGGCAAGAGCGGGCCGGCCGAGGGCTATTTGTGGCAATATCGGCTGGAAGACGATGGCACCGGCCAGGTGAAGATGACGAAGGTGCGGGCGTTTGGGCGCTACAGCGGAAAGAAGGAAATCGAGGCGATCGCGGTCGATGCGGAGCTGGGTTACATTTACTACAGCGACGAGCAGCACGGGGTGCACAAATACCGCGCCGATCCCGATGCGCCGGACGCGGCGGAAGAGCTCGCGCTGTTTGGCACGGCGGGGTTTGCGAGCGATCTCGAAGGGATTTCGATTTACCCGCAGGCGAGTGGTGCGGGCTACGTGATGGTTTCCAACCAACAGGCAGACACGTTTCGGATTTTTCCGCGCGCGGGCACGCCGGGAAAACCGCACGACCATCCGTTGCTCAAGAGTGTGCGGCTCGCGACGCGCGAGAGCGATGGGAGCGAGGTGACGAATGTTGCGTTGCCGGGATTTCCGGGCGGGCTTTTTGTCGCGATGTCGATGGACCGCACGTTTCATTTTTATGCGTGGGATGAGGTGGCGGCGGCGGCGGGATTGAAGTGACTACGTGGGCGGGGTGGATGGGCGGGCGATGAGCGCGGAGGCGGAGGGAGCGATTGGCGTTTGCTCCGCGCCCGCATGGTGCCAGGCGTGTCGCCGCTCCGTCGGACGCTCGACCGCGGAGGAGACGGACACCGGGAGCCGCGGCGATGGGGGAAAATCTTCGCGCGCTGGCCGCCTTTGCGATTGCCGCGGAGCATGAGCGCCGCACGCTGGGTCTTACCCCGCAGTGTTCACGTTCGGGCACTGCTCGTTTCTTCAAAAAAATGAATACTCCGATCTCTGCCCTCCTGGAGCGCAAGGGTGCTGGCGTGCACTCCATCCCTCCGACCCTCAGCGTTTATGACGCGGTGGCTGAAATGAACCGCCATCGCATCGGTGCCATCGTCGTGCTTGATGGTACGCGTCTCGTCGGCATTTTTACCGAGCGCGATGTGCTGCGCCGGGTCGTCGGCGCGGGGCTCGATCCGCGTGGGGCGCTCGTGGCCGACGTGATGAGCCCGGGTGTCATCACCATCGCGACGGAGGCGACCATCGAGCAAACCATGACGATCTTCACGGAGCGGCGCTGCCGCCATCTGCCGGTGGTGCGGGGCGGGCAGTTGCTCGGAGTTATTTCGATCGGCGACGTCACGCGTTGGATGGCGGATACACACCGCGCCGAGGCCGAGCACCTGCGCAACTATATCACGGGCGGCGCCTCGACGTAACGCGGCGCCGCCGGAGCGGAAGCCGCCGGGAGGGGAGTGGCCGAGCGACGTTCGAAGAGGTTAACGGGGCCGCATGGGCGCATCTTAGTTTTCTGAAACCGCGGTGCAGCGGCTCACTGTGGGGCGGGGTTTATCTCCGCCATGCCTCGGCAGGGGTCAACGCCTGACGAGCGCCGACGAGGTCCCCGAGTCGCCAGAGCACGACTCCCTTCCAGGCAACGAGCGAGCGCGAATTCGGCTGCGCCACGAGTCGCTTTTCCACGACCCTTGACACGGCTTGCCACGCGTTGGTGGCAGCGTCGTGCCGATGGTCGAGCCACAGCGCCACGCCAGTCAGGTCGTCCTTCGGTCCGCCGAAGCTGGCGACTTTGACGTAGTCCTGCGTGACCGACTGCCAGAGTGAAAGCGCCTTCTTCGGCTCGCGCGACCATAGCCAGACTGTCATCGCCGTGGAGACATTGAGGGGTTCGACCAAGGCAGGGCCAGGAATTTTTCCAAGATGGCACGCGCCGCGGGGAGATCGCCGCGCGGCAGTGCGAGCGTGACTTTGCGCACCAAGTAAACGCCATGGGGGTGCAAGGCGATCGCGGGATCCACGGCGGCGTCCGCTTTCTCCAAGCGACCGAGTGAACGGAGGGAACCGGAAAGATTGTGCAGTGCGAGCGGATCGCCGCCGGGCAAATCGGCGGTTTGCGTGTAAACGGCCAACGCTTGGCGGCAGTCGGGGACGAGGAGAAAGCCGGGTTACCTCAGCGCCAATTTGCCCTGACGTTGGGTGAGCCGCAGCGGTGCGCCAAACGCGGTCGACAGGTTCTGCGACGTGAGTGTCTGGGCGCGCGGGCCGGCGGCGATGACGCGGCCGGCGCGCAGCATGAGGGTATGCGTGAAGGCCGGGGTGATTTCTTCGACGTGGTGGGTCACGAGGACGAGGGCGGGGCCGCGGCGGCGGCGCGCGAGTTTTTCGAGGAAGCGGAGGAATTTTTCCCGCGCGACCGGATCGAGCCCGGCGCAGGGTTCGTCGAGAATGAGGAGCTGCGGGCGAGCCATGAGGGCACGGGCGATGAGCACGCGTTGGCGTTCGCCTTGCGAGAGGTAGGCCCACTCACGGTGGGCGATGCGTGCGAGACCCACGGAGCGCAACAGGCGCAGCGCCGCGACGCGATCGGCCCGGGTGCCGGCGTGCCAGAGGTCGAGCTGCGCGTATTTGCCGCTGATCACCGTATCGAGCGTCACTTCAGAAAGGGGAATCGAGGCGGTGAACGCGCTGGTCACCACGCCGATGTGCAGGCGGAGTTCCCTCCAATCGGCGGCCCCGTAGCGGCGGCCGAGCACGGAGAATTCGCCGTCGGTGGGGGAGAGAAAACCGGTGAGGGCTTTGAGGAGGGAGGTCTTGCCGGAGCCGTTGGCGCCAAGGATGACCCAGTGTTCGCCCGGGACGACGCGCCAATTAACGTCGCGGAGAATCGTGGTGTTCCCGCGCTCTACGCGCAGGCCGGTGACTTCGAGGACGGGCTTCATCGCGCGAAGATTGCGCGCGGGTGGTTGCGCCGGTCAATGGTGGCCGTCAACTTGGCGCGATGCATTTTCTAACATCTTTTCTGCTGGTCTGGGCGATCGTTGCGGTGGCCCAGGCGCGGTCGTTTACGGTCGTGGCGTACAACGTCGAAAACCTCTTCGACCTCGATGGCGTGGCGAACTACGACGACTACCAGCCGGGAAAATACACGCGGGCCCACGCGCTGACGAAGCTGCAAAACATCGCGCGGGTGGTGGCGAAATTTGAGGCCGGCCGCGGACCCGATGTGTTGCTGTTGAGCGAACTCGAGGTCGATGCCACGCCGGGCAAAGCACCGCCGAATTACAACGCGCTGCTCGCGCGCTACGCCGGCGTGCGGCTGGAAGCGATGCTCGGGGCAAAATTTGACGCTGAGATTGGCGATCTTCCCTCGGAAGCGCTGCTCGCGAAGGCCTTGGCGGATGGCGGGATGACCGGCTATCAGATCGCGATCGGCGACAGCCCGGTGGCCCCCGGCGAACGTCCGCAGGAGATCAAGTGCGCGGTGTTCACGCGCTTTCCGATCAAACACGTGCGTTCCCATCCGACTGCCGGCGCGCGCGCCATCCTCGAAGTGTTGGTCACGGTGGACGGGGCGCCACTCTACCTGTTCGCGAATCATTGGAAGTCGGGCGCCAGCGATCCCGAGACGGAAACGACCCGCGCCGGCAACGCCCGCACCCTGCGCGCGAGGCTCGATGAAATCCTCCGCGCTGATCCCCACGCCGACGTCGTGATCGGGGGCGATCTCAACTCGCAGTATAACCAGAAGCAGCGTTACCCGAAGATGACGAAGACCGGCATCAACGATGTGCTGGGCGCCCAAGGGAACGAACTCGCCGTGCGCGGGCCCCAGCGCGATCTCTACAATTTGTGGTATGAACTTCCGCCGCCAGAGCGCGGCAGCGATACCTACCGCGGCGAATGGGGCACGCTGATGCATCTGATCATCTCCCGCGGGCTCTACGATTACCGGGGCGTGCACTACGTCGATAATTCCTTCGGGGTCGCGAAATTTCCCGGGCTCAACGCCGACGACCAAGGGCAACCCGTGCGCTGGTCGTTTGATGGCCCGGCGGGCCAGGGTTTTTCCGACCATTTTCCGGTTGCAGCCAAATTTATGACGGTGGCGGACGGGCGCGCGGATAAATACCAGACGTTGCAAAATCCGTCGGTCGAAAAACCGGCGGATGCCACCGTCGTCCTGGCGGTGGATTATGCCAAGCTGGAGGTGGCGAAAGTCGCGCTGACGGCGGCGGCGCTGCCGCGCGGCGCCAGCCTGCGCGCCGACGGTTACAAAGGGAAAATCATCCGGGTCGACGGAGTGGTGGCACCGGGCGGGCGGCTCGCGGTGGAGTTCCTCGGCGAGACCTACGATGTGTTCAGCCATGACGCGGAATTTCGGAAGAAGCTGCGAGCTGACTTCCCGGCCGGGCAGCCGATGCGGTTTTACGGGGAGCTCGGGCAATACAAGGAGCGCTGGCAATTCATCATCCAAGATCCAAGCTGGGTGAAATGAGCGCGTTGAAAATCTACACCCTGGCAAATTGCGACACGTGCCGGAAGGCGGTAAAGTGGCTGCGGGCGCGGGGCATTTCCTTCGAGGAGCGGGCGATCCGCGAGACCCCGCCCACCAAGGCCGAGCTGAAAGCCATGTTGGCGGCCTACCAAGGTGAGCTGCGTCGGCTGTTCAACACCTCCGGGGGCGATTACCGCGAGCAGAAATTGGGCGAGCAACTACCCGCGCTGAGCGAGGCGGCCGCGCTCGGCTTACTGGCGGGCAACGGGAATCTGGTGAAACGGCCATTTTTGATTGGAGGAGAGGTCATGCTCGTCGGGTTTGACGAGGCGGGGTGGGCGGCTGCACTCTTGGCGAAATGAACTCAGCCACTGCTCTCACTACCGATCCGTTGCGCGACACCGTTCGCTGGTTGGCCGCGCACACGTGTTTTCCGGCGAGCCGGCTTAAGTCCAATGCGGAAACTCTGCTGTGTTTTGCAGCGGTCGCGGCGGCCGCAGAGGAGGCTGAGCTGCAGCGGCGGTTTTTAATCAAGTCGCGCGACCCGGCCCAGACCTCGGCCCTGCGCGCGCACGCCATGCGGCGGTCCCAGGTCCACTTTAAGTGTGATAACAGTGCGAAGGTCTGAGGCTAATAACCGAGGTCGAGCTGCCGTCCGAAATTTTGACAGTTGCTCACGGCGCGACGCGTTTTAGGTTCTCGCCATGACGACCGGCTCGGAAATGAACGCAACCCAAAGTCGGGCGATGGTCGCCCAGCTCAAGCGCTCGCAGATTTTCCGCGACTACGAGCAAGCGTTTCGCGACACGACCGGGCTGCCGTTTAATTTGCGCGCCATTGAGGCGTTTGACCTCCCGTTTCACGACCAGCCGAACGAAAATCCGTTCTGCGCGTTGATGGGCCAGAGTAACAAATCCTGTGCCGCCTGCTTGCAGCTCCAGAAAAAAGTCGAGGTCGAGGCCCGCTTGGAACCGAAGACACTCAAGTGTTTCGCGGGCCTGTGTGATTCTGCCGTGCCGGTGAGGGTGGGGGAGAATTTGGTCGCGTTTCTCCAGACGGGTCAGGTGCTCCTGCACGCGCCGACGAAGCAAGAGTTCGCCAAGACGACGCGTGAACTCCTGAAGTGGGGTACGGAAGTCGACTTAAAGCGCTTGGAGGAAGCCTATTTTCAGACCCGCGTGGTCCAGAAGAAACAATACGCTTCGATCCTGCGCTTGCTTACGATTTTTGCGCAGCATCTCTCGACGTTGAGCAACCAGCTGAGTGTCACTGAAGCTTCGGCCGAGGTGCCGGCGGTGACCAAGGCCCGGCTCTTCATTGCAGAGCACCAAGGCGACGAACTCTCCCTGACGCAGGTCGCCAGCGCGGTGAACATGAGCGCGTTCTATTTCTGCAAGACGTTCAAGAAGGCGACCGGGATGACGTTTACCGACTATCTGGCCCGCGTGCGCATCGAAAAAGTTAAGAATCTCCTGCTCAATCCGCACAAGCGGGTAAGCGAGGCGGCCTACGAGGCCGGCTTTCAATCGTTGTCGCAGTTTAACCGGGTGTTTCGGCGGATCGCGGGTGAATCGCCAACGGTCTATCGCGAGCGGTTGCACGGCGCAGCGGGCTGAATTCCCGCGCACGTGGCCGAACCACGGTATTGGCAGAGCGCGCAGAACGACTCGATTTCTTGGTCACGAAGTCGGCGCAGGACCGCGTAGAGTTCGCTGACGGCTGAATCGCGCGACGCGGCGTCCAAGGCGGGAATTTCCGTTTGGGTGAGCACCAAGGCTTCGATCATGGCCTGTTCGCCGGCGATGAAAAACACGAGAAAGGGATTGCGTCCGCACGCGCACTCACTGCGGAGGGCGGTCGCAACCGGAGGTGCGGGAACAGGCTGTCCGTCGGCGTCTGGTTGCAGGGCGGAGAAGATTTCGTCGATCGCCCAATCGAGCAGGTGAACGAGCGAGTCGGGGTGGGCCAACGGCGTCGTGGTGCGTTCGACCCGCAGCAGCGCTTCCCATTGCAGACGGATTGGTCCACGCTGGGCGTGCAACGCGCGCGCCAAAGTCTCTTGCATGGGGACGAGTATGCCGGACCGGCGGGCAGTTGACTCCGCCTGGCTTGGTGAAGTGCGCGCATTTCTTGACCGCGCATTTTTTGCTATTCCACAAGAAGTGCACAGCTCTCGCCAAATCGTGCGGAGAGCCTGCGGGCCGTTTGGTGCATAGTCACGGGGTGCAACCAAACCACCGATGAAAACCAACGCCAATACCCTGCCATCGCTCCCGGAGCCCGCGGAAGCCGAGATTCAGCAGGTGGCCCATCGTCTATGGAGGGAGAGTGGCTGTCCCTCTGGCGTCGAAACCGAGAACTGGTTCGCCGCAAAAGAATTGCTCCGCCACCACCACGGTCGCGTTCATGGCCCGCACCAGCAACCCGGCCGAAATTCCACCGTCCGTGCGTCCACCGTCTCGAAAGTGAAGAAATAATTCCGCCCGTTACCCCCGAACTATGGCTATCGTCCCACTCACTCTCACGATCAGTCTGAGCCTCGTCTTTACGTTCATCATTTTCTTTCTGCGCGAGCATGCGCGGGGTCGGCTGAGCAGTGCGGAGCGCGATTCGTTGCTGCCGTTGGCCGACGAGCAACCGCGCTTGGCCGAACCACAGCCCGCTTTGGTCCCGGCCCACCACCAAGGTGGCGGTGACTGTGGGTGCCACGATGGATCGCGCCGGGCCTGTGCGGGCTGTCGGCGGCTCCAGCAGACGATCTAGGCCATTCTTCCTTTTTCTATCCGTCATGTCCGACAAAAAAATAACCATCGAATTTAACGACAAGGTCGTCCGGCAATTTCTCCTGGCCTCCGTGATCTGGGGGGCTGTGGGGATGCTGGTCGGCGTGATTATCGCCGCCCAGCTTCGTTACTGGCAGCTGAACTTGGATGTGCCGTGGCTGACGTTTGGCCGGATTCGTCCGCTGCACACGAACGCCGTGATCTTCGCCTTTGTGGGCAACATGATGTTCGCGGGCGTCTACTATTCGACGCAACGGCTCGTGAAGGCCCGGTTGGCGAGTGATTTTCTGTCGCAGCTGCACTTCTGGGGCTGGCAGTTGATCATCGTCGCGGCGGCGATCACGCTTCCGCTCGGTTTTTCCCGCGGCAAGGAATACGGCGAACTCATCTGGCCGATCAACATCGCGGTCACGCTCATCTGGGTCGTGTTTGCGGTGAACTTTTTTTGGACCCTCGCTCGCCGGCGCGAGCCGACCCTCTACGTGGGCATCTGGTTCTACATCGCGACGATCATCACCGTGGCGATGCTCTACATCGTTAATCACCTCTCGATCCCGACGAGTCTGTTGCACAGCTACCCGCTCTTTGGCGGTGTGCAGGATGCGTTGGTGCAGTGGTGGTATGGGCACAACGCGGTGGCGTTTTTTCTGACCACCCCGATTTTGGGCATCATGTATTACTTCGTGCCGAAGGCGGCCGAGCGTCCGGTCTATTCGTATCGGATGTCGGTGATTCACTTTTGGTCGCTGGTCTTTGTCTACATTTGGGCCGGTCCTCACCATTTGTTGAATACAGCACTGCCCGACTGGCTCCAAACGCTCGGCATGACGTTTTCGCTGATGCTTTGGGCGCCGTCTTGGGCCGGCATGTTGAACGGTCTCCTCACGATCCGCGGCGCGTGGGACAAACTGCGCACGGAGCCGGTGCTCAAGTTCTTCGCCGTCGCCGTCACGTTTTACGGTATGTCCACGTTCGAAGGGCCGTTGCTTTCGATCAAAGCCGTCAGCGCGCTCGGGCACTATACCGACTGGATCATCGGCCACGTGCACAGCGGCACGCTCGGCTGGAACGGCTTCATGGCCGCCGGCATGATCTACTGGTTGCTACCGCGGCTTTGGAACAAGCCCCTGCACTCCGTCCCGCTCGCGAATCTGCACTTCTGGCTCGGGACCGTCGGCATTTTGCTTTATACGGCGGCGATGTGGACGAGCGGCATCACCCAAGGCGTGATGCTCAACGCCACGACCGAGGGCGGCACCGTGCTCGCGTATCCAAATTTCCTTGAGACGGTGACCACGATCCGGCCGATGATGATGATGCGGCTCATCGGCGGCGGGCTCTATCTGGTCGGTTGGTTTCTGCTCATCTATAATCTCTGGAAAACCGTCGCCGGCGCGCAGGCCGTCAACGGCACCATCGAGGTCTTCGACGATGCCGGGGACATTACGGCCGACGAAAAACTCTCGCTGATGGGCACGTTCCTCAGCCCGCCGGTCGCATTCTCGGTGCTCGGCGTCGGGTTCGCCTGCGCTTGGATGTTTGGCAACGACGTCCTGAGCATCGCCGGCCTCGTGAGTCTCATGCTCTGCGTGGTCGCCGCCTACGCGCACTTCGAATCCCGGGGCAAAAAGTGGGCCTCGTGGTGGGATCGCCTGTTGGTCAACTCCGCGCCGTTTACGATTCTCGTGGTCATCGCGGTCGCGGCCGGCGGTCTCGTGCAGATCATCCCGACCGTGCTCATGCACCGGGCGGCCAACGTCGAAGACCGCCGCCAGTTTCCCTACACGCCGTTGGAACTCGCGGGCCGCGACATCTATGTGAGTGAAGGCTGTTACAATTGCCACTCGCAGATGATCCGCACGCTGGTGCCCGATGTGCTCCGCTACGGCGACTACTCGCGGCTGGGCGAATCAATCTACGACCATCCGTTTCAATGGGGATCGAAGCGCACCGGCCCCGACCTCGCCCGGGTCGGATCGAAGTATCCGAATATCTGGCACTACCGGCACATGGAGAATCCGCGCTCGATCTCGGCCGGTTCGATCATGCCCAATTATCCCTGGCTTCTGACCAAAGCGACCGACATCGCCGCGTTGCCGGGCAAGATCTCGGTGCAGCGGATGCTCGGTGTCCCGTATCCCGCATGGAGCCCGGCGGAGGTCTTCGCCAACGTGGATGCCCAGGCCAAGGCCATCGCCGACGACCTGCGGGCCGCCGGGACCTCGGTCGCTCCGGATCGCGAGATCGTGGCACTCATCGCCTACCTGCAGAAGCTCGGTAAATTTGAAACGGTCGCACCGGCAAAATCCTCCGCCCGCTGAACACGCCGGCGTTTGTCCACGGATCGGGAATCCAAAGTTAAATTTTTTTCATCATGTTTCGTCGCCTCATTTTCGAAGACTCCGCCGCCCTGTTTACCTTGGTGGCTTTCATCACCGCCGTGTCGATTTTCGTGAGTATTACTTGGCGGGCGCTGCGCATGAAGCGCCCGCAGTTGGCCCACTCGGAACAGCTCCCGTTTTCCACTCCCACCCCCGCCGCCCGTCATGACTCCGATCCCGCCGCCTGAAGACCAAAGTCTCCGCCACCACTCGTTTGATGGCATTCAAGAATTCGACCGTCGCCTGCCGAATTGGTGGATGGTGCTGCTCTTTGGCAGCATTCTCTTCTGGATGGTTTACTGGGCCTATTTCGAGTGGTTTCGGGTCGGGCTCACGGGTTCGCAAACAGTGGAGCGGGAAATGGAACACATCGAGGCCGCCCGCCTCGCCTCCGCTCCGACCACGGACAATGCCAGCCTTTGGGCCATGAGCCGCAATCACGTCTTTGTGGAAGCCGGGCGCGCCACCTACGCGACGACCTGTGTGAGCTGCCACGGCGACAAGCTTCAGGGCGGCATCGGCCCCAACCTCGTCGACCGACTCTGGATCCACGGCGGCAACCCGACCGATCTCTACGCCACGCTGGACAAAGGCGTGCTCGCAAAAGGTATGCCCGCCTGGGTCCCCGTGATCGGTGCCAAGAAATCTGCCGAGGTCGTCGCTTTCCTGCTCAGCCACCACGCGGAAGGCGAGCCCATCGAGGTCCAGGCCGCCTGGATCCCGATCTTGCCCAAATAATCCGTGGCGAATCCTCCCCGCCGTCCGAGCCTCGACTCCGTCACCACCATTCAAGATGACGGCTCGCGGCCGTTTATCTATCCTTCGGATACCCACGGGCGGTTCTCCCAGGCCCGGCGGTGGTCGGCGTTCGCGCTGATCGCGTTTTATCTCTCGTTGCCTTGGATCAAGCTTAACGGCTATCCGGCCGTCTTCCTCGATGTCGCCGAGCGGCGGTTCCATCTCTTCGGCATCACGGGTGCGGCCCAAGATCTGTGGTTGATTTTTTTCGTCATCACCGGACTCGGGTTTTCACTCTTCTTTGTCACCGCGCTACTCGGTCGTGTTTGGTGCGGTTGGGCTTGTCCGCACACGGTTTTTCTCGACCACGTCTATCGTCGGATCGAACGGCTGATCGAGGGCGACGCTGTCCGGCGACGGGCGCTCGCCGCGGCGCCGCTCTCCGTTGGAAAAATTTTTAAAGTCGGGCTCAAGCATACGCTCTACGTTCTCGTCTCGGCGGTGATCACGCACCTGCTGCTCGCCTACTTTGTGTCCGTGCCCGAGGTGTGGGTGATGATGCGCGCGGCGCCGACGGAGCACTGGAGCGCCTTCGGCTTCATCGCGGTCGCGACCGGTGCGCTCTACTTTAACTTCGCGTGGTTTCGCGAGCAGTTGTGCATCGTCGTCTGCCCCTACGGCCGGATCCAATCCGCGTTGATCGACGACAATTCTCTGGTCGTCGGTTACGACGCGAAGCGGGGCGAACCGCGCGGCAAGGTCGGGACGCCCGCTGCCGGCGACTGCGTCGCGTGCAGCCGTTGCGTCCAGGTCTGCCCGACCGGCATCGATATCAAACAGGGCCTGCAGATGGAGTGCGTCGGCTGCACGGCGTGTATTGACGCGTGCGACGATGTGATGACGAAGCTCAACCGGCCCTCGGGGCTGATCCGCTATGATTCCCAAAACGGCTTCAACGCAAAGAAGACCCGTTGGTTTCGCCCGCGCGTCGCGCTTTACGGATTCTTACTCGCGGTCGGCGCCGGCGTGGCGTTGTGGGCGGTCTCGACGATCCGCCCGGCGAACCTCGCCGTTACGCGGATTATCGGCACGCCTTATTTCGTAACCGACGACTATGTGCGCAACCAATTCCTCGTGCGGGTGGTCAACAAGCGCAACCAGACGCAGCGTTACCTCGTCAGCGTGAATCGGGCTCCGGCCTCGCTTGTGCAGAATGGGCTCACTTCGGTCCTCGAAGTGCCCGCTTTGGGCGAGATTGTGCAACCGCTCGTGTTGCAGATGCCGCGGCGGGATTTCATCGGCGCTTTTGGCCTTGAAATAAGAATCGCGGATGTGGGCGGCCATTTTCACCTGGAACGCGACGTCGAGTTTCTGGGGCCGGATCCCCGGCTCCGGCACGAAAAGGAGGAGGAGAAAAATGAGCACGGCAAAAAACACTGAGCGCGCCGCCAACCGGATACCGCTCATGTGGATCGTCGTCGCCGCGTTCATCGTGCAGATCGTGGTTTGGACGGCGTGGATCACGTTTGCTTCCAAGCATCGCGTGGCGGAAGTGCCGCTGGCGACGGGACGCTGAACCATGGAATTCGCCGCCGTCAACTCTCCCTCCGCCGCGTTCGTGGCCGGTCTTGTCACCAGTCTGCATTGCGCGGGCATGTGCGGTCCGCTCGCGTGTTCGCTCATGCCGGTCCGCAGTGAGCGCGCCGATGCGGAGACGGTGAGCACGGTCTATCACCTGACGCGGCTGACGAGCTACGCGGTCTTGGGTGCGCTGGCCGGTGGACTCGGGAGCCTGCCGCTGACGTGGGTCTCGCACTCGGTGTTCCGCTGGCTGCCGTGGGTAACCGTAATATTTTTCGTCGCGCTCGCGCTGCGTTGGGACCGGCACATCCCAAAATTCTTATTTCTCGGGCGGCTGACGTTCCGTTTGCAGAGCTGGCTGCGGGGCCGGTCGCGGACGCAGGCGGCGGCGGTGCTCGGAGTGGCGACGCCCCTTTTGCCCTGTGGACCGCTGTATTTTCTCATCGCGTTGGCGATGTTGTCGGGGTCGGCATTGCGCGGAGTGGAATTTATGTTGGCGTTCGGGCTCGGCACGGTGCCGCTGCTCTGGCTCGCGCAATCACAATTCCAATGGGTGCGGTCCAAACTCTCGCCGCTCTGGCTCGCCCGCACGCGACTGGCGCTCGCGCTCACGACGGCGGCGGTCATCGGCTGGCGGCTGCGCGGCACGCTTGGTTTTGAGGGACCCGATCCGGCCTCGCTGATCTGTTTTTGAGATGAGCGCCGTAATTGAAAATGGCCCGACCGTTTCGCCCGTGACTGGGCGTGCGAAACCCGGGCAAGCTGTCCGGGCCACCGCAAAGCCGTCGTGTCGGCACTGCGGGGCGTCGCTGCTCGATGAGCGGATGGTCGCGACGGGATTTTGCTGTGCGGGTTGTTCCTACGTTTTTCGGCTCGTGCATGAACACGGTCTGGCGGGCTACTACCGGATCAAAGACGAAATCACTGCGCCGGCCGACGCGGCGGTGTTTCAGCCGCGCGACTACGCGTGGCTGGAGACGGCGCAACGGGAGGTCGAAGGCCGCGGTGAGGCTGAGGCGACGGGGGCGTTGCGGCCGCGGGAGATCCCGGAGTTGACGTTGGATTTGCAGGGAGTGTCTTGCGCGGGTTGCGTGTGGCTCATCGAACGCCTGTTTCAGCAAGAGGCGGGCGCGCGCGAGATCATCGCCAATGCCCAGCTCGGCACGGTGCGATTGCGTTGGGTGCGGGGGAAATTCAGCGCGGCGGGGTTTGCGCGGGTGTTGCAGGCCTTTGGTTACCTCGTGGGACCGCTCGGCGAGGCGCGCGGTGAGTCGGAGAGTCGGGCCTTGGCGAAGCGGATCGGGCTGTGTTCGGCCTTCGCGATGAACGTGATGCTGTTTACGTTTCCCGGGTATTTCGGGATGGAGCGTGACTTCGAATATGCGCGGCTGTTCGGGCTCCTCTCGCTCGCGTTTGCTACCCTCAGCCTGCTGGTGGGCGGCGTGTATTTTCTCGGGCGGGCCCTGCGAGCGCTGCGGTTGGGGGCGATGCACATCGATCTGCCGATCGGGCTTGGCATTGCGGGTGCCTATGCGGGTTCGCTCTATGGGTGGCTGGCGGCCGAAGACCGCTTGGTGTATTTCGATTTCGTGAGCGGGTTCATTTTGCTGATGCTCATCGGGCGCTGGGCGCAGGTCGCGGCAGTCGAGCGGAACCAGCGCCGGCTATTGGCGATGCAACCCAAGCCCCCGCGGGTGTTGACCGACGACGCGGGTGAAGTTGCGCCGGAGCAGCTGCGCGTGGCGCAGGTCTACGCGCTCGCGGCAGGGCAAACGAATCCCGTTGAAGCTACGCTCGGGGCCGCGGCGACGTTTTCGTTGGCGTCGATCAATGGCGAGGCGGAGCCGCAGATATTTCCCTCCGGCGCGCGGGTGCCTGCGGGAGCGGTCAATGTCGGTCGCGCGGCGGTGCGCCTCACGGCGCGGCAGACGTGGAGCCAATCGTTGCTTGCTCAGTTGTTGCAAACTCCGGCGCGCGCGGCGGCCCGGGCCGGGCTCATCGAGCGGATTGTCCGAGGCTACATCGTCGGAATCTTGCTCGTCGCCACGCTCGCGGGGCTCGGGTGGTGGGTGGGCACCGGGGATGCGCTGCGCACGTGGGCCGTGGTGACGGCGGTGCTCGTCGTGTCGTGTCCGTGTGCGGTGGCGTTGGCGTTTCCGTTGGCGGACGAGCTGGCGACGGTGGCGCTGCGGCGCCGTGGGGTGTTTGTGCGCGAGGGTGACCTGTGGACGAAGCTCGGGCGGGTGCGGCAAATTGTTTTCGACAAGACCGGCACGCTCACCTTGGAGACGCCGGTATTGCTAAATCCCGCGGTGTTGCGGTCGCTGGAGCCGGAGGCGCGAGCGGCGTTGCATGCGCTCGTGCGCGACAACCCTCACCCGGTGAGCCAGGCCCTGTTGGAAAATCTGTTGGCGGACGGTGCGCCCGAGGCGCTCGCGGGCAACGTCGATGAGACGGTGGGATCCGGTGTGGAAATCGGCGTCTGGGCGTTGGGTCGCGCGGGTTGGCGCGCGCCGGCGAGCGCGGACGGCGCGACGGTATTGACGCGAGACGGACGAGTGGTCGCGGCCTTTAGGTTTACCGACACCGTGCGGGTGGATGCGCGGGCCGAGGTGGCGGCGCTGCGGCAGCGAGGGCTGGCGGTGCAAATTTTGAGCGGCGACCGGCACGAAAAAGTCGCGGCACTCACGGCCGAGCTCGGTCTACCCGCGGATTGCGGGTTGGGTGAGCTGTCGCCACAGGACAAGGCGGCTTGGTTTGCGGGGGAGCGGGCGGAGACGGCGCTCATGCTCGGCGATGGGGCCAACGACAGTCTGGCCTTTGATCGGGTCCGCTGTCGGGGCACGCCGGTGATTCATCGCGGGTTGCTGGAGCAGAAGGCCGACTTCTATTATCTTGGACGCGGGATCGGCGGAATTCGGGCGCTGTTCGAGGTCGATGCGGTGCGCCGGCGGACGCAGACGGTGATTTTGATTTTTTCGATCGTCTACAACGTGCTCGCCGTGGGCCTCGCCGTAGCCGGGCGGATGAACCCGCTGGTCGCCGCGATTCTGATGCCCGTGAACTCGCTCGCGACGCTCGCGATTGTGACGGGTGGGATGCGGCGGGTGTTCAGCCTCCCGCGCGAATGAGGGGAGCAACAGGTGGCAGGCTGTGAGGGGCTTGAGGCACCGCGCAAACGGCAAGACCCGCGCCGGAGATCGTGCCGCCGGTAAGGACGATTTCCGTGGCTAGCCGATTCAACGTCCCGGCTCGCTGGAAATGTTCGCGAGAAAATGGCGGTGTCTGGTGGAGTGCGCCGTGCCGCGGCGCGCTGAGCGTGACGTTTTTTTGAAATCCAAGCGGGTGAAGGGAAAATCTGTGTAACTTTCCGGAAATTCTCCGGGTTATGGGGACACATGTTCACCAAAACCTCTCCCCGTCTGATTCTCGCCGCCGGTTTGTGCGCGGCGCTCGCCATCCCCGCGCAGGCCAAGATCGAGCGCGTCGTCGAAAAAACGTTCACGGTTCTACCCGGCGGCCACCTGCGGGTAGATACGCTGGGCGGAGAGATTCGCGTCGCGCCATCGTCCGATAACGTCGTCAAGGTCACCGCCCGTCAGAAAATCCGCGCCAGCAGCGACCGCGAAGCCGACGAAATCCTCAAGAAGCTCGAGCTCACGATCGACCAGAACGGCAACGACGTGATCGCGACGGCAAAATACGCGTCGAGGTCGGGCGGGTTTCATTTCGGTTCCTGGCCGCCGGTGAACGTGGACTTCATCGTGACGGTGCCCGCGAGTTTCGCGACCGACCTGCAGACCTCGGGCGGCGGCATCACGGTTGGCGACCTTGCCGCCAAAATAAAAGCCCGCACGTCGGGCGGTAATATCCGTCTTGGCAAGATCGGCTCCGCGGTCGAGGCGCGCACCTCCGGCGGTAATGTCTCGCTCGAGAGCGCGGGCGGGGCGGTGAAGCTCGGTACCTCGGGCGGCGACGTCAACGCGGGCACCGTGGCCGGTGAGGCTGACCTCAGCACGTCGGGCGGCAATATCCGCATCGACGCGGTGACCGGTGCGCTGAAAGCAAATACGAGTGGTGGCAATGTTCGCGCCGGTTTCGTTGGGCCGATCAAGGACCCGTGCTCACTCAGCACTTCGGGCGGCAGCGTAAAAATCACGGTCGATCAGACCGCGGCGTTCCGGCTCGATGCAGCGACGAGCGGCGGGTCCGTCGACGCCGAGGGGTTGACGATCACTTTGGAGAAATCGAACCGTAGCCGCACGCAGCTCACGGGGGCGGTGAATGGCGGCGGGCCGGTGCTCAAACTGCGTTCAAGCGGTGGCGACATTGTGGTTCGGACGCGTTGAAGCTATTTGGCTGGGGAGCTGCCCCTCTCGTGGCCCAGATGTCTGGGGGTTGTTTTCGGTGGAGCTTGCGTGGTCTCGGGTGAACGAAAGACTATTCGTACTTCAATGGCTGCAACGCGTTTTTTTCTTGGGCTGGGTTTGGTGGCGCTATCGATCGGGACGGTTCGTGCCACCGTGCGAGAATTTGAGAAGACCTTTGCCGTTCAGCCAAGCTGCTCGGTCAAGGTGGACACCTATCGGGGTAGCATCACCGTCGCGGAGAGCGATCAGGCCGAGGTCCGGGTTTTGCTGCAGATGTCGATTCGGAGCGATGATCCCGCGGAGGCCGGTCGAATTTTTGCGGCGCTGCAGCTGGAAGCTTTAGATCAGGAGAACACGATCTTGCTTCGGGCGCGCAATCCGCAGGAAACCCGGGTGCGTTTTGTCTGGAACGACAAGAACCAGATTGACCTCGAGTGGCGAATTTCAGTGCCGCGCCAAAGCAATGTCGAAGCCGTTACTCGCAATGGCGGTATTACGGTGGGGAATCTTGAGGGTCGAGTTGTGGCGCGCACCGAGAAGGGGACGATCAGTATCAAGCGGATCGAAGGCTCAATCGAAGCCAGTGCGGAGGTAGGGGACGTGGTCATCTCGCGCTGCTCTGGGCCGGTTAAGGTCCGGGTTTTGCAGGGAACGGTGCGCGTTGGGTCGATCGGTGGATTGGCG
Source organism: Opitutus sp. GAS368 (assembly GCA_945871085.1). Lineage (GTDB taxonomy): Bacteria > Verrucomicrobiota > Verrucomicrobiia > Opitutales > Opitutaceae > GAS368. The sequence goes on along the minus strand of CAMBVX010000027.1, from coordinate 7,348 downwards.
GATGTGAAGAATTTGTCTGGTGATGTCAGTGTGCAAGCGGCGCGCGCTGGGATTACGGCTTCAGCTGAAGCGGGCGATGTCTATGTCGGATTTCCGTTCGATTCGGTGGGTGACGCCCGCGTGAGCACGGCCGGCGGCAGCATCCACGTCACGGTTGCGCCGTCGTTGAATTGCCGGGTGAATGCGTCTTCGGTCTGGGGTCGAGTCGAGAACCTCTTGCCGATGGCGATTCAGTCTGGTGGCGATGGAAAGAGTAAGTTGGCGGGGCAAATTGGAGTGGGTGGCCCGCAGCTGACGTTCAGCGCCAACGGCGGTCACGTGAAGATTGTCCCGGGCGACAGCTTTATTGAGTGATCGGTGACAACGCGCTCGCCTGAACGCGGAGCGTCTCGCCAAGCTTGGGTCATGAATCTGGAACCCGCCTTCACGGAACTGACTACGCTGCTCAAACGCACGCATACGCTCGGGACGGTGGCGGAGTTGTTGGGTTGGGACGAGCAGGTCAACTTGCCACCGGGAGGGGCCGAGCAGCGCGCGGCCCAGCACGCGGCGGTCGCGGAGGTGCACCACGCCGCGGCGAGTGCGGGTCGCCTGGGCGTGTTGCTCGGGGTGCTGGAGGCGGGGAACGGCGCGTTGACCCCGGACGAACAGTTGGTCGTGGCGCACGCGCGGAAGGACTACGACCGGGCGACGAAGCTGCCGGTGGAATTTGTGCGCGAAAAGGCGGAGCAGAGCAGTCGGGGCTACCACGCTTGGGTGCAGGCAAAGGCAGCCGATGACTTTCCGAGTTTTGTGCCGGTGCTGGAGAAGAACGTGGAGTTGGCGAAGCGGGAGGCGGCCTGCCTCGGCTGGAGTGGGCGGGAGTATGACTATATGCTGGACCAGCACGACCCGGGGTTGACCACGGTCGCGGTGGACCGGCTCTTTGGGGAACTGAAGCGAGAACTCGTGCCGTTGGTGCGAGCCATCACGGCCTCACCGACGGCGGGACGGGCGAAGGCGGCGGAGTCGAAGCTGCGCGGATTTCCGGTGGAAGGGCAGCGGGCGTTTTTGCGCGAGGTCACCGAGCTGATCGGTTTCGACTACGAGCGCGGACGGATCGATGTATCGCTGCACCCATTTTGTTCGGGCACGGGCAGCGATGTGCGGATGACGACGCGGTTCAAAGTCGACGAGCCGCTGGACTCGTTGTTTGCGTCGATTCACGAGACGGGGCACGGACTTTACGAACAGGGTTTGCCGGCGGCACAGTTCGGCACGGCGTTGGGGCAACATGCCGGGATGGCGGTGCATGAGTCGCAGAGCCGGTTGTGGGAAAACCAAGTCGCGCGCAGCCGGGGCTTTTGGCGGCGATTCGAGCCGGAGCTGCGCGCGCGCTTCCCCGTGCAGATGGCCGACTTGTCAGCCGAGGAACTTTACCTCGCGGTGAATTTGGTGGAGCCGACCTTCGTCCGGGTGGAGGCGGATGAGGTGACTTACAATCTGCACATCATCCTCCGCTTCGAGATGGAGAAAAAACTTTTCACCGGAGAGCTCGCGGTGCGCGATCTGCCGGCGGCGTGGCGCGCCGCGTCGCGGGACATCGTGGGGTTGGAGCCGGCCACCGATCGCGCGGGGGTGCTCCAAGACGTCCATTGGAGCGACGGGGCATTTGGGTATTTCCCGAGTTACTGTCTGGGCAATCTGCTGGCCGCCCAGCTGTGGTATCGGGCGCTAGTGCTGCGGCCGGGGCTGGAGGAGGAGTTCGCGCGCGGAGACTTTTCGTGGCTGCTCGCGTGGCTGCGGGCGGAAGTGCACACGCCGGGACGGCGGTTCGACGCGTTGGAGCTGGCGAGGCGCGTCACGGGGGAGGAGTTGTCGCCGCGCGCGTTTGTGCGGTATTTGAATGAGCGTTACGGAGCGCTCTATCTCGGGTAAATGTCATTGCGAGAAGCGCCGCGACGAAGCAATCCAGCTGGATCGCCATGTCCCGCTGCGCGGGACTCGCGATGACAAACTATGGGACTCATCGACACACACACCCACTTGGCCTCGTTTGCGCGTCAGGGCGGCACGGTGCTGTCCGATACGCTCGCCCGCGCTCAGGCGGCGGGCGTGGAAGCGATGGTCACAATCGGGACTTCTCCGGAGGACTGGGAGCTCTATCGCACGCTTGCGCGAGAACACGGGAAAACGGGCTTGGTCCGCTATGCCGTGGGGCTGCATCCGTGTTCGGTCGATGGGGGCTGGGCCGAGGCCATGGCGCAGGTCGAAGGGTTTTGGCAGGGTGACGCGCCGCGGCCCGTGGCGTTGGGGGAGATTGGGCTGGATCGGTTTCATTTGCCGAAGGACGCGGTCGCAGCGGCCGAGATTTTCGCTTGGCAGCGGGCGGCGTTTCGCGAGGGGCTCGCGGTGGCGAAACGGCTGGGGTGTCCCATGGTCGTGCATTCGCGGGGGGCGTTTCAGGAGTGCGTTGAGCTGATTGATGCGAGTGGAGTTGATTGGACGCGGGTGGTGTTTCACTGCTTCACCGAGGGTGTCGCCGAGATGGCGGAGCTGACGCGACGGGGTGGCTTGGGATCGTTTACCGGGGTGCTGACCTACAAGAGCGCTGAAAACGTGCGAGCGGCGGCGAAGGCGCAAGGACTCGCGCGGATGATGGTGGAGACGGATGCGCCGTATTTGACGCCCATGCCCCATCGCGGAAAGCCCAACGAGCCGGCCTTCGTGCGGCATACGGCTGCGTTTGCGGCGAAGGAAGTGTTTGGGGTCGACTACGACGAGTTGGTGGCGATCACAACGGCTAATGCGCGGCGGTTCTTCGGATTGGGGTAAGCTCGACAGGCTTGAAGCCGTCAGTGAAAAGGCCGGTCAAAGGACCGGCCCTACTGGCGATCAAGCCTCGTCAAATTTCCGGGCAAAGAGGGCGTCCAGTTCCGTCAGCATCGCGGGGGCGTCCGCACCGGTGGCGATGAACTTAACCTTCGAGCCTTTGCCGGCGGCCAGCATCATGAGGCCCATGATGCTCTTGCCGTTAACCTGTTCGTCTTTGTTTTCGACGAAGACCTCGGCCTTAAACTTATTGGTGATGCGCACGATCATGGCGGCGGGACGGGCGTGAATGCCCATCTTGTTCTGCACGATCAGCTCCTTGGTGGCGGGCTGAGGAGCAGGTGTGGCGTCGCTTTTGTTCATAGGTCCGGGAAGGGCCGGGCAAAGTCCGGCAGCCGGCACGGGCTTGCAACCCAAAAACCCGCCGGCACGATGCCAAGACATGCCTGCAATTGCGATTATCGTTCCGTGTCGGCTAGAATCTACCCGCTTCCCCCGCAAGCTTTTGCACGAAATAAAAGGACGTCCGTTACTGCTCTGGGTGGCGGAGCGGATTACCCGTGAGGCGCCCGAGTTTCCGCTGTGGTTTGCGGTGGATGATGCGCGTTTGGGCGACTGTGTAACGGCGGCTGGCTTTCGGGCGATCATGACGAAGGGGGCGCACCAAAGTGGCACGGACCGCATCGCGGAAGCCAACCGGACGGTCGGAGCCGGGTTGGTGATCAACGTGCAGGCGGATGAGCCGTTGGTCACCGGGGGGCAGCTGCGGATGCTGGCGGCGCTTTTGGAGGACGGCGAGGGTGCGCCGATGGCGACGTTGGCCACGCCTTTTACGCGGGCGGCCGACTTTGCAAATCCGAATCAGGTGAAGGTGGTGTTGGCTCCAGCGGCACGGCGCGCGCTGTTTTTCTCGCGGTCCCCGCTGCCCTACGCCCGGGATCGGGCTGGTGTGGTGGACGACGCTTGGGTGGCGGCCAATCCGTGCTTCAAGCACCTAGGACTTTACGGCTACCGAGCGGACTTGCTCAGCCAGTTTGCCGAGCTGCCGATGGGTCAACTGGAGCAGATTGAAAAACTGGAGCAGTTGCGCGTGCTGGAAAACGGCTACGAAATCGCGTGCGCGGTGACGGCGGACCCGATGATCGGCGTGGATACGCCGGAGGACGCGGTGAAATTTGAGCAGTGGCTGGGCTAGGACGGGAGTCGTTCCGCTCTGCCCAGACTTGGCGAATGCGCGATTGCAAAGAGGCAGACTGAAGTCCGCCCGACTCTAGATTTTTCCGGCTTTGCGCGCTTCTACCATCCGGTAAAAATCGACGAAGAGCGGGTCGGCGTCGTTCGGGCCGGGGGCGGCTTCCGGGTGGTATTGGACGCTGAAAATGGGGAGCTTGGTGTGGCGGAGACCCTCGACGGTGTTGTCGTTGAGGTTGATCTCGGTGACGTGCGCGCCCGTTTTTTCGAGTGACTGCGGATCGGTGGCAAAGCCGTGGTTTTGCGCGGTGATCGAGACCTTGCCGGTCTCGAGATTCTTCACGGGCTGGTTCCCGCCACGGTGGCCGAATTTGAGCTTGAATGTCGTGCCGCCGAGGGCGTGCGTGAGCATCTGGTGACCGAGGCAAATTCCAAAAATCGGATAGTCGGGGATGAGCGCGGTGACCGTCTTGTGAATGTAAGGGAGCGCGGACGGATCGCCAGGACCGTTGGAAAGGAAGACGGCGTCGGGTTGGTGTTCGCGGACTTGTTCGTGGGTCGCGGTGGCTGGGAAGACCTGCACCTCGAAGCCGTGGTTCACGAGTTTCCGGTAGATGCTGTGTTTGGCTCCGTAGTCGAAGGCGGCGACGCGGAACTTGTTCGGAGGGGCTCCGGGGGCGTTCATCGTGGTGCCGACCGGAAGATAGGAGGCGTTGTAGTTCGCGGGTTCGTCAGCGCGCCACAAGTAGGGCTCTTGGCAGGTGACGTCCTTAACGTAGTCGGCCCCGGCCATGTCTTGCCACGATTTCGCGCGTTGAATGGCCTCGGCCTCGGTGATCGGGAGAGTGCTGAGGCAGCACTTCATTGCGCCATCGACGCGGAGCTTTTTTGTGAGGGCGCGGGTGTCGATCTCGCTGATGCCGGGGATGCCATGCTGGCGAAGATAGTCGCCGAGCGAAAGTTGGCTGCGCCAGTTGCTGACGATCGGGGAGAGTTCGCGGACGACGAAGCCGCTGGCTTTGGGCTTGGCCGACTCGGTGTCCTCGGGGCTGATCCCGTAGTTGCCGATTTGCACGGCAGTCATCGTGACGATTTGGCCGAAATACGAGGGGTCCGTGAGGATCTCCTGATAGCCAGTCATCGACGTGTTGAAGACGCATTCACCGGCGATGGTGGCGTCGGCTCCGAAGGCGAGGCCGCGGAAAATTGAACCGTCTTCGAGCGCGAGAACTGCGGGTTTGGACGTGGACATTAAAGCCGAACGAAAAGGTGTCCCCCGTCCGCTGCCAAGGGGAAACGCGTGCGGGGCACGCGAAAATTACGTCTGAGTGGGAGCACGCCGCGCGGCGGAGAGCGGCGGGGTGGCCGAGGCGTCATCTGGTTCGGTGGTGACGGCGGCCGGTTCGGTTGTGGTCTGGCGCTGGCGGCGACGTTTGATGGATTGCTCCGCCCGTTCGTCCAACCAGCGAATGATCGCGAAACGCGGCCGCGGGCTCACAAATTCCTTCGGCTCCGTCGTCCGACCGTGAGTGTAGAGGGTTTCCGGATCGATGTAGGTGCCGAGGATCAGGTCTGGGATAGGTAGGCCGAAAATGCCGGAGATGGATTCGTTACAGCGGATATCAGCGTGGTGGCGAAGGTGGAAGGCGTAGGCTTTGCGCCAGAAGGGCCCCATGGTTGGCTGGCTGACTAGGCGGTCCCAAGTCGCTTGGGGCCAGTGTTCGATGGCGTGGATGATCTCGTAGAGGCAAAGTGAAAAGGTGACCCCGATAAAGCTTCCGAGAAAAATTGGATAGTCGGGTAGCAGCCACTGCACGGGGGCAAAGATGAAACTTCCAAATCCGACAAAGGCGATCAGCGTAAACCAAGGAAAATAAGAGGCTTCAAATTGTTTCTCGTGCTCGATGGGGTAGCGGTTTTCGACTAGATACGGCATCGCGGCCTGGCCTTTTTTTGCCTTTTGGAAACCGACTCGCGTCAGTGCGTGGTGGAGGGTGTGCTGTTTATAAAAGTGGCTCAGAAAAGGAAGCAGCGGGGCGTGGAGGATGTAGCGGTGAAAGAAGAATTCGAAAACACCGGCGCCACAGTGCGCGGCGAGGATCACCATGGTCAGCTTCCACCAGGGGGCGGCGAGCTGAGCGCGCCAGATATCGGGTGCGGCGAGCGCAAGGACACCGCAGAGTCCGGTAAACGACAGCGTGATGGTGATGGCAAACAGGGTGACCGAAAACTTCGGTTCGACTTTGCTCCCGTGATGGTGATGCGACATAGGTTTTTCGGGTGAGAGGGATGAGGATTTGCCGAAAGGGCAATCCCTGCGGGCAATATTCAAGAGGATGAGAGCAGTTCGCGTGGCGCCATGCGAGCAGGGTTTTGGAAAAACGCGGCGACGGTTTCCGCGTCATTTGGGCTCACTATTTGACAGAATTTCGTTAGCTCCCTAACTGTCCCCAAAATCGATGCCCTACACTGAAGATCGCGCCAGCTGGTTCGAAGGCCAAGGACTCTGGCAACACATCCCCGAGCGCGACTGGCGCGATTGGACTTGGCAGTTGAAGAATCGTATTACGACGGTGGCCCAGCTCGAGCAGTTCATGACGCTCACCGCCGACGAAAAGGCGGGCTGCGCCTTTGCAAACCAGAAGCTGGCGCTCGCGATCACACCTTATTTTTTCAACCTGATCGACCGTTACGATCCCCACTGCCCGATTCGCAAGCAGGTCATTCCCCGCTCGGGTGAGATGGTGGTCAGCGAGGAAGAGCGCCTCGATTCTCTCGGAGAGGACGGACACTCGCCGGTGCCGGGGTTGGTGCATCGGTATCCGGATCGCGTACTCTTTCTCGTGACGGACCGCTGTGCGGCCTATTGCCGCTATTGCACGCGGAGCCGCCTGGTCTCCAACGCGCAGGACTACAACTTTCATCCCGAGTATGAGCAGGGCCTGCGTTACATTGAGGCCCACCCCGAGGTGCGCGACGTGCTCCTCTCGGGCGGTGATCCCTTGCTGCTCTCGGACAAGAAGCTCGAGCACCTTTTGTCGCGCTTACGCGCGATCAAACATGTGGAGTTTATCCGGATCGGCTCGCGCATCCCCGTGTTTCTGCCGCAGCGGATCACGCCGGAGCTCTGCGAGATTTTCAAAAAATACGGTCCGATCTGGATGAGCATCCACCTCAATCATCCGAAGGAGGCGACGGCCGAGTTGAAGGCGGCGTGTGAACGGCTCTCGTTTGCCGGCGTGCCCTTGGGCAATCAGAGCGTCCTGTTGGCGGGCGTGAACGACGATGCCGAGGTGATGCAGGCGCTCGTCCACCGGTTGCTGCGGATGCGCGTGCGGCCCTACTA